>DASPIO010000351.1:0-9598 GCA_035629155.1 Azospirillum sp. | reverse complement strand
CGAAAGGGGCGGGAAGCCCTCAACCGGATAAAATAAAGGACGTGCCGAGATGACCCAGAACGCGTCGAGCGACACCGTCACCCTTATTGATAATCGTACGGGCAAGCAGGTGACCATGCCCGTGCTGCACGGCTCGACCGGACCGAGCGTGATCGACATCCGCAAGCTGTACGCGGAAACCGATTGTTTCACGTACGACCCCGGCTATACGTCGACCGGCAGCTGCGAGTCCAAGATCACCTACATCGACGGTGACGAAGGCGTTCTGCTGCACCGCGGCTACGCCATCGACGACCTGGCCGAGCATTCGACCTTCCCCGAGGTCTGCTTCCTCCTGCTGAACGGCCACCTGCCGAACGCCAAGGAGAAGGAGGACTTCGAGAACACCATCCGCCGCCACACGATGGTGCACGAGCAGCTCTCGAAGTTCTACAGTGGCTTCCGCCGCGACGCGCACCCGATGGCGGTGCTGTGCGGCGTGACCGGTGCGCTGTCGGCCTTCTATCACGACTCGATCGACATCGACGATCCGCAGCACCGGATGATCTCGTCGCACCGTCTGGTCGCCAAGATGCCGACGATGGCCGCCATGGCCTACAAGTACGCCGCCGGCCAGCCCTTCATGTACCCGCGCAACGACCTGTCGTACGCGGAGAACTTCCTGTACATGACCTTTGGCACCCCGTGCGAGCCGTACAAGGTGAACCCGATCCTGTCCAAGGCGATGGACAAGATCTTCATTCTGCACGCCGACCACGAGCAGAACGCCTCGACCTCCACGGTCCGTCTGGCTGGTTCGTCGGGTGCGAACCCGTTCGCCTGCATCGCCGCCGGCATCGCCTCCCTGTGGGGCCCGGCGCACGGCGGTGCGAACGAGGCCGTGCTGAAGATGCTGGAGGAGATCGGCTCGGTCGATCGCATTCCGGAGATCGTCCGCCGCGCCAAGGACAAGAACGACAACTTCCGCCTGATGGGCTTCGGTCACCGGGTCTACAAGAACTACGACCCGCGCGCCGCCGTCATGCGCAAGACCTGCCACGAGGTGCTGGGCGAGCTGGGCATTAAGAACGACCCGCTGCTCGATATCGCCATGGAGCTGGAGAAGATCGCCCTTGAGGACGACTACTTCGTCCAGAAGAAGCTGTACCCGAACGTCGACTTCTACTCGGGCATCATCCTGAAGGCGATGGGTTTCCCGACCAGCATGTTCACCGTGCTGTTCGCCGTGGCGCGCACCGTCGGCTGGATCTCCCAGTGGAAGGAGATGATCGAAGACCCGCAGCAGAAGATCGGCCGTCCGCGCCAGCTCTACACGGGCGAGACCAAGCGGCCGTTCGTGCCGCTGACGCAGCGTGGCTAACCGGCCCACAGCACAGTTCGGCAAGGGCGGCTCCAATGGAGCCGCCCAAGCGCCGATTGCGTACGTCGTTCCGGCCCGGCGGGCGCGGCTGCACTTGCCCGCGGCCAACGACAACAAGCCGCCGCTCAAGCGACGGCTGATCCGTCTGGCAGCCTGGGTGGCGATCGCTGGCGCCGTCGCCTTTCTGGCGCTGGGTTGAGCGAAACGTCCGTAGGTTGGGTTTTCGCCTGCGGCTCAACCCGACCTACAACGCCCCATCGCAGTCCAGCAGTTCCTTCAGGATCTCGGCGTGGCTGTGCTTGCCCTCGCCCGAGGCGTACAGCAGCGTGACCGGCCCCTCCTTCAGGTACCGCCGCAGTTCATCCAACGCCCCCGCGTTCGCCGCCAGTTCCGCCTTGTAGCGCTCCTGGAACTCCGGCCATTTCGCTTCCTCGTGACCATACCACTTCCGCAGTTCCGGGCTTGGCGCCATGTCGCGCAGCCAGCCGTCGAGACGCGCGTCCTCCTTGCGCAGGCCCCGCGGCCACAGCCGGTCCACAAGGATCCGTTGACCGTCATCGGCCGAGGGCGGGTCGTAGACCCGCTTCAGGCGCAGCATGGCGATCCTCCTCAGCCCTGGGTGATCGGGATGTGCGGTGGCTCGGCGGCCACACGCGCCAGCCACGCGTTCACCGCCGGGAAGCCCGACAGGTCGAAGCCGCCCTCGTGCGCCACGTGCGTGTAGGCGTACAGCGCGACGTCCGCAATGCTCAGCCGCTCGCCGACAAAGAAGCGACGCTCCTTCAGGTGCCCATCCATGACACCCAACGCGTCGTACCCCTGCTTGCGCTTGCCCGGCAGCGCCATGGTGCGCTCCGGCGTCATCTCCACGTGGTGGGTGATCCAGTAGCGTGGCGTGGCGACGTTGGGCTCGTGACTGTACTGCTCGAAGAACAACCATTGCAGCACCTGCGCCCGCTCCAGCCGTCCATCGGGCAGGTATGGCGAGCCATCGGCCAGGTACCAGATGATGGCGTTGGATTCGGCGAGACACGTGCCGTCCTCGAGTTCCAGCGTCGGGATGCGGCCGTTCGGATTCTTGGCCAGGAAGTCCGGCGTGCGCGTCCCGCCGTGGTCGATGTCCATCTCGACCCGCTCGAACGCGATTCCCAGCTTGTGCAGCATCAGCCGCACCTTGTAACCGTTGCCGGAAGACAGGTTGTCGTAAAGGCGCAGCATCACCCAAGGCCCTCCGCTATTCCATCCGAAGTCGGATGAAAGCATATCCTCGGGCACCCCGCCACGGCAAGGCTCAGGCTCTCCCGCAGCCTCTCCTCGCCGACCGGCGGGAGAGGCTGCGGGAGAGCAACCGTTACTTCTTCTCGATCAGCTCGATCTTGTAGCCGTCCGGATCCTCGATGAAGGCGATCACGGTGCTGCCGTGCTTCATCGGTCCGGGCTCGCGGGTGATCCTGGCGCCCTCGGCGCGCAGCGTGTCGCAGGTGCCGTAGATGTCCGGCACGCCGATGGCGATGTGGCCGTAGCCGGTGCCGATGGCGTACGGCTCCTTCTGGTCCCAGTTGTGGGTCAGTTCGATGACCGCCGTGTCCTTCTCGTCGCCGTAGCCGACGAAGGCCAGCGTGAAGCGACCGCCCTCGTAGTCGGTCTTGCGCAGCAGTTTCATGCCGAGCAGACGCGTGTAAAAGTCCAGCGACTTGTCCAGGTCAAACACGCGCACCATCGTGTGCAGCATCCGGTATCCGCTCATTCCAACCCTCCTGTGTGTGCGGGCTTTGCGCCCTTCTGCGTTCGGCCGATTTCGTCCAGCACGACTCGCGCCGCGCGTTCACTGGGTGGTTCATCACCCTGGCCCAGCCAGCGGGCCACCTCCGCAACGCCCTCCACCTGCTCCCGCCGCGCCGCCGGGTCGTCCAGCAGGCGCGCGACCGCCGCTGCCAGCTTATCCGGCCGGCAATCCTCCTGCAGCAATTCCGGCACCAACATGCGGTCCTGCATGAGGTTCACCAGGCTGACGTACTTCACCCGGATGAACCGCCGGTACAGTGCCACCGTGACGGGGTTGAGGCGGTAAGCCACCACCATCGGCAGCCCGGCCAGCGCCAGTTCCAGCGTCACCGTGCCGGACGCGGCCAGCGCCACCTCGGAGGCGGCGAAGGCGTCGTACTTGGCCTCGTCACCCTCCACGACGATGGTGCGCACGGGCCACCCGGCGACCTCCGTCGTCACGACGTCGCGCACCGTCGCCACCGTCGGCACCACGGCCACCAGACTGGGATGGTTGGAACGCAGCCGGTCCAGCGTCGCGCGAAAGTCGGGCAGCAGGCGGGTGACCTCGCTGCGGCGGCTGCCCGGCAGCACGGCGATCAGGCGTTCGTGCGGCTTGATGCCGTGTGCCGTCCGGAAGCGGGCGCCGTCCCCCTTCCCCGCCCCGCCCTCGACCACCGCGTGGCCGACAAAGGTGCAGGCCAGCCCGGCGCGCTGGAAATACGGAGGCTCGAACGGCAGAATGGCCAGCAGGTGGTCGTAGATGGCCGCGTACTTCTGCGCCCGTCCCGGCTTCCACGCCCACACCGTGGGCGCCACGTAATGGATCAGCGGGATTCGCGGTGCGGCGTGCCGCACACGCTTGGCGACGCGCACGGTGAAACCCGGCGAGTCGATGCTGACCACCACGTCGGGCTGGAGGCGCACGATCTCCGCCACCGTCTGGTCCATGCGGCGCAGCAGGTTGGGAATTTGCGGCAGCAGTTCGAACACGCCGAACAGGGCCAGCTCCGCCTGCGGCACCATGGTCTCCAGCCCCTCGGCGGCCATGCGCTCGCCGCCGATGCCGGCGAAACGCACGGCGCCACCGGTCAGCCGCTTGCACGCGGCCATCAGTCGCGCCCCCAGGACGTCGCCCGACGGCTCGCCGGCGATCAGGAAGACCAGAGGGCCATTCATTTCGTATCCTCAGAGGCGGAAACCTCAATGCCCACGACGAACAGGCCCAGGCGATCGGCCAGCGCGCCCACCGCCGTGCGGTCCACGATCAAGCTGCCGCCAGCCTGCACGGCGATGCCGGCCAGCCCGGCGGCGGCGGCTTTCTCCACGGTGGTCGTGCCCATGGTCGGCAGATCGAGACGTCGGTCCTGCTGCGGCTTCTTCACCTTCACAAGCACGCCGCCGCCGCCCGGCCGGCGCAAACCGGCGCAGCGGTCCAGCATGGCGTCGGTGCCCTCAATCGCCTCCACCGCCAGCACGATCCCCTGCTGCACCACGCACCCTTGACCGACGTCGAGCGCCCCCAGGCCGCGCGCCACCTCCACCCCGCGGGCGATGTCGCGTCGCGCCGCCTCGTCCGGCGTGCGGCTGCCGACCGGCCCTGCCGGCGTCAGCAGTTCACCCAGGATTTCGTGCAAGCCGACGACACGGAACCCCTCGCCCTCCAGTTCGCGAGCGACGGAGCGCAACAGCCCGTCGTCGCCCAGCGCACGCGTGCCGACCTTGGCGAGGAACTTCGTGGTGTACCAGTCGGGGAGCAGTTCGCTGAACGACGGCCGGCGCACCGGCCCGGCGAACACCAGATCGCCCACGCCCTCGGCCTTCAGGCGCGCGACGATGCTGCCAGCGGCGCCGAAGCGGCTCCACAGGTGCGGGAAGCCGGCAACGGTGGCGGGATCGGTCTGGCCATCGAAGGCGACGATGAACACCTCGCGCCCGGTGCCCCGCACCGCCGTGGCGAGGCGGGCCGGCAGGTCGCCGCCGCCCGCCAGGATGGCGACCTTAGGCGCCATTCTCCATGCGCGGCTGGAGGAGCGGGCGGGACGACTTGTCGCGGATGAAGGCGAGGATCTGGGCGACCAGCGTCTGCCCCTCGTACTCGCGGCTGACCTCCTCCAGACGGCTGGCGAAGGTGTCGCCGGCCGGGGCGAACAGCATCTTGTAGGCGGCGCGCAGGCCGCGCACCTCGTCCTTGGTGAAGCCCCGACGCTCCAGCCCGACAAGGTTGAGGCCGGCCAGCTTGGCCCGCTCGCCCATGACGAGGCCATAGGGGATGACGTCGTTCTCCACGCCCGACATGCCGCCGATCATGGCGTGCGAGCCGATGCGCACGAACTGGTGCACCGCCGACAGCCCCCCGAGGATGGCGTAGTCGCCCACCGTCACATGGCCGCCCAGCGTCGCGTTGTTGGCAAGGATGACGTGGTCGCCGACGATGCAGTCGTGCGCGACGTGCGATCCCACCATGAAAAGGCCGTGGTCGCCCACCTTCGTCACCATCCCGCCCCCCTCGGTGCCGGGGTTCATGGTGACGTTCTCGCGAATGCGGTTGTGCCGGCCGATGATCAGTTCGGACGGCTCGCCCTTGAACTTCAGATCCTGCGGCGGATGGCCCAGCGAGGCGAAGGGATAAACCACCGTGCCCTCGCCGATCCGCGTGCGCCCCTCGACCACCACGTGCGAGGTCAGGCGCACGTTGTCACCCAGATCGACGTCCGGGCCGACGACACAGAACGGGCCGATGACGACGCCGGTGCCGAGCCTGGCCGCGGCATCGACGACGGAACTGGGATGGATCGAGACGGTCATTTCTCGTCCAGGATCATGGCGGAGAAGATGGCCTCCGAGCACAGCGTCTCGCCGACCTTGGCCTCGCCCTTGAATTTCCAGACGTTGCCGCGGCTGCGCACCTTGGTCACGTGGATGTGCAGAGTGTCGCCCGGCATCACCGGCTTGCGGAAGCGCGCCTCGTCCACGGTCATGAAGTAGACCAGCTTGCCCTCGGCTTCGGTGCCCAGCGTGGCCACCACCAGGACGGCGGCGGTCTGCGCCATCGCCTCGATCATCATGACGCCCGGCATCACCGGCCGCGAGGGGAAGTGCCCGGCGAAGAACGGCTCGTTGATCGTCACGTTCTTGACGCCGACCGCGCTCTCGCCCAGCACCACGTCGACCACGCGGTCGATCATGAGCATGGGGTAGCGATGCGGGATCATCTGCATGACCCGCATGATGTCGATGTCGGCCACTTTCTTGTTTTCCGCCGTCACATCCATCGTCCGACCATCCGCTGTGCGCGCCCATTCCTGTGTGCGCAAGGAGAATCCAATGCCTCCACCGCGGGAGACGAAGCCCACCGGAGACAACGCCCGCAAGAGGCGTTGCTCGTTGTGCCCCATTTCCCGCAGCCGATCAATCGCTATGCCGAGAGGAGCCCCCTAAGGGGTGCCACCCATTACGGCTTGGGAATCGACACGGCGACGCTGGGCAGCTTCTTGTTCAGCCGCTCAAGCACGATGTCCGTCACGTCGAGCTGCGTGTCCACCAACACCACCTGATGCCGGGCGAGCACGAGGTTCGCACCCTGCGTGCGTGCGACGTCGGCGATGATCTCCACCATGTTCTTCTGAACCTGGCCCATCGCCTCGTTCAGCGCGGTATCGAGAGCGCGCTTGCGGTTCTGCACCGTGCGCTGGACCTCGGCAACCTGCTTCTCGAAATCGCGTCGCTTGTTGGCGAAGGCGTCCGGCGACAGCACGGTCTGCTGCTTGCGCAGTTCCGCCTCGCCGTTGCGCAGCTTGTCCTCCAGCGCGGAAATTTCCTTCTGGTAGGTGTCGCGCTGCGACTCGACCGCCGTCTGGATGCCCTTCGACGCCGTCGAGTCCTGCAGGATCTTCTGCACGTCGACGACCACGACGATCGGCGCCTTGGCCGTGGCACCGGGGCCGGGCGGCTGCTGCGCCGGCGCCTGGGGCGCTGGCTGGGCCTGCTGGGCGTTCGCCGAAAGCGGGATGAGTGCGCTGGTGGCGAGCGCGGCGGCGCCCACGAGCGCCCGGATGGTGGAGAGGTGCATGGTATTAGAACCTGGTTCCAAAGCTGAAGCGGAAGATTTCCTTGCGGTCGTAGCCTTCCTTGAGGATCGGCAGGGCCAGATCCACGCGGATGGGGCCAAACGGCGACCGCCAGGAAACGCCGGTGCCGACCGACATGCGAATCGACTCCTCGTCGGGGACGAACGGGTCGTTCTTGATGGTGCTGTTGCCCAGCACGCCGACGTCGGAGAAGGCGTGCCCCTTGAGCCCAAACTCCTCCGGCAGACCGAGCGGGAAGCTCATCTCGACCGACGCGCGGCCATACCGGCGCCCGCCCAGCGCGTCGTTCGTCCGGATGTCGCGCGGACCGACGCCCGCGGTGCGGAAGCCGCGCAGCGTGTCGCCACCCAGGAAGAAGCGGTCGGCCAGGAAGATCGGCTTGCCGAGTCCGACGAGGTAGCCGGCTTCGGCCGTGGTGCTGAGCACCCATTCGTCGCCACTGGACAGGGGCACGTAATAGCCGCCCCCCAGGCGGGCGCGGACAAAGCGCGAACTGCCGCCGAGGCCGGCCACGTCGGTGACCACGCGCACGTAGTAGCCGTCGGTCGGGGTGAGACGGCTGTTGCGGCGGTCGTAGATCAGCTCCTGGCCGACGATCGAATTGACGTGCGTGCCCTGCTCCTCCTTGATGTAAATGGAGGCGGTGTCGGGCACGCGGTCGATGCTGGTGCTCTGCAGCTGGTAATAGACGCGCTGGCGCAGGTTTTCCGAGAGCGGATAGCCGAGGCGCAGCGAGAAGCCGTTGTTCTTCTCGTCGTACGACGCCTCGTTCTGATAGTTGCGGGTGATGCGGTACAGGTCGAAGCCCGCCGACAGGTCGCGGTCGAGGAAGTACGGCTCCGTGAAGCTGATGTCGTACTCCTGGCGGCGCTGCGCAATGGTCGCGCCGAAACGCAGATCCTGACCGCGGCCGAGCAGGTTGCGCTCGCGGATCGAGAAGTCGCCCAACGGACCGTCGGAGGTCGAGAAACCGGCGCCGATGGAAATTTCACCGGTCGACTGCTCCGTCACCTCGACGTTCACCACCGAGCGGTCGGGCGCCGTGCCCTCCTGCGTGGTGACCTGCACGCGCTCGAAGTAGCCCAGATCCTTCACCCGCTGCTCCGACCGGCGCAGCTTGGAGGTGTTGAACGGGTCGCCTTCGGCCAGCAGTAGCTCGCGCCGGATGACCTTGTCGAGCGTGCGGACGTTACCGTTGATGTCGATGCGTTCGACGAAGACGCGCGGCCCTTCGGCGATCTCGTAGGTGATGTCGATGGTGCGCTTTTCGCGATCACGGTTGATGCGGGGGCGCACGTCGACGAAGGCGTACTGCAGGTCGCCCACCGCGCTCACCAGCTTGGTGATGGTGTCCTCGACCTCCTGCGCGTTGTACCACTCGCCCTCGCGGGTGAGCAGGACACCGCGCAGCACCTCCGGATCCAGCGCCTTCAGGTTGCTGCTGATGTCGATCTTGCCGAACTTGTACCGCTCGCCCTCGTCCACAGTGAAGGTGATGACGAAGTCGTTTCGGTCGGGCGTCAGCTCCGCAACCGCCGAGATGACGCGGAAGTCGGCATACCCTTCGCGCAGGTAGAAGCGGCGCAGCAGTTCACGGTCGTAGGTGAGGCGGTCGGGATCGTAGTTGTCGTCCGACGTCAGGAAACGCCACCAGGCGGTCTCCTTCGTCATGACGGTCTCGCGCAGGGTCCCGTCGCTGAATTCCTGGTTGCCGATGAAGTTGATGGCGCGCACGCCGGTGCGCACGCCCTCGTTGATCTCGAAGACGAGATCGACGCGGTTTTGGTCGAGCTGGATGATCTTCGGCTCGACCGTTGCGGCGAAGCGGCCCTGGCGGCGGTAGATCTCGATCAGGCGCTGGACGTCGCTCTGCACGCGGGTGCGCGTGTAGACGACTCGCGGCCGGAGCTGGATCTCCTTTTCCAGCTGCTCATCCTCGATGCGCTTGTTGCCCTCGAAGGCGATGCGGTTGATGATCGGGTTTTCCTTCACCGCGACCACCAGCGCGTCGCCTTCGCGGCGCAGCTGCACGTCGGCGAACAGGCCGGTCGCGTACAGCGCCTTCAGCGACTCGTCGATGCGGTCGGGGTTGAACGGATCGCCCGGCTGAACCGTCAGGTACGATCGGACCGTGGAGGGTTCGATGCGCTGCGAGCCTTCAACACGGATGTCCCGGATGGAACCGCCGGAGAAGACTTGAGCGACCTGCGTCCGATCCACCACCAGAGGGGCCCCGGCCGACTGGGCCATGGCCATAGATACCGTTGTCATGGCGCAGCCAGCCATCAGGCTGAGCGCCAGAACCCTCGACGACACCCGCAAAGCACGCCCCCTGGCTCTGAATCGATTTAGGAGATTAGTCCTCGAAAGAAATCGACCACGC
>DASPIO010000350.1:0-4575 GCA_035629155.1 Azospirillum sp. | reverse complement strand
CGATCTTCTTCACGCGCTCGGCGATGTCACTCATCTTCGACCTTCCAAATCCTTGATGCCGCTCGGGCGAATCCGGCATCCCGGGCACGCGTCGTAAGCGTGTCGTCCTGCCGCGAAAAGCCCCGTCCGATAACACATTTCAGGGGACTTGACCAGCGCCCGCGAGGCACCGGTTCCGTTTCGTCCAACCCTGGGTTAAACCGCCTCAGATCATGGCCATGCCGCCGTTGATGTGCAGCGTCTGGCCGGTGACGTAGGCGGCCTCTTCACTCGCCAGGTACACGACCCCGGCGGCGATTTCCGCCGGCTCGCCCATGCGGCCGGCGGGAATGGCGCTCAAAAGCTTGCCCTTCTGATCGTCGTTCAACGCGTGCGTCATCGCCGTGGTGATGAAGCCCGGCGCCACGCAGTTGACCGTGATGTTGCGCGAGGCGACTTCGGCCGCCAGCGCCTTCGACATGCCGATCATTCCGGCCTTTGAGGCGGCGTAGTTCGCCTGCCCCGGGTTGCCGGTGACGCCGACGATCGAGGTGATGCCGACGATTCGCCCCCAGCGGCGCTTCATCATGCCGCGCAGCGCCGCGCGCGACAGGCGGAAGGCAGCCGTCAGGTTGACGTCCAGCACCGTCTGCCAGTCCTCGTCCTTCATGCGCATGGCCAACTGGTCGCGCGTCAGGCCGGCGTTGTTGACCAGGATGTCCACCTGGCCCATGGCCGCCTCGGCGTCCTTGATGAGCTGCTCGGTGGACGCCGCGTCCGCCAGGTTGGCCGGCACCACCCTGGCGCGCTCGCCCAGTTCGGCGGCCAGGGCCTCCAGCGGCTCGACGCGGGTGCCCGAGAGGGCGACGGTGGCGCCCTGCGCGTGCAGCGCGCGGGCGATCGACGCGCCGATTCCGCCCGAGGCGCCGGTCACCAGCGCGCACTTTCCGGTCAGGTCGAACATGGGACGCCTCACAGGGTCTTGAGGATGGCTTCGACGTCGGCCGGCGAACCCACCGAGGTGGCCGCCAGCTCCTTGTCGATGCGCTTGGCGAGGCCGGCCAGCACCTTGCCGGCGCCCAGTTCGACCAGCGTGTCGACTCCCTGCGCCTTCATGTACTGCACGCTCTCGCGCCAGCGCACCATGCCGGTCACCTGCTGGACGAGCAGGCTGCGGATCTGGCTTGGGTCGCTCACCGCCGTGGCCGTGACGTTCGCCACCACCGGCACGTCCGGCGGCAGAATGGTGATGTTGGCCAGCGCCTGCGCCATGGCGTCGGCGGCCGGCTGCATCAGCGGGCAATGGAAGGGGGCGCTCACCGGCAGCCGCACGGAGCGCTTCAGCCCGCGCTCGGCGGCCAGCACGATGGCGCGATCGATGGCGTCGGCATGACCGGAGATGACCACCTGCCCCGACGAATTGTCGTTGGCGACCGAGCATATCTGCCCTTCCGCCGCGTCGGTGGCGATGGCCTGCGCCTGCCCCAGCTCGGCACCCAGAAGGGCCGCCATGGCGCCCTGCCCGACCGGCACCGCCTTCTGCATGGACTGGCCGCGCAGCTTCAGGAGGCGCGCGGCGTCGGCCAGCGAGAAGGAGCCGGCGGCGCACAGCGCCGAGTACTCGCCCAGCGAATGGCCGGCCACGAAGGTGGCGTGCTTGCGCAGGTCGAGATTGCCCTGGTTCCTGAGCACGCGCACGACGGCGACGCTGACGGCCATGAGTGCCGGCTGGGCGTTCTCGGTCAGCGTCAGGTCTGCCTCCGGCCCCTCGAACATCAGGCGCGACAGGCGCTGATTCAGCGCGTCATCCACCTCTTCGAAGGTGAGACGGGCGACTTCGAACGCTTCGGCCAGCTCGCGGCCCATGCCGACCGCCTGGCTGCCCTGCCCCGGAAACACGAACGCCCTGGTCATGCTGTGCGGAAACCCGTGTGTGGACGCAGCGCGCCCCGCGCGCCGCCATGGAAGTGGGCGACAGTCATACCCGCGAAAAGCGCCAAGTCAAGCGATGCTTGGACCGCAGTCCGGCGCAGCACCATCAAGACGCCCCTGACCATATATACTATGGCCCCCACGCGGCACCGGCCAACCGGCCCTTCGCCCCCCTGCTTCCAGCCGCGTTTTCCCGGCAGCCGATACGCCTTCGCATCGAATCCACGCACGCACGCGGAATAGCTTGCCCCACCGTGCGTTTTGTGCATACTCCCGCGCTTCAAACTCCTTGCCGGCGCGCCCGCGTGCCGCCGGCTAGGCCCGTGCGGCTGACCCGACCCGTGGTGGGAAAAGGCACAGCGGCGGACCATGAACAGCCATGGGGAGTCATATGGCTTTGTACGAGTGCGTGCTCATCGCACGCCAGGACATCTCGGCCGCCCAGGCCGAGGCGCTGGGCGAGCAGTTTTCCCAGATCATCCGCGACAACGGCGGTTCGGTCGCCAAGACCGAATACTGGGGCCTGAAGACGCTCACCTACAAGATCAAGAAGAACCGCAAGGGTCACTACCTGTTCCTCAACCTCGACGCCCCGGCAAGCGCCGTGCTCGAGGCCGAGCGCAACATGGGCATCAACGAGGACGTGCTGCGCTTCATGACCGTCCGCGTCGAGAAGCTCGACCCGAACCCGTCGGCCATGATGCAGAGCCGCGGTGAGCGCGGCGAGCGTGGTGAGCGCGGTGACCGCGGTCCGCGCCGCTTCGATGATCGCGGGCCCCGCCCGCCCCGCCGTTCCGAGCAGCCCCAGGCTGCCGAAGGGGAGAACGCCTGATGAGCGACAAGCAGACCACCGGCGGCGCCGCGCCGCGCAGCGGCGGCCCGCGCCGCCCGTTCTTCCGCCGCCGCAAGACCTGCCCGTTCTCGGGCGCGAACGCCCCGGCGATCGACTACAAGGACGTCAAGCTCCTGTCGCGCTTCATTTCCGAGCGCGGCAAGATCGTGCCGAGCCGCATCACCGCGGTGTCCGCGAAGAAGCAGCGTGAACTCGCGCGCGCCATCAAGCGCGCCCGTTTCCTCGCCCTGCTCCCCTACGTGGTGAAGTAAAGGCGGGAACGGAACGGACCTGACGCCCGGGACTTAGGGGTGCCTGCATGCCTACGGCCCTGGTGGCCGCCCTCGCGGGCGGCGCGTTCAGCGCGCTCTTGTACGCCGCCGTCCTTTTCGGCAGCGTCGGCGCGCTGATCCTGGCGTATCTGGCACCGTTGCCTCTGCTCCTCGCCGGCCTCTGGCTGGGCCTGCGGGCCACGGCCATCGCTGGCGGGACGGCTGCGGTGATGGTGCTGCTGGCGACTGGAAGCGTGACGGCCCTCGTGGGCTACGCGATCTCCGCGGCGATCCCCGCGGCGTTCGTCGTGCGGCAAGCCCTGCTGGCACGGCCCACGGCCGGCGGTGGGGTGGAGTGGTATCCACCGGGCCACCTGCTCATGGGGCTCACCGGCTTCGGCATCGCGGCGTTCTTCGCCGCCGTGGTGTGGACGATCGGCGAGCCGGGCGGCCTGGAGGGCGTGTTGCGCGAGACGCTCACGGCGATGGTGCGTACGGTCACCCCGGAGGGGCGGCCGGCCGCCCAACCGGAAGCGTTCGGGCCGGAAGCGTTGGGTGTCGCCCGGCTGATTCCGGGCCTCGTGGTGGTGTCGTGGCTGCTCATGACCATCATCAACGGGGCACTGGCACAGGGGCTCCTCATGCGGTTCTCCCGCAATCGGCGACCGCCGATGCGGATCACCGAGGTGGAGCTGCCGGGATGGCTGCCGCTGGCGTTCGCGCTGACGGTCGCCGGGGCGGCGCTGCTGCCGGGTACGGTCGGGTTCCTGGCGCTCAACGTGGCGCTGGTGCTGGCCGTGCCCTTCAGCTTCGCGGGCCTCGCCGTCGTGCACGCGTTTGCGGGCCGTCAGAAGGCCAGGGTGGCGCTCCTCGTCGGGTTCTACCTGTTCCTGTTTCTTTTCGGTTGGCCGATCGTGGTTCTGGTCGGCCTCGGGGTGATCGAGCAATGGATTGGGCTGCGCCGCCGCTGGGCGAAGGCCGGCCCCGATCAGGAGGACGAGTGATGGAAGTTATTCTGTTGGAGCGGGTCGAGAAGCTCGGCCAAATGGGCCAGGTGGTCAAGGTGAAGCCCGGCTTCGCCCGCAACTACCTGCTGCCCCAGAAGAAGGCGCTGCGCGCCAGCAAGGCCAACCTGGAGCTGTTCGAGAAGCAGCGCGCCACGCTTGAGGCCCAGAACCTCGAGCGCCGCAAGGATGCCGAGTTCGTCTCGCAGAAGATGAACGGCGTCTCGGTCATCATCACCCGTCAGGCGGGCGAGACCGGCGTGCTGTACGGTTCGGTGTCCAGCCGCGACATCGCCGAAGCCCTGGACGCCACCGGCTACAAGGTCGGCCGCCAGCAGGTGGCGATCGACCAGCCGATCAAGACGCTGGGCCTGTTCAAGGTGCGCGTCGTGCTGCACCCGGAGGTCAGCGTGGCGGTGACGGTCAACGTCGCCCGCACCCAGGAAGAAGCCGAGCTGCAGGCGCAGCGCGGCGGCATGGTCACCGCGGCCGACCTCCTGGAGGAGGAAGAGGCCGAGGAGACCACCGAGGGTACCGAGGGCGAGGCCGAGGAGGC
>DASPIO010000349.1:0-9484 GCA_035629155.1 Azospirillum sp. | reverse complement strand
CGCCCACAGGATCACCTCCGCCGTAAACTGCCGCCCCTTGAACGGGGTCTTCTTGGAATGCATCACCGTGTCGCCCCAGCCGCCACTCCGGTCAAGGTTCTACGCGATCTACGCCGCGCCGCAAATGCTGCAACAGAGCCCGAAATATCCCAAGGGGACGTCTGTCAAACATGCTCCGGTTCCTGAGTGATGGTGGAGCTGGCGCAGTATGGTTAAAGGGGCATACGCCCTCGTCGCGACCGGGTCCGCTTTGCGCCAGGAGCGGACATAAGCAGTCGGGGGCGACGTCGGGCAGCGCCACAGCGCTCACCCGGTCGCCGCGGTGTCCTGGGAGAGGACCGAGGCCAATTGGCGCGGCGTCACAGGCTTGTGGATCAGGCCCAGGCCGTGCACCGCGGCATCGCGTTGCGGCTCGGGACCGATCTCGCCGGTCAGGATGACTCCGGGCACGACCTCGCGCACGTGATCGCGTATGACGAGGATGGCCTCGGTCCCGACACGGCCGTCGCGCAGCCGGTAGTCGGCGAGGACGATGTCGGGCTTCAGCCGGTGCTCGCGGATGCGCTTTAGCGCCTGTTCGGTGGACGCAGCGATCACCACCTTGTAGCCCCATTCGTGCAGCATGCTTTGCAGACCCATCAGGACGAGCGCGTCGTCGTCCACGATCAGGGCGACCTTCCCCTGGCCGATGGTCGGCCCTGCCGGCGGACTCTGGGCCGGCGACGCTTCGCCGAACCCACGCGTGCGTTCCCCTCCCCGCGGCACCTCGATGATGAAGGTCGAGCCTTCTTCGGGCATGGACGTGACCGAGATGGGGTGGTCCAGCAACCGCGAGATCCGGCGCACGATCGCCAGCCCCAGCCCCAGGCCCTGTTTCCGGTCGCGCTCCAGATTGCCGACCTGGTAGAACTCGTCGAAGACGCGGTCCAGATGTTCAGGAGGGATGCCGATTCCGGTGTCGCGGATCTCGATGTGCAGCCGGCCCTGCCGTGGAACGCAGTCGATCAGGACGCGGCCCTGTTCGGTGTAGCGGATCGCGTTCTCGACCAGATTGGCGACCACACGCCCGAGAAGGATGCGGTCGCTGCGCACCACGGCCGAACAGGGAACCGCGAAGAGCCGTAGCCCCTTGCCCGCAGCCACCGGTTCGTAGGTCGCCACGATGTGGTCCAGCAGCTCGGCAATCGGGAATTCGGCGATCTGGGGCCGGACGACGTCGGCGTCGAGGCGCGACACGTCCAGAAGACTGTCGAGCAGCCCCTTGAGGGCATCTAGGGCGCGCCGAAGGTGCCCGAGCATCTCCGTCCCTTCCGGGTCCTGGACATGCGCCCGCAGGACCTCGGCGAACAGGAACAGCGACTGCACGGGCTGGCGCAGGTCGTGGCTGGCCGCCGCCAGGAAGCGCGACTTCGACTGATCGGCGCGTTCGGCCGCCTCCTTGGCGGCCCGCATGGCGTCTTCGGCGGCCTTGCGGTCGGTGATGTCGCGCGACACGCCGACCACGCCCACGACCTCGCCCGCGGCGTTGCGCAGCGGCGCTTTCGAGGTGAGATTGACCTTTGACCCATCCCGGGACGTGGGATCCGGCAGGGACTCCTCGGTCACGACCTCCTCGCCGTCGGTCATGACCGCGCGGTCGACCGCCTCGATCTTCGCGGCGAAATCGGGCGGCATGACGTCGGCGGTCCGCTTGCCGATCATGGCGTCCCGGTCCCGCCCGAAGGCGCGGGCGGTCGCCGAGTTGAGCATCAGGAAACGCCCGTCGCCGTCCTTCACGTAGATGGGCTCCGCGACCGTCTCCAGGATGCGGTCGAGCAGCGCATGGCTTTCCTCCAGCCGTCGCTCGGCATCCTTGCGGGCGGAAATGTCCTCCACCATGGAGATGCGGTAGACGTCAGCGCTGTCGGCCGGCCGGGCGAGCGAGGAGGTCACGCGCACCCACACCGGCTTGCCGGATCGGGTGACGTAGCGCTTCTCCACGGCGTAGCTGTCGATCTCCCCGGCCAGCAGCCTCCGGACCCGCTCCAGCTCGGCCGGCAGATCGTCGGGATGGGTAATGTCGGCGGCGTTCAGCCGGAGAAGGTCCTCAAGTTCGTAACCCAGAATGGCGCAGAGCTTGGCGTTGGCGTCCAGCAGGCGCCCGTCCGGCGCCATCCGCTTCATGCCCATGCCCGCCTGTTCGAACAGAAGCCGGAAGGGCTCGTCGCGGCGCAGGGGCTCGTCGGCTGCCCGGCTCGCCGTGGCGTCCGTGACCGCAAGGGCGGCGCCGTTCCGGATCGGGGAAACCCGGACCGAATAGAGCACCGCGTCGGCCAGGCACTCGAACGCGGCCAGCCGGCGGTCGGCCAGCGCCGGTTCGGCATGCCGCCGAAACGCGTCGGCCAGCGGTTGGGGCATGACGACGCGGACGTCCTGGCCGACCGGATCGCCGCCGGTGCCGAACAGGATACGGGCGCGGTCGTTCAGGTCGGCGATGCGCCACTCGCCGTCGACGATCAGAATACCGTCTGGGAAGACGTCCCGTTCAGGCTCCGACATCAAACGTCCGTCCGCTGTTTCACATCCCGTCGTCGAAGCACGCCCCCGGGACGTTCACCTCGGCCGCTCAGGAAACCTTGTGCACAAGCATGCTGGGGAAAGGGGTGTCTACATCGACCATCCGGAATTGCCGCCCGAGCTGGTCACCGCCGGGTGTGGACGGCGCATCGCCGCCTCCAGCGTGGTGCCGAGCGTCTCCCAGTCGAAGGGCTTGCCGAGGACGATGCCGCCGGCCGGCGGCGCACCGCCCAGAGACGCAGGGTCGCGGCAGGTGCAGACCACGAAGGGAATGCCGCGTTCCTTCAGCGCATCGGCAACCGGCTGGCAGAGCAAGCCATCGAACCCGGCCTCCAGAATGGCGACGTCGATCGGCGCCGTGCGGGCGAGGCGCAACGCTTCCGACAGAGAGGTGACCGGGCCGATCGGTTCGCAGCCCATCACCCGGAACAGATGGCGGAACGCCTGGGCGACGATGGTGTCCGTCTCGAACACCAGGATGTTGCGGGCGGGCAGTGGACGAGCGGCGGGCAGCGTCGCGATGGCGTGCGGCGGGTGAGCGTGTCTCGACAGGCATCCCTCAAGCGGCAGGCGCACCGTGCAGGCCAGCCCCTTGGCCCGCCAGTCCTTGTCGATGCGGCCGTTCAGGTCATTCATCATCGTCTCCATCAGCTTGGAACCGAAGCCCCGCCGCAGTGGCGCCGCGACGGGCGGCCCGTTGCGCTCCGTCCAGCGCAATACCAACTCACCGGACGGGCCGGTCCCGCTCTCCCATCGGACCGCGATCCGTCCCTCCGGCGCCGACAGCGCTCCGTACTTGGCCGCGTTGGTCGCGAGTTCGTGCAGAACCATGGCCATGGCCTGCGCCGCCTTCGGCGTGACCGACAGATTGTCGCCGGATACAACCACCCGCTCGTCCAGTCCGAACGGCGCCAGTTCGTTCCGGACTAGCGTCAACAGGTCGGCATGGCTGTCCCGCTCCTCATCGACGATGGCGTGCACCCGGGCCAGAGCGGTGATGCGCGCTTCGACGTTCTGGATGAAGGTGGCGGTGTCGGGAGCCTGGGTCAGGCGGAGGATGGACTGCACCACGGCCAGAAGGTTTTGGGATCGGTGGTTGAGTTCACGCAGGAGGAACCGCAGCCGGTCTTCTTCCGAGGTCGGCTGGTCACCACGGTCGTCTGGCAAGGCGGGGCTCCAGGGCGGTTCGTCCGGTCGCGGGCTATGGTTAACGGACCCGCCGGCCACCGGGTAGTCAGGTCTGGCCCTTAGTCGATACCCCTTTGTCGCCGACGCCCGTCAAAAGGGTCAGCCGAGGTCGAGGACCGTGCGGATGGCCTGCACCAGCACGTGCCCCGGCAGCGGCTTCTCCAGCACATCCGGCAAGCCGCCCGCGGCGGCCTGCTCCCGCATGGACTCGTCGGGCCGACCGGTCATCAGCAGGGCCGGAAGGGTCGAGCCGCGGGCGCGCAGCTGCTCGATGGTGCGGAAGCCGTCCAGGCCGGGCAGATGGACGTCGATCACCAGACACCCGCGCGCCTCGCCGTCGCAGGCGGCCAGCAGATCCTCGCCGCAGGCGAAGCTCCGCACGGCGAAGCCGCAGGCGGTCAGCAGCAGCGTCATCGATCGCCGGAACGCCTCGTCGTCATCGACGACCAGCACCATGGGGGCGAACTCAGTCATCATCGATCCAGCGGGAGGGGCCGAACCGGCCGGGCGGTGGGCCTCCCGCCCTCCGACATGGACAGCGCCCGGCCAACCGGCAACCAGGACATGCCCTTACCCATTCCGATTGCCCATCCCGTGCAGCCGCGCCAGCATGCCGATGCGGATCAGGTCGGATGCCGTCCGGATGCCCAGCTTCTCCATGATCCGGGCGCGGTGCACCTCGACCGTCCGCGGGCTGATGGCGAGGTCGAAGGCGATCTGCTTGCCCATCCTGCCCGCCACCAGCCCGTCGAAGACCTCGCGTTCCCGCTCGCTCAGCGTGCCGATCCGCGCCGCCGCCGCCGCCGCTTCGCCGTGCAGCGAGCGGGCGTCCCGCTGGATGTCCAGGGCGCGCCGGATCGTCTGCGTCAACGCCGCCGGAACGATCGGCTTTTCAAGGAAATCGACGGCCCCCGCCTGCATCGCCCGGACGGCCGCCGGGATGTCGCCGCAGCCGGTGATGACGATGACCGGAAGCCGGCAGCCGAGCGCCGCGAGATGCTCCAGAAGCTGCTGTCCGTCCATGCCGGGCAGCCGCAGGTCGGTGACGAGGCAGCCGTCGGCCTCGGGATCGAGGTCGGCCAGGAACGGCTCCGCGGCGCCGTAGCCCCGGACGGCGAACCCGGCCACTGTCAGGCGGAACGCCAGGGCGTCGCGGACGGCGTTCTCGTCCTCGACGACGAAGACGGTGGGCTGCGGATCGTCAGGCATGCCGGACCTCCTTCTCCGCCAGCGCGGCCGGCAGGGAGATGCGGAACCGTGCGCCGCCGCCGGGGTTGGGCTCGCCGGTGATCGTCCCGCCATGCGCCGTCACGATGAACCGGCAGATCGACAACCCCAGGCCCATGCCTTCGGGCTTGGTGGTCACGAAGGGCTTGAACAGCGCCCGCCCCACCTCTTCGGGCAGGCCTGGCCCGGTGTCGGAAATGGCGAGTTCCACCCGGCCGCCTCCGGCCGGCGCCGTGGCGATGCCCAGTTCCCGTAGCGGGCCGCCGTGCTCCATCGCCTCGACGGCGTTGCGCAGCAGGTTGACGACGACCTGCTGGATCTCGACCGGGTCCGCCGACACCGGCGGAAGATCGGCCGCCAGGTCCCAGACCACGCGGATGCCGGCCCGGCCGGTCCGGCCGAGCGCCAGCCCGGCCGCCTCGCGGACCAGCGCGTTCAGGTCGCAGCGGCGCCGCTCGGTGCGTGCCCGGGCGATGTACTGGCGCAGCCGGCGGATGATCTCCCCGGCCCGGACGGCCTGCGCCTGGGCCTCTGCCAGGGCGTCGAGCGCGGCGCCCTGCGCCTCCGGCCGGCCCGATCCGAGCAGGACGCGGCACCCGTCGATGTAGTTGAGCACGGCGCCGAGCGGCTGGTTCAGCTCGTGCGCGAGGGTGCCGGCGACCTCGCCCATGGTGCTGACCCGCGTGGCGTGCAGCAGTTCGGTTTGAAGCTCCGCCCTCTGCAGTTCGGCCAGCTTGCGGCTGTGGATGTCCTCGGTCGCGCCGTACCAGCGGACGATGGCGCCGGCGGCGCCGCGGCGGGCGAAGGCGCGCGAGCGCATCCAGCGGAAGCTGCCGTCGGCGAGGCGGATGCGGTGCTCCACGTCGTACGGCTCCCCTGTCTCGACCGACCGCATCCACGCCTCGACCATGGCCGGAACGTCGTCGGGATGCGGGACGCGCATCCAGCCCTCGCCCAGCGCATCCTCCCGCTTCAATCCCGTGAGGTCGAGCCAGCGCTGGTTGAAGTCGAGGATCGCCCCGTCCGGGCCGGCGGTCCACAGGACCTGCGGGTTGAGTTCGAGCAGGTGCCGGTGATGCTCTTCGTTCTCGCGCAGGACCGCCTCGGTCCGCCGGGAGGCGGCGACGGCCCTCTCGCGCCTCTCTTCCGCGAAGCGCAGGCGCTCCAGGGACCGTCGCCGGGCCATCCAGGCGGCGGCGGCGGCGATCAGGCAGGCCAGCGCGCTGGCCGAAAAGGCCAGGATCGAGGTCCACAGGCTCCAGCGTCGGACCCGCCGCTCCGTTTCAACGAGCTGGCCGCCGACGCGCGCGACGATGGCCGCGACCTCCGCGCGGACGGCATCCATCAGCCGCTTGCCCTCGCCCGACACCAGGGCGGTCCGCGCCGCCTCCAGGTCGGAGCGGGAGAGCGCGACGATGCTGGTGCTCTGGTCGAGCTTGCCGCCCACCAGATCACGCAGTCGGCGGGCCGCGTCCTGCGGCAGGTCCGCCGCCACGACGTCCAGCTCCGGGCCGATCCGCGGCCACGCGTCGGCGTAGGGCTCCAGGAACTGCGGGTCTCCGGTGGCGGTGAACCCGCGCTGGCCGGTCTCCACGTCCTTGAGAAGCGACAGCAGGCCCTCGGCATGGCGCCAAGTGTTTTCCAGACGCCGGATCTCGCCGAGGCCGGTGGTCGTGGATCTCACGGCGAAGGCAAGGCCGAGCGCCGCCACGAGCAGCAGCGCCAGGCATGGCCAGAGCGCCAGCGTGCCGGCCGCCGCCGGACGGATCCTCACGCTCGTGCCCGGCCGGACAGCCATGCCCCGGACGGCTCCCGGCGGAGCGGTGGGCGGCATCGACTGTGCGAGGTGAGGTGGGGTTCGGGCACGCTGCGGGTCACGATCGAAGAATGCTTGAGGTCTGCCCGAAGCAGTCTAGGGCGTGCGATCAATGATGCGCAACGCGAAAGCGCCTGCGCATTGAGGTTAGACCGCCACTATTGAGCGGAAATTCCATGTTGCTACTACGTCTGGCATACCTTCTTCCAAATTGCACGTGCATCGAGCGAGTGGTGGTAGGACAATCCGTGTTGATGCCAAACGTTTTGTCCTGACAATAGTGCGCCGTGAACGTCATGACTTCTCGCTTTCTCCCACTCCTGCACCATGATGGCCTTGTCCGGGCGGCACCGGATCCGGACTGACCTTCGCTCCGCATCCCGCCTGACCGCGCCCGTCCCGCTGATGAGGTCGGGCCGCGACGACCCTCGGGGAATGACGAATGGCGCATGTGACGCATGACGACGTCCGGCCCGCCGGTCCGCCGCCGGTCGCATCGGCCGACCTGCTGTCCGTCGCTCTGGACAGTGCCGATGTCGGGGTCTGGGACGTGGACCTGGCCACCGGCGCCGTCACTCAGTCGGACACCGTCGGCCCGCTGTTCGGGCTGCCGCGCGGTGCCCCGCACCGGACCCTCCAGGAATGGCGGGCGTGCATCCACCCCGAGGACCGCGAGGCGTCCCGCCGGGCCTTCGGCGTGGCGGTCGGGAGTGGCGGACGCTATCAGGCCGATTACCGCGTGCTCTGGCCGGACGGCAGCATCCACTGGCTCTCCTCGACCGGCCGCGTCTTCCTGGGGGAGGGTGGGGCGCCCTGCCGCGCGGTCGGCATCCTGCAGGATGTGACCGGCCGAAAACGCGCCGAGAAGGAGCTGGTCCAGCGAACCCAGGAGCTGGCGGAGTCGGAAGCGCAGTACCGCACCATGGGCGAAGCCATCCCCTACGGCGTCTGGCTGTGCGACGCCGACGGCGGGGCGCGCTACGTGAGCCCTTCGTTCCTCGAACTCCTGGAGATGACCCAGGAGGAGCAGGCGGAGTTCGGCTGGACCGAGCGCTACGACCCGGCCACCCGGGAGGACATGCTGGCAAAGTGGATGCATTGCGTCCGCACCGGCGAGCTGTGGGAATACGAACACCGCATCCTGGGGCCGGACAACCAGTACCACACCGTCCTCAGCCGCGGCCGCCCCGTGCGCGACGACAGGGGAACCATCACCTCGTGGGTCGGCGTGAACCTGGACATCACCGACCGCAAGCGCGCCGAGAACGAAGTGCTGCGCAAGAACGAGGAGCTGCAACGCCTGCTCGCCCGCATCCGGGAACTGGACGAAGCCAAGAGCACCTTCTTCGCCAACGTCAGCCATGAGCTGCGCACGCCGCTGGCCCTGATCCTCGGGCCGGTGGACAAGCTGCTCGGCCAGCAGCTGACGCCCGGGCAGAGGGAGGAACTGCGGGTGGTGCGCCGCAACGCCGCCACCCTGCTCAAGCAGGTCAATGCCCTTCTCGACCTGTCCAAGATCGACGCCGGGAAGATGGCGCTGCACTACGCGCGCGTCGATCTGAGCGAGGTCGTGCGCCTCGTCGCCGGTCAATTCGACGGTCTCGCGCGGCAACGGGGCATTGACTACCGGATCGACGTGCCGGACCGTCTGCCCGCGGAGATCGACGCCGAGAAGATCGAACGGGTGCTGCTCAACCTCTTGTCCAACGCCTTCAAGTTCGTGTCGGACGGCGGCCGGGTCTTCTGTTCCCTGCGCGACGAGGACGGCCACGCCCGCATCCTGGTGCGCGACAACGGTCCGGGCATCCCCGCCGAGGACCGCGAGCGCATCTTCCAGCGCTTCAGCCAGGGGAACGTGACCGGATACCGGAGGTTCGGCGGCTCCGGGCTGGGGCTGTCCATTGCTCACGACTTCGTCGATCTGCACGGCGGGACCATCCGGGTCGGGGAGGCGCCGGACGCCGGCGCCGAATTCCAGGTCGTCGTTCCCCTGCTGGCACCCGGCGACGCCGCCGTCCTGGAGACCGGCCGGACTCTCTCGACCAGCGGGTGGATCGCGGAGGAGCTGAGCGATGAGGATGATGGCGGCGGGGAGCCTGCCGGATCCGCGCCGGCAGAGACGCCGGCGCCCATGGGCGGCGCGGAAGGCCGCCCGACGGTGCTGGTGGTCGAGGACAACGGCGATCTGCGCCGCCATCTCGTCGCCGGCCTCGCCGACCGCTGGCGGGTGATCGCGGCGACGGACGGCGAGGACGGCCTGGAGCAGGCGCGCGCGGTGCGGCCGGACGTCATCGTCACGGATCTGATGATGCCGTGCATGAGCGGCGGCGACATGATCCTCGCCTTGCGCGGCGATGCTGCCCTGGCCGCCGTCCCCATTATCGTGCTGTCGGCCAGAGCTGACGACGCGATGCGCGTACGCCTGCTGTCCGGCAGCGTCCAGGATTACCTGATCAAGCCATTCGCCGCCGAGGAGCTGCGGGCGCGCGTCGCCAACCTAATCGAGATGAAGCGCGCCCGCGATATCCTGCAATCGGCCCTCGATAGCGCCCACAATGTGCATCGGCTTGCAACACTGGGCCAGTTTCAGGGGTGATCGGCGTCCAATAACCAGCCACCCCTGATCTGGCAGGCTACCACCCTGGGTTCGGACGACAGGGTGGCGGACAGGGATGCTGACGGTGGAGACGATTGCAC
>DASPIO010000348.1:0-2239 GCA_035629155.1 Azospirillum sp. | reverse complement strand
GCTGGTCGACCTGATGGAGGAGGACATCGAGACGATGCACCACGAGCACCAGCGCGTGTCCGACGCCATCCAGGCGGTGGCCGACGGCGTGCCGGCGCTGGGCATCGTGGCGGCGGTGCTGGGCGTGATCCACACCATGGGCGCCATCACCGAACCGCCGGAGGTGCTGGGCAAGCTGATCGGTGGCGCGCTGGTGGGCACCTTCACCGGCGTGCTCGTGGCCTACGGCTTCGTGGCGCCGATCGCTGGCGGCCTGAAGAACATCTACCACGCCGAGAGCAAGTACTATCAGTGCATGAAGACCGGCCTGCTGGCGCACCTGTCCGGCTATGCCCCGGCTATCTCCGTGGAATACGCGCGCAACGTCCTCGAACCCGAATACCGACCAAGCTTCGCCCAGGTCGAAGAGGCGACGGCGGCCCTGCCGCCGGCCTGACCGCGCCGTGACCGAATCCGTCCGCATCGCCTGGAACGAGGGTACCATCGGGGAGTGGTCGGCGGCCTTCGCCCGGCTGCCGCGCGCGACGCTGCCGCAGTCCTTCGGCTACGCCCAGGCGATGGCGAAGACGCACCGTTACCTGCCGCGCCTGGGCCTCATCGAGCACGCCGGCCGTCCGGTCGGGCTGGTCCAGGTTCTGGAGCGCCGCAGCCTCAAGCTCTTCGCCCAGCGCCAGTTGCACCGCGGCCCGTTGTGGTTCGACGGCGAGCCGGGGCCGGAGGTGCTGGAGCCGGTGCTGCGCGCGCTGCGCAAGGCCTGCCCGGACAACGTGCTCAACCGCTTCTCCTTCCTGCCTGAATTGACAGCCTCGCCGGACACGGCCGCCCTGCTGGAGCGCTGCGGCTTCCGCCGCACCGGCCCCGGCTACCGCACGGTGTGGCTCGACCTGACGAAGTCCGAGGAGGAGCTGCGCGCCGGCTTCGCCCGCGACTGGCGGCAGCGGCTCAAGGGGGCGGAGAAGGCTGGCCTCGTCCTCGACGTGGACCCGGAGGCGAAGAACCTGCCCTGGCTGGTGAAGCAGGAGCACGAGCAGGCGCTGATCAAGCAGTACCGCGAGATGTCCGGCGCCTTGACGGTGCGGCTGCGCAACGCGCTGCACAAGGCCGACGGCGTGCTGATGGTGGCGGCGCTGGGTGCCGGGCAGCCGGTCGCCTCGGCCCTGCTGCTCGGGCACGGCCGGCAGGCGACCTACCAGATCGGCTGGTCGAACGACGCCGGGCGCAAGGCCGGCGCCATGCGGCTGGTGCTGTGGCGGGCGATCGGCGCGCTGCGCGAGCGCGGCTTCACCGCGCTGGACCTCGGCGGCATCAATCCGGACACCGCGCCCGGCGTCACCGAGTTCAAACTGAACACCGGCGGGGCGGTGTACGAGTCGGTCGGGCTTTACCGCTGACCGCAATTGCCGCATGCTGAGCGGCGTTCAAGGAGCCGAGCGATGGCCGACGACGATTTCATGAAGCCGGAGGATGCCGAAAAGGCCATCGCCCGCGCCATGACCAAGACCCCGCAGGTGTCCGCCGTGCGCACCAAGCTGCAGAAGATGGTGGAGGACGACGACAAGGGCCTGCAGATGCTGGCCGCCGCCATCCGCCGCATGCTGCACGAGGGGTAGGCGCCGCAGGTTGGGGTGAGCGCCAGCGAAAACCCAACGTCGGGACCTAGCAGATCATCCCCTTGCTGCACCCCTTGTCCTCGCCCGCCGGCTGGTGGCTGCGGGCGAGCTGCATGCCGGCCTTCGCTTCCCTGTAGGCGCGGTCGAGGTTGCGCACCGTCTGCTGGAAGGCTTGCAGCTCGCGCCCGGCCAGCTTCTCGCCGGTCGGCAGGTCGATGGCCTTGGGGTTCACCTGATGGCCGGCCTTCAGCACCTCGTAATGCAGGTGCGGCCCGGTCGAGCGGCCGGTCGAGCCGACGAAGCCGATGACGTCGCCCTGCTCCACCCGCGCGCCGCGCTTCAGCCCCTTGGCGAAGCGGCTGAGGTGGGCGTAGGCGGTCGACACCTCGGTGTTGTGGCGGATGCGGACGTAGTTGCCATAGGCGCCGTTGCCGCCGGCCTGTTCGACCACGCCGTTGCCGGCGGCGTAGATCGGCGTGCCGGTCGGCGCGCCGAAGTCCATGCCCTTGTGCATCTTGCTGTAGCCCAGGATCGGGTGGTGGCGCATGCCGAAGCCGGAGGTCAGCTTGGCGCCGTCGATGGGCGTGCGCAGCAGGGCGCGGCGGATGCTCTCGCCGTCGCGGTTGTAA
>DASPIO010000347.1:0-32997 GCA_035629155.1 Azospirillum sp. | reverse complement strand
CCGCATGGCGATCGGCGAGATGCTGTACTTCTTCGGCACCGGCCTGGACGCCAGCGACACCGCGCTGTTCTTCGACGCGCAGTACCGCAACGCCTCGATCACCGCCTTCTTCACCGACCGGCGCGGCGACACGGTGGCGACCGCCATCGGCCGCATCAAGCGCTACCTCGCCGACCACCCGGTTCCGGGCGTGGAGTTCCGGCTGGCCGGCGGCGTGGTGGGCAACACCGCCGCCATCAACGAGATCATCCTGGCCGACCAGATCCGCTCCATCGCGCTGGCGCTGCTGGTCGTCGTGGCGTGCTGCCTGTTCGCCTACCGCGACGCCGGGTCGGGCATCGTCTTCATGGTGCCGGTGCTGCTGTCCAACGCGGTGACCTTCTGCCTGATGGCGGCGGTCGGCATCGGCATGAACATCAACACGCTGCCGGTGGCCGCACTCGGCATCGGCCTCGGCGTCGACTACGCCTTCTACGTCGTCGACCGCATGCGCGAGGAGACGGCGCGCGGCCGGCCGCTGCACACGGCGGTGCACGCGGCCCTGCGCGGCTCGGGCCGCGCCGTGCTGATCACCGGCGTCACGCTGTGCCTCAGCGTCTTCGTGTGGGCGGCCTCGTCGCTGAAGTTCCAGGCCGAGATGGGGCTCCTGATGGGCGTGTGGCTGCTGGTGTCGGCCACGGCGGCGCTCGTGCTCATGCCGGCGCTGGTCGTGATCTTCAAGCCGGAATTCGTCGTCGGCGCCCGCCCGCACCAGGGCGGCGCCGGAAAGGTGCCGGCCCGCTCCGACGGGGGCGGGCTGGCCTGGAAGTGCGCGGGGGAATGAACCGCCGGCCCCGGAGGGCCGGGGCCGTGGGGCATGCTTGGGAGGAAACACCAATGAAGGGTACGTCTGGAAAGAGAGTGCTGGCCGGCGCGGCGGTCGCGCTGGCCCTGGCGACAGGAGCCGGCCCGGCCGGGGCGGCGAGTTACGAGCTGGGCGGCGACGCCCGGCTGTCGGTCAACGGCTACGTCCGCCAATGGCTGTCGTTCAACCTGAACGACATGCCGGACACGCCGGACAACGACCGCGGACGCCTGAGCATGGCGCGTTCGCAGCTTCGCCTGGACACGACGCTGTCCACGCCGTTCCTCAAGCTGGTCGCCAGCGGCCGCGCGGCCGGCGAGATCGAGACCGGCTGGCTGCACGACCTGGAGCGCCAGGGTGCGGCCGGCGGCAGCGACCTGATGAAGAAGTACAACACGCTCGACGTGCGTGAATTCTGGGCCGAGACCACCTTCGACCGCCTCACCGTGCGCCTGGGCAAGCAGCAGGTGGTGTGGGGCGAGACCGACTTCTTCGTCGCCTCCGACATGGTGCACGGCTTCGATTACAGCTGGCGCGCCATGCTGGAGACGGAGAACGAGGAGCTGCGCAAGCCCCTCATCCTCGCCAACGCCATCCTCCAGGTGCCGGAGGTGGACGGCTCGCTGCAGGCGTTCGTGCGGCCGGGCCTCGACCGCGGGCGGGACATCGGCAACACCTTCGACACCTGGGGCGGGCGCTGGTCGCCGCAGCCCTACCGCGGCTTCTGGCGCGACGGCTTCGTCGGCCGCGACGCGCGGCATCCCGAGGGCGACGTGCGCGATCCCACCTACGGCGGGCGCTGGCGCGGCATGATCGCCGGGGACATCAACTATTCGCTCCTCTACCTGCGCACCTTCCGGCCCGACCCGATCGTCAACCCGGCGGCCAACCCCTACGGCGGGCGCACGCCGGGCGGCTTCCTGGGCGACGACTTCCACCCCATCGTGAACGTCTTCGGCGCCACCGCCTCGGGCTACGTCCCGGCCATCGACGCCGTGCTGTCGACCGAGGTCGCCTACATCCCGGACATGCCCTACAACTACGACAACCTGGGCGGCACCGGGCTCTACCCGGCCTTCCTGGTCAGCGCCGGGGCCATCCCGTCCAACGCCGTGGGCATCCGCAAGACGGACCTCGTGCGCTGGATGGTGCGCAGCGACTTCAACGTCGACCTGCGCAACGTGCTGGGCACCGATGGCAGCTCCTTCCTCTCCTTCCAGCTCTTCGACAGTTGGCATCCGGGGCTGAAGGACAGCGACAACCTGCTGTACTGGCCGGGCTTCCAGACGAAGCTGAAGCAGCACGCCTTCACGCTGACCGGCGTCCTCCAGCTCAGCTACTTCAACGACACGGTGAAGCCGGGCCTCGCCGCCGGGTGGGACATCAGCTACGGCGGCGCCTTCGTCATCCCCAGCGTCGACTTCGTCATCGGCGACCACCTGCGCATCCGCGCCGAGGCCGACCTGTTCTTCGCCCGCGGCGCGCAGTCGTCGCAGACCGACCGCTCCGACGACGTCGGCTTCATCAGCTTCTTCGACAACAACTCGCAGTTCGTGGTGCGCGCCACCTACCAGTTCTGACCCGACCCAGCCACGGAGGAAACGTCATGAGACAATTGGCCAAGCTGTGTGCCGCCGCCGCGCTGGCGGGCGCCGCCGCGGCGGGCGCCGCGCGCGCCGCCGAGCTGCCGCCCGGCACGGTGATCGACGCGCGCACCCTGGATGCGCGGATGAAGGACACCTTCCAGGGCAAGACGATCGCCAGCCTGCTTCCCGACAAGCTGGCCTGGCAGGTGCGCGAGAAGGGGCTGACCATCACGCTGAAGGCGTCGCAGCCCTGGACGGTCGACCGCCGCTATCAGGAGTGGACGGAGAAGAACCGCGCGGGCGGCGTGAAGATCGCCGACGGCAAGGGGCTGGAGAACTGGCAGGCCGGCGTGCCCTTCCCGGCCATCGACGCCGCCGACCCGCAGGCCGGCACCAAGGCGGTGTGGAACCTGCTGGTCGGCCAGCCGGTCGGCTGCTACTGGAGCCAGCCGCGCTACACCTTCGTCACCTTCGACGGCACCGGCGGCATCGAACGCGAGATGCTCTGGCGCTTCAGCCGCATCAACATGGTGGGCCGCTACTGCGACCCGCAGGGCAAGCTGACGCTGGGCGACGGCAGCGTGCGCTCCAAGGAGATCCTGGTGGCGCTGGAGCCGTTCGACATGCGCGGCACCGGCATGCTGAGCGCCCAGTTCATGAACGGCGACGTGGCGCGAAGCTGGGCCTACGTGCGCTCGGTGCGGCGCGTGCGCACCATCTCGGGGTCGAGCTGGATGGACCCGGTCGGCGGCGGCACCGACATGGTCAACGACGATGTCGACACCTTCAACGCGCACCCGAGCTGGTACAAGGGCCTGAAGTACCTGGGCAAGCGCTGGGTGCTGGCGCCCGCCAACACCGACGCCGTGCTGTGGCGCCCGGACGCCGGCAGCAAGAAGGACATGTACCCGGCCCTCGACCTGACCAAGGCGCCCTCCTGGTACCCGGCCGTCGCCTATGAGCCGCGCGAGGTGCACGTGGTGGAGACGACGCCGCCGCCCGAGCATCCGTACGGCAAGAAGATCCTGTACATCGACGCCCAGTACCCGCTGCCCCGCTTCACCGAGATCTACGACAAGCGCGGCGATTTCTGGAAGTGGGGCACCTGGATCAGCAAGAACGAGCGCGACATGGAGGGCAATCCCGTCGTCGGCACCTACGCCGGCGGCATGTACGACTTCAAGCGCAACCACGGCACGCTGTTCCTCTCCACGCCGCAGCCGATCTACAACGACCCCAAGGCGACCGAGAACGAGCTGAGCGTCGGCGTGCTCGAAGCCATCGGCGGCGGCTGACCGCATTTCCCAAGGTTCTCTCCCCCGGCGCCTCCTGGGCGGCGCCGGGACTTGGGCCCGGCCACGCGCCGGGCCCCTTCTTTTGGCCCCTCTCCGCCCCCGCCGGCGATCAGCCGCGACCCGCCACGCCGGCCGGTCCGGCGTGGATGCGGTCGCGCATGGCCTTGGGCGACACGCCGTACCAGCGGCGGAACGCCCGGCTGAAGGCGCTGACCTCCGAATAGCCCAGCAAAAAGCCGATGTCGGTGATCGGCACGTGCGGCTGGCGCATGTAGACGGTGGCCAGGTCCCGCCGCACCTGTTCCACGACGTCGGAGAAGGCCAGCCCCTCCTCCCCCAGCCGGCGCTGCAAGGTCCAGCGGGCGATGCCCAGCGCCTCGGCCACATCCTCGATATGGGGGTAGCCCTCGGGAAGGCAGGCGCGGATCTCGGCCTTGAGGCGGTCGAGGAGCCCCGGATTGCCCGTGCCGCAGGCGATTCCGACCAAGGTGCCGGTGAGCGCCGTGAGACGCGCCAGGTCGCCGGCCGGCATCCGGCGGTCCAGGTCGCGGTCGCGCAGGACCAGCGCGTTGGTCCGTTGCCCGAAATGGGCCGGCGCGTCGAAGACCGCCTCGTGCTGGCGCCACGCTTCCGGCCGGGGGTGTTCGAAATGCACCTCCTCCGGCGTCCAGCCCGGCCCCAGGCACGCGCGGACCACGTTCGCGAACATGCCCATGGTCAGTTCCGCGTCCTGCCGCCGCTCCACCACCTGCCCGTCGAGGATGCGGTATTCCAGCCGCAGCAGCGTCCCGTCGCGGCGGAAACGCGTCTCGGTCGCCTGCTGGTGGAACGGGAACAGCCGCGCGAGGTTGTCCAGCGCCGCCCCCAGCGTGGGCGAGGCCAGCGCGATGGCGCCGATCAGGCCCAGCATCTCCGGCTGGAACTGCCGGCCGTAGAGCAGGCCGAAGTTGTCGTTGCCGGTGTCGCGCGCGGCGACCTCCATCATCGCCACATAGGCGCGGAGGTCGAGCGCCAGCGTCGGCCGGTCCAACGCGCGCTCGTCGATGCCCGCGCGCCGCAGGACCCGGTGGGCGCGTCCCCCCTGGCGTTCGATGAAACCGGTGATGCCGCTGGCCGCCGCCGCCAGGATGTTGTGTTGCACAGCCCGCGGGCAGCGGCCGGAATTCTGCTGAGGAAATGATCGGTGCAGCGTCATGATACCGCCCTTTCCCTGACACGCCCGCCAATTCAGCAAACCGCGTGCCGTATCCGGGAAAGGACTCGCCGCATTTCCATAAAAGTTCAATTGGCCAATAGTTCTGGTGGGCCGCCATTCCGCCGGAGCGGCGGCCCGTCCCCCTCAATCAGTCCCCTCAATCAGTCCCCTCAATCAGTCATGGTGCGCGCCTCGACCTGCGCCAGGTTCAGCAGCGGATCGGTCTCGCCGTTGCTGCGCATGTCGGCCGTGAAGCGGTAGAACAGCCACGCCGTCGCCATCAGCGCCACGAACAGGCCGAAGACCAGCGCGTTGAAGTAGATCATCGTTCCCAGCGCCAGCAGCGCGAGCGCCAGCGACACGCCCGGGAACACGGGGTAGAAAGGGGCGCGGTACGGCCGTTCCAGCGCCGGCTCGGTGGCCCGCAGGCGGAACAGGCTGGCCATGCTCATGATGTACATGACGATGGCGCCGAACACCGACATGGTCACGATGTTGGCGGTCAGCGGCAGGCCGCCGATGGTCACCAGCTCGTCCGAATAGATCGCCACGATGCCCACCACGCCGCCGGCCAGCGTGGCCCAGTGCGGGGTGCGCCGCGTCGGGTGCAGTTGCGCGAACACCGGCGGCAGGAAGCCGGCGCGCGACAGCGCGAAGATCTGCCGGGAATAGCCCATGATGATGCCGTGGAACGAGGCGATCAGGCCGAACAGGCCGATCCACACCAGCATGTGCAGCCAGCCGCTGGATTCGCCCACCACCGCCTTCATGGCCTGCGGCAGCGGGTCGTTGATGTTGGAGAGTTGCGACCAGTCGCCCACGCCGCCCGCGAAGATCATGGTGCCGAAGGCCAGGACCACCAGCGTCAGGATGCCGCCGATGTAGGCGCGCGGCACGGTGCGCTGCGGGTCGCGGGTTTCCTCCGCCGCCATGGCCGCCCCCTCGATGGCGAGGAAGAACCAGATGGCGAACGGGATGGCGGCGAGGATGCCGCCCAGCCCCTCCAGCGACAGGCTGTTGGAGCCGGCCCAGCCGTTGGCGGTGAAGTTCGCCCAGGAGAAGCCCGGCGAGACCACCCCCATGAACACCACCAGTTCGAAGATGGCGAGAAGGGTGACGAACAGCTCGAAGGTGGCGGCGATGGACACGCCCGCGATGTTCAGCCCCATGAACAGCATGTAGGCGCCGACCGCGACCAGCTTGGGGTCGAGTGCCGGGAACTGCACGTTCAGATAGGCGCCGATCGCCAGCGCGATGGCCGGGGGTGCGAAGAGGAACTCGATCAGCGTGGCGAAGCCGGCGACGAAACCGCCGGTCGGTCCGAAGGCCCGGAAGCTGTAGGCGAACGGCCCGCCGGCGTGCGGGATCGCCGTGGTCAGCTCGGTGAAGCTGAAGATGAACGTCGTGTACATCGCCGCGATCAGGACCGTGGTGACCAGGAACCCCAGCGTTCCCGCCGCCGCCCAGCCGTAGCTCCAGCCGAAATACTCGCCGGAGATGACCAGCCCGACGGCGATGCCCCACAGGTGCAGGCCGCTCAGGCTTCGTTTCAGCTCGGGTTTTGCGCTCTCGGACATGCCGTGTACCCTCCTGCTTGCATTATGGTTGGACGATTTACGATCGTTCGACGGGGCGCGGCCCGGCCGTGGCCGGGTCCTGCAGGGCCGGGGCGTCTTCCTTGAGCGCGACCCCGGTCAGTTTCAGCCGCGCCGCCTCGTTGGCGAGCCAGCACAGCTTGTCGGCCGCCGCGCCGATGGGCAGGCCGGCGGCGTGGATGTTGGAGATGCAGTTGCGCCGGGAATCCGCGCAGCCCGGTTCCGGTGCCCAGGTCAGGTAGACGCCCAGGGAGTCGGCGGCCGACAGGCCCGGCCGCTCCCCCACCAGCAGGGCCACCAGCTTCGCACCCAGCAGCGCCCCGACCTCGTCGCCCAGCGCGACGCGCGCCTGGACCGCCAGCACCACCGGCGCCACCGACCAGCTCGTCAGGCGGTCCACGCAGGCATGCACCAGCGCTGCGGCGTGCGCCTGGACGGCGGCGGCCGACAGCCCGTCGGCGATCACGAAGGCGATGTCCCACGCCCCCGCCGGCAGCGCCGCCCGGCTCGCCGCAACCCGGCCGGCCGCATCGAGCCGGCGGCCGAGATCCGGCCGGCGCAGGTAGGTGGCGCGATCGGGTGCGGCGCTGTGCACACGGATGGTGGGATGCGGGGCGAGATCGCCGGCCAGCCGGTCGACGTCCACCGCCCCGTGCACCGCGTCGCGGGCGCGGGCGTGGGCGAGCTGGAAGTCCAGCAGCGCCCGCGTCGGCAGGCCGTCGCCGCTGCGGCCCAGCCCGATGCGGGCGCGGGTCGCGGCGCGGAAGCGCAGCCACGGATCGGTTTCGGCGCCGCCGGCCATCAGGCGATCCTCCCCAGCAGGGCCTGCGCCGTGGCGCTCTGCGGCCCGCGGGGCGACAGGCGCCGCCGCTCGTCCAGCCAGCCGGCCCTGTCCAGCCACGCCTCGAACTCTGGCGCCGGGGGGCGGTTCAGCAGGTGCCGCAGGCCGAGCACGTCGTGGTACGACAGGCTCTGGTAATTCAGCATCACGTCGTCGGAGCCCGGCACCGCGATCAGGAAATTGACGCCGGCGGTAGCGAGCATGGTCATCAGGACGTCCATGTCGTCCTGGTCGGCTTCGGCGTGGTTGGTGTAGCAGACGTCGCACCCCATCGGCACGCCCAGCAGCTTGGCGCAGAAATGGTCCTCCAGCCCGGCGCGGGTGATCTGCTTGGCGTCGTACAGGTATTCCGGCCCGATGAAGCCCACCACCGTGTTGACCAGCAGCGGATCGAACGCCCGCGCCACCGCGTAGGCGCGCGCCTCCACCGTCTGCTGGTCCACGCCGAAGTGCGCATCGGCCGACAGCGCGGAGCCCTGGCCGGTTTCGAAGTACATGACGTTCCGGCCGACCGTGCCGCGCTTCAGGGCGCGCGCCGCCTCGTGCGCCTCGCGCAGGAGGGCGAGCGAGACGCCGAACCCCTGGTTGGCCTTCTCCGTGCCGGCGATGGACTGAAACACCAGATCGACCGGCGCCCCGCGCTCGATTGCCTGGATGGTGGTGGTGACGTGGGCCAGCACGCAGGACTGGACCGGGATGTCGAAGCGCTGGCGCAGCGTGTCCAGCATCTCCAGAAGCGTGATGCAGGCCGGAACGTTGTCGGTGGCCGGGTTGATGCCGATCACCGCGTCACCCACGCCGTACAGCAGGCCGTCGAGCGTGGCGGCGGCGATGCCCGCGGGATCGTCGGTCGGGTGGTTCGGCTGAAGCCGGCTGGACAGCCGCCCCGGCAGACCGACGGTGGTGCGGAAGCCGGTGACGACCGAGCACTTCGCCGCCACCGTCACCAGATCGTGGTTGCGCATGAGCTTCGACACCGCCGCCGCCATCTCCGGCGTCAGGCCGGGGGCGAGCGCGGCCAGGGCCGCGGTGTCGGCCTCGTAGGACAGCAGCCACTCGCGGAACTCCCCCACGGTCATCGACGACACCGGCGCGAAGGCCCGGGCATCGTGGCCGTCCAGGATCAGGCGCGTGACGTCGTCGCTTTCATAGGGGACCAGCGCCTCGTCCAGAAAGGTGGACAGCGGCAGATCGGCCAGGACCATGCGCGCCGCCACCCGGCGCTCGTCGCTGTCGGCCGCGATTCCGGCCAGTTCGTCGCCCGACCGGCGCGGCGACGCGCAGGCCATGACCGCCTTCAGATCGTCGAAACGGTGCCGCTGCCGTCCCAGCGTGTGTGCGTATGCCGGCATGCCCAGACCCATGTCCCAAGATGCGGGAAGGACAGGGTGGCACGGGTTCCGCCGGGGGCAGTTGACATTCAAACACACGACGGCGTGCCGGACCGGGGATCGTCCAGGTGCGGCACGCCATCCGGTGAACGGGCGGGGTCATGCCCGCCGGCAAGGGCCTCGCGATGGTGGTCACGCGCGTCCGGCACGGCGGCGATCCGCGGGACGGGATGTGCCTGACGTCGTTCTCGATCGTCGCAAGCCGCATCTCGCTGCTCTCCTCGGTGATCTCGACGCCCTGCTCGCTCATTCGCGCCCGGGCGTCTTCCACCTTCGCATCCTCCATGGCCCCGACGATGATGCCGAACAGCCGGTTGAGGGTGGTTCGGCGACCCCGCCGTCGGCTCGCTCCACCGGCACGCCGTGCGGTGCCGCGGCGTGTTCCCCGCCGGCATGGTGGACGGCCGTGGCGAACGCCGAAGCACTTGGCGGAGCGCAGGCTTGCTGGGTTCCCCCCCTGCCACCCCGGACAGCCGAAGCAATCACGCGCGATAGCCACGACGCCAGAGGAAACAAACCGTCATCGCCCGCGACGCGCCGGGCGAATGGAGCGCGGCTTTGATTACAGACCTTGGCATTTGGGCCAACGCCACACCTTGAAGGCAATCGGGATTTACAGTGTTACAGAAATGCAATGCGGATGTGCATGGCCATCCATATCGCATTCACATCATGCGCACAACATGGCGTCCACTGTCATCTTCGTGGGTTGCAGAAATCCATCGGCCGTGTAGCGTGGCGAACTCTCGGCCATCCCCATCGCGATTGGAGAAACCCATGCTTCGCGCACTCGCCTTGTCTTCGCTGTTCGTCATCGGCCTCGCGGGGGCCGCCTTCGCGCAGTCGGCGGCGGGCGTCGTCGGCACCTACACCTACAACGGCACGGACACCGACGGTTCGCCCTACAAGGAGGCGGGCACGGTGGTGGTGACGCCCGAGAAGTCGGGCGCGCTCAGCGTCAAGTGGGACGGCGGCGACTACGTCGGCGTCGGTCAGGTCAGCGGCAACGTGTTCGCCATCGCGGCCGTGCTGGAGGGCAAGAACACCATCATGCTGATGACCGTGAACCCGGACGGCAGCCTGCAGGGGCCGTGGTGGCGCCGCACCGATCCGGGCAGCAAAGGCACCGAGGCCTGGAAGAAGAAGTAAGCGACATCGAAGGCGCTCGATGGCTTCCATCAGGCGCCTTCGACCGGCCTGCCATGACCGGTTATCGACGGAACGCGGACGCCCGTTCCCATCGGTACGGCCGTGGGCCGGGGGGAGCGTTGCGCCGGTTCCGGATGTGGCGCAAGCTCCGCACGGAGATCCCGTGAACGGCCTGGCTTTCCCCATGCGCGTGCTGCCCCGGCTGCTGCCGGCCCTCCGGACGGTTTCGCTGATGGCGGCGCTTCCGGTGATGGTTCTGCTGGCCTGGGCTCTCCTGGCCGGGGCGCCCGGGGCTTGGGCGCAGGGTGGCGCCCCGGCGCCCTGGAACGGTCTGGCCGGCCCCTTGTTCAGCCATATCGGACAGGCCGAGGGCCTGCCCTATCCCGTCGCCCTGGCGATGGCGCAGGACCGCGAGGGCTTCCTGTGGATCGGCACGCCGGGCGGTCTGGCGCGCTGGGACGGCTACCGGATGCGCGTTTTCCGGCACCACAGCGGCGATTCGGACACGCTGCCGGACAACATTGTCTCCAGCCTGCTGGCCGATGAACGTGGTCGCCTGTGGGTGGGCATTCTTTCGGGGTCCGTCGCCCGCTTCGACCCCGAACGGCAGGCCTTCGTCACCCACCGCGACCCGAACGGCGCCGCCGGCCGGATGCGCGGCATGGCGAGCGACGGGAATGGTGGGCTCTGGACCATCGGGACGAACGGGCTCGCCCACCTCGACACCGCGTCGGGACGCTGGCGGCGCGACGAGCCCGCCGAACTCGGCCTGCCTCCCGGCGAGTTCCAGGCCATCCACCGGGACCGCACGGGAACGCTGTGGCTGGGCACGCCGCAAGGGTTGATGCGCCGGGCGCCGGGCGATGGCCGGTTCCTGGCGGTCCCGGCACCGGGCGAGACCGACGCGGTCGTCCCGACCGCGCTGTTCGAGGACGGCGCCGGCCGGCTGTGGGTCGGCACCGCGATCGGGCAACTCGGCATGGTCGACGACGCCACGGGCGCCGTCCGCCTGCTGCACGCCTTCGTGCCCTCGGGCCAGCGGGTCTCGGCCATCGTCGAGCCGACGCCGGGCACGCTCTGGATCAGCGAGTTCGGCGGCGGCGTGCGGGAGCTGCGCACCGCCACCGGAACCATCCGCGCCATCCGCCACGATCCGCAGGACCCCACCAGCCTCACCGACGATTCCGTAACCGACATGCTGATCGACCGCTCCGGCCTGGTGTGGATGAGCACGTCCCGCGGCGTCGACCGGCACAACCCGGTGGACCATGGCCTGCTGACGGTCCTGCCGTCCGCCCCCAACGGGCTGCTCGGCAAGGACGTGCGCAGCATGAGCGCGCGTCCCGACGGCAAGGTCTGGCTCGGCTTCCGCAACGAGGGGATCGCGCTGATCGACCCGGTGAACGGCCGCGTCGCCGAGATGCGGCCGGGCCCGGCCCGCGGCCGCGGGCTGCCCCGGCAGATGGTCCAGGCCATCGCGGCGCTGTCGAACGGCGACGTCTGGACGGGGTCGCGCCTGGGGCTGCACCGGGCCGTCCCGGCGATCGGCCGGGTGCACACCTTCCTGCCGCTGCACGGATCGAACATCATGGTGCTGATGGCGGAGGAACCGGTGCTGTGGGCGGGCGGCGGCATGGGGCTGGCGCGCATCGGCCTCGACGACGACTCGCTCCACGTCTTCGCCAACGCGCCCGACCGCCCCGACAGCCTCAGCGACAACAGCGTGCAAGCGCTGCTGCGCGACGGCAAGGGGCGGCTGTGGGTGGGGACCCAGCGCGGGCTGAACCTGTTCGACGCCGGGACCGGGACCTTCCATCGTTTCCTGCACGACCCGGACGACCCCGAAAGCCTGCCGAGCGACATCGCCACCACCCTGCTGGAAGATGACCAGGGGCGCCTGTGGGTCGGTACGGGCAACGGCATCGGCATCCTGGAACCCGATGCGGGCGGAAAGCCGCGCTTCCGCCGCCTGGGCACCGCCCAGGGGCTGCCGCATGATACGATCACCAAGATCCTGGAAGACCGGGACGGCACCATCTGGGTGGTGGGCGGCGACCGCCTCGCGATGGTCGATCCGCGCACGCTGTCCGTGCGCACCTTCGGGCTGGTCGAGGGGGCGGGGATCCGCACCCACTGGGTCGGTTCGGGCGCGCGGCTGCCGGACGGCACGCTGCTGTTCGGCGGCTTCGGCGGGCTGACGGTCGTCCGCCCCAGGATCCAGCCGGAGTGGAACTTCCGCCCGCCGGTGGTGATCACCGAGGTGCGGGTCGGCGGCCGGATGGTGCCGGCTCCCGCGGGGGACACCCCGATCGTCGTCCCGGCCGACAACCGCCACGTCGAGGTCGAGTTCGCCGCGCTCGACCATTCGGAACCGCAGCGCAACCGTTACGCCTACCGGCTGGAGGGGTTCGACCGCGACTGGATCTCCGACGACGCCAACCACCGCACGGCCACCTACACCGGCCTTTCGCCCGGTTCGTACACCCTGCTGGTGCGCGGCAGCAACCGCGAGGGGGTGTGGAGCGAGCCGCCCTTGCGCGTGGCCGTCACGGTGCTGCCGGCGTGGTACCAGACGACCGGCTTCCAGATCGCCGTCGTGCTCGCCACGGCGACGCTGGTGCTGGCCCTGTTCCAGGGGCGCACCGCCATCCTGCGGCGGCGCCAGCGGGAACTGGAGCGGCAGGTGGCCCTGCGCACGGCGGAGGTCGAGGCGGCGCGCGCCCGCGCCATCGCGGGAGAGGCCAGCGCCCGCCGCGCCAAGGAAGAGGCCGAGGCCGCCGACCGGGCCAAGTCGCGCTTCCTGGCGGTGATCAGCCACGAGATCCGCACGCCGCTCAACGGTGTGCTGGGCATGCTCCAGATGCTCGACGCGCAGGGGCTCGACAAGGAGCAGGGCCGGCGCATCGAGATCGCCAAGCGGTCCGGCGACACCCTCGTCAGCCTCATCGAGAGCATCCTCGAATACGGGCGCTACGAGGCCGGGGGTGCGCGCGTCACCCTCGGCGACGTTGATCCGCGCCGTCTGGCCGACGCCGCGCTGGACCTGTTCCGGCCCCAGGCCGGAGCGAAGGGGGTCCGGCTCGACCTGGAGATCAGCCGGCGGGTGCCGGCGCTGGTGCGCTGCGACCAGGTGCAGATCACCCGCATCCTGCACAACCTGCTCGGCAACGCGCTCAAATTCACCGACGCTGGCCGGATCGGCCTTTCCGTCGACACGGCGCCGGAGGACGGCGAGGGCCGGACCACGCTGCGATTCGCCGTGACCGACAGCGGAATCGGCATCGCGCCCGATCTGCACGCGGCGATCTTCGAGGATTTCGTGCAGGCCGACGACTCGATCGCCCGCCGGTTCGGCGGCACCGGCCTCGGCCTTGCCATCAGCCGGCGGATCGCCACGTTGCTGGGCGGCAGCCTGACGGTGGAAAGCGCCGTCGGCACCGGCAGCACGTTCCGTCTGGCCGTGCCGGTCGAGATGGTGGCGGTGGCGGTGGCGGTGGCGGACGGGCCGGCCGCCGGCCCGGCCCCGTCCGACGGCGGCGCCCTGACGGCCCTGCTCGTCGACGACGATCCGGTCAACCGCGAGGTCGGCGCCGGGTTGCTGGGCCGCCTGGGCCATCGGGTGACCGTCGCGGCGGACGGACCATCGGCGATCGACGCCGCCGCCGGCGAGGTGTTCGACCTCGTTCTGATGGACCTGCACATGCCCGGCATCGACGGGATCGAAACGATCCAGCGCCTCCGGTCGCTGCCGAACACGCCGGCGGCGGGCTGGCGGCTCATGGTGATGACCGCCGACGTCACCGAGAGCACCCGCCGGCGTTGCGCGGAGGCCGGCGTCGAGACGATCCTGAGCAAGCCGCTGCACCTTGCCGCCCTGCGCGAGGCGCTCGCCGCCATCGGCCGCGGCCTGGCCGGCGACACGCCGCCCCCTCCGGGCGGGAGCGATCCGGCCGGCTGCCTGGACCTCGCCTTTCTGGCCGACCAGTGGGACACGGTGGGGACGGCCGAACTGGTCCGCCTCACGCGGCTCTTCGCCCGGGCGTCGCGGCGCACCATCGCCGACCTGGACGCCGCCGTGGCCGCGGGCGACCAGACGGCGGCGCGGGCGCTGGCCCATCGGATGCGCAGCGCCGCCGGCGTGCTGGGCATGGTCGCGCTGGAGAGAGCCGCGGCGGCGATCGAGAAGGCGGAGGTCGGGACGGGAGCGAAGGGCGGAGCGGGCGCCGACGCCGCGCAGGTCGAGGGGCTGCGTCGCCTGCGACGGGTCTCGCTCGACGCCCTGTTCGCCGCCGCCCGTGGCGCCGGACGCGGTCAGGACACCCCGTCGACCTTCATGCCCAGCTTGTAACCGACACCCGGCACCGTGACGATCACGGAGACGCTTGCGTCGTCCGGCACCAGCTTGCGCCGCAGCCGCGCGACAAGGGAATCGACGGTGCGCAGATCGCCGGAAAGGGTGCGGTTGCTCACCACCTCGATCAGGTATTCCCGGCCCAGCGGCTGCCCGTCCGCCTCGGCGAGCGCGGCCAGCAGGTCGAACTCGGCGCGCGTCAGGGTGATCAGCCCGCCGCTGCGCAGCGCCAGTTCGCGCCGCGTCAGGTCGATCAGCCAGGGCCCGAGCGTGAGGACGGAGTTGCGGCGTGCCGGCACGCGCTCCTGCGTGCGCCGGCGCAGCAGCGCCCGCGTCCGCGCCAGCAGCTCGCGCAGGTTGATCGGCTTGGTGACGTAATCGTCGCCGGCCAGCTCAAGCCCCACGATGCGGTCGGTCTCGCTGTCCCGCTGGGTCACGAAGATGATGCCCACGGCGCTCTCGGCGCGGATCTCCTGGGCGAGTTCCAGCCCGTTGCCGTCCGGCAGGTGGATGTCGATGAAGACCAGGTCGGGCTTCTGCCGCCGCATCAGGCGCCGGCATTCCGCGCCGCCGCCCGCCTCCTCGACGATGAAGCCTTCCCGAGCGAAATAGTTCGCGATCATGGATCGCATGACCGGATCGTCCTCCACCACGATCAGGCGCGTGCGCACGCCGTCTGTTCGCGAAAGGTCTGCTCGTGATGGCTCCATCAGCCTGCGGTCTTCACTTGCGAATTCGGCCGGACCCCGGGAGGGCGGCGAACTATAGGCCGGGCAGGCGTGGGTGGCCATTGGCATTTTACACGCCGTCATGGCCGCTTCCCGATCGCCCGCCCTGCCTGTTCGCTCCGGGCCTGTTCGCTCGGGCGGACCCGGACGCGGCGATCACTCCCGCGCGGCGCGGCCCTTCAGCATGCGCAACGGGTTGTAGGCCAGCACGGTCTCGCCGCGCTGATTGACCACGCGGTTGCTGGTGCGCACCAGCCCCCGGCCGGGTTTGGAGGTGGGACGAGCCTCGATCACCTCGCACTCCACATGGATGGTGTCGCCGACGAAGGTCGGCCCCTTCACGTCCAGTTCGGCGTGCAGGAAGGCCAGCCCGGTGTCCTGCATGCTGGGCGTCAACAGCCCCTCGGCGCAGGAATAGACCAGCGCGGCGGGCACCACGCGGCCCCGGATCGCCATGTCGGCGCGCTGGTCGGCGTTGGTGAACAGCTCTTCCGTCAGCCAGCTCAGGTTCACGAAGGCGACGAGATCCGCCTCGGTGATGGTGCGGCCCAGCGTCTTGAAGCGGGTGCCGACCGGCAGGTCCTCGAAATGGAAACCGATGCCGATGATCTTCACGTCGTCGCTCACGGTGCGTCACTCCAGTCGTAAAGGCGGGCAGGGTTGTCGGCCAGAATGCGTTGCCGCAATCCGGCGTCGGGCAGCCAGTCCAGAAGCTCCGCGCGCAACTGTTCAGGCGCGGGGGCCGGGAAGGCGAGGCCGACGTGCGGCCAGTCGCTGCCCCAGACCAGCCGGTCCGGGTTGGCGTCGAGCAGCGCGTCCACGTACGGGCGGACGTCGCCGTAGGGGGCCGCCGTCCGCCGCGACATGCGGTAGCTGCCCGACAGCTTGACCCAGCAGCGCCCCTCCCGCAACAGGCCCGCCAGGGCGCGGAAGCCGGCATCGTCCGGGCCCCTGGCGATGGGGACGTGGCCCATGTGGTCGACCACGCAGACCACCGGCAGGCGCTCGACCAGCGCCGCGAAGCCCTCGGTGGCCGAGACGTCGACCAGGAACTGCATGTGCCAGCCCAGCGGCGCCACGCGGGCGGCGATGCGCTCGGCCGCGTCGAGCGGCACGCCGCCGCGGAACAGCAGGTTGATGCGCACGCCCCGCACGCCCGCCGCGTGCATCGCCGCGAGGTCCGCGTCGGGCTCGCTCCCGTCGATCACCGCCACGCCGCGGAAGCTGCCGCCGCCCTCCGCCATGGCGTCGAGCATGGCGCGGTTGTCGGTGCCGTAGACGCTGGGCTGCACCAGCACGGTGCGCGCCGTGCCGAGGCTGGCGCGCAGCCGCAGGTGCCGCTCCAGCGGCATGGGCGGCGGGTCGTAGTTGCGCTCGGACACCGCGGGGTAGCGGTCCATCGGGCCGAACACGTGGGCGTGCGCGTCCACGGCCCCGGCCGGCAGGGGAATGGCGTCGGTCATGCGTCCCGCCGGTGCAGGAAGTCGAGGAGGGTGCGGGCGCACTCCCCGGCGTGGGAGAAGGGCAGACCGTGGCGCACGCCGGGGAAGACGCGCAGCTCGGCGTCCGGCGCGCGCTCCTTCAGTTCGGCGGCGAGGCGCACCGGCACGAAGGGGCTGGCGTCCGGCGACAGGACCAGCAGCGGCCGGGCGAGCGAGGGCAGCGCGCCGGTCAGGTCGGTGCCGGCCAGCAGGTCACCAAGGCCCAGCGCCACGTGCGGCTTCGTGCGCTCCTGCTCGGCGCTGAACCACGCGGCCATGGCCGGGTCGATGGCGCCGGGGGCGAAGCGCCACTCGTTCATCCGGGCGCTCCACCCCGCCACGCCGGCCGTGGCGAACAGGTCGCGCCAGCCGCCCAACTGGCCGATGCCGCCGCCGGTGAAGGAGGCGTTGCTGACGGTGACCGTCGCCACCCGCTCCGGCCGGCGCAGCGCGGCGGCCAGCACGACGGTGCCGCCCATCGATTCCCCCACGAGGTGCACGGGGCCGGGGCCGGCGGCCTCCGCCACGTCGAACAGGTCGTCGATCAGCTCGTCCATCGACCACGCCGCGTCCTCCGGCGGCACGGGGGAGGCGCCGAAGCCGCGCACGTCGAAGCGCACGCAGGGATGGTGCGGGGCGACGACGGGCAGCCAGCCGGCCCAGATGTCCTGGCTGGTGCCGATCCCGTGATGGAAGACGACCGGCCGCCCGCGCGTGCGCCAGGGCGGCACCAGATCGGTGACCGAGACGTTGAGGCCGCGTGTGCTGGTGGGCATGCTCCAACTCCCTGTCGCTCAGGAGGGCCGCAGGTCGATCACCCCGTCCTCCAGGCGCAGGAGCACGTGGCGCTGGATCTTCTGCGTCTCGGTCTTGGGGATGCGGTCGACGAACTGCACGTAGCGCGGCAGCATGAAGTCCGGCAGCCGGCCACGCAGGAAGGCGGGCACCGCGGCCGGGTCGATCGGCCGGCGGACGACGAGGACGGCCTTCACCTCCTCCCCGAAGATGGGGTCGGGCACGCCGACCACGGCGGCGTCCTCGACGTCGGGATGGTCGAGCAGCGCCACCTCCACCGCGACGGGGGAGATGTTCTCCCCGCCGCGCCGGATGATCTCCTTCAGCCGGCCGTGGAAGGAGAGGAAGCCATCGGCGTCGAAGGAACCGCTGTCGCCGGTGTGGAACCACAGGTTCCGGCTGGCGGCCAGCGTCGCCTCCGGGTTCCTGTAGTAGCCGGACAGGATGACGAACGGCTCGCGCGGGCGCACGACGATCTCGCCGCGTTCGCCCGGCGGCACCGGCCGGTCGTGCGGGTCGACCACGCGCACCTCCATGTCCGCGCGCGCCGGCCCGCAGGTGCCGAAACGGGACCGTGCCAAGGAGTTGCCGGTGACCCAGCCGCCGATCTCGGTCATGCCGTACAGTTCGTGCACGGTGATGCCGTAGCGCTCCTCCACCAGGCGCCAGACCTCGGCCGGGGCGCCGCCGCCGATGCAGAAGCGCAGGCCGTGCTCCCGGTCCGGGTCGCGCAGGCGCGCGGTCAGCATCGCCAGCACCGTGCCGACGTAGGTGAAGCCGGTGGCGCCGAAGCGCCGCGCGTCGTCGAAGAAGGCGCTGACCGAAAAGCGCGGGCGCAGCACCAGCGCCGCCCCTGTCTCCAGCACCGACATCACCGCGTACATCTGCGGGTTGGTGTGGAACAGCGGCAGGAAGACCATGATGCGGTCATCCGGCCCCAGGGCCAGCATCTCCGCCGTCGCCCTGCCGCAGGCCAGATAGGCGCAGTGGCTGTTCAGCACCCCCTTGGGCAGGCCGGTGGTGCCGGAGGTGTAGATGATCGTGCAATCCTCGGTCCCGTCGCCGGCGAACGGCGCGTCGGGCGGGAATCCGGCGGCCAGCGCCGTGAGGGCATCGTCGTCGGCGAAGGAAAGCACCGTCAGGCCATCGAGCAGGTCGCCGAGGTCGGCGCGCTTCTCCTCCAGGATGGCGTCCTCGATGACCAGCGCCGCGGAATCGCTCTGGCGCAGCGTGTAGCGCAGCCCCTCGCCGACAAGGCCGGTGTTGACCGGCACGGTCACCGCCCCGCGGTTGGCGATGGCGAACCACGCCACCAGGAACGCCGGCCGGTTGGAGCACATCAGCCCCACGTGGCTGCCCGGCCCGATGCCCTGCGCCGCCAGCGCGGAGGACAGGCGCAGCGTGCGCTCCGCCATCTCGCCCCATGTCACGGTGCCCTGGTCGCTCAACACGAAGGGCCGCTCCCCGTGCCGCGCGGCGCCGTCGAGCAGGCGGGCGACGATGCTCATGCGCCGCCCCCGACTGCATTCCCGGCCGCGCGGGGCGCCACGTTGCGCGTCAGGTGCTTGCCGATGGTGTTCTTCAGCACCTCGGCCGAGCCGCCGGCGATCTCGTACGCCTTGGCGTCGCGCAGGTAGCGGCCGAAGGGGGCGTTCTCCATGGTGCCGTAGGCCCCGCAGATCTGCACAGCGCGCGACGCCACCTCGGTCCCCACGGCGCAGGCCTTCAGCTTGGCCTCGCTGGAATAGCGCGCGATGTCCTCGTGCCGGTCGAGCGCTTCCGCCGCGCGGTAGCACAGCAGGCGGGCCGCGTCGATCTCCGTCAGCATCTCGGCCAGATACCATTGGATGCCCTGGAATTCGAGCACGGTCTGGTCGAAGGCGACGCGGTCGCGGGCGAAGGCCAGCGCCCCTTCGAAGGCGGCGCGCGCGACGCCCAGGCTGATGGCGCCGGCCACCGTGCGGGAATGGTCGAGGACCGTCACCGCCTGCCGCACGCCCTTGCCCTCCGTGCCGATCAGGTGATCGAGCGGCAGCCGCACCTCGTCCAGGCGGATGTTCATGTGCGGCCCGTTGCGCAGGCCGAAGGTGGCGGAGTTGCGCCCCTCGTACGACGTCAGGTTCGGCACGTCGCGCGGCACGGCGAAGACCGACACGCCGACGTCCGTCTCCGCCAGGATGATGAAGAACTCCGCCGCCGCGCCCGAGGTGATGAAGTGCTTCTCCCCCGTCACCACCCATTCGTTGCCGTCGCGCCGCGCCTTGGTGTCCAGCGTGCGGATGTCGCTGCCGTGCCCCGCCTCCGTCAGCGCGTAGGAGCACAACAGCCCCTCCTTGAAGCGCGGCAGGTAACGTTCCTTCAGCGTGTCGGCGCCGAACAGGCGGATCATCGTCTGCGCCTGGAGGATGGTGATCATCGAGATGCCGACGGCGGCGCTGCCCACCGCCACCTCCTCGAACGCGGCGACGGCGTGGCCGTAGCTCAGGCCCCCGCCGCCCCAGTGCGGGTCGAGGGTGAGCGTGTTGTACCCCTCCGCCGACAGCGCCTTGATGATCTCCACGGGGTAGACGTCCTCGCGGTCGATGGCGTCGCCGTGCGGGGTGATGGTCTCGGCCACGTAGGCGCGCAGACGCTCCACGAAGGCCGGGTCGACGTGCGGGCGCCACAGCGCCGCGGCGAAGTCGGAGGTCATGTCAGACACCATAGCTCATGGTTGCCGGCAGCCAGGTCGACAGGCCCTGCGCGTACAGCACGAGGTACATCATGACGACCATGATCAGGACGTAGGGCACGACCGATCGCGACAGCCGGTCGAAGGGAATGCGGCCGATGCCGGCCACGGTGAACAGGTTGATGCCCACGGGCGGGGTGATCTGCGCCACCTCCACCGCCAGCACCACGAAGATGCCGAAGGCCAGCGGGTGAATGCCCAGGCTCTGGGCGACCGGAAACAGGATCGGCACCGTCACCAGCATCATCGACAGCGCCTCCAGGAACATCCCCAGGACCAGGTAGAACATCACCATCAGCGTGATGATGGCGAAGTGTCCGAGACCCGAATTGGCGATGGCCTGCGTCAGCGCCTGCGGCACGCCGGTCAGCGTGAAGAACTGCGTCAGCAGCGAACCGAAGGCGACCAGCATGAAGATCATCACCGACCCGCTGACCGCGCTCTTGCCCGCCTTCAGCACCTCCGCCCAGCCCAGGCGCCCGTGCGCCAGCCCGACGATCATGATGTAGAGCACGGCCACCGCCGCCACCTCGGTCGGCGTGGCGATGCCCGAGTAGATGCCGGCGAAGATGATGATGGGCAGCGCCAGGATCGGCCCGGCCTCGCGGATGGCGCGCACGCGGTCGGCCCAGGTGGTCAGTTCCCCCGTCGCCTCCCGCGGAGTCGCCGCCGAGGTGTAGGCGGCCATCAGGAAGGCCAGCACCAGCCCCGGCAGCACGCCGGCGACGAACAGCGCGCCCACCGACTGGTCGGTCAGCATGCCGTACAGCAGCAGGCCGATGGACGGCGGGATCAGGATGCCCAGCGTGCCGCCCGCCGCGATCAGCGCGCCGGAGCGGTGCGTGGGGTAGCCGTGGCTGGTCAGCGCCGGCATCGCCACCAGCCCGATGGTGGCGGCCGTCGCCACGCTGGAGCCGCTGATGGCCGCGAAGATCGAGCAGGCGATGACGGTCGCCACCCCCAGCCCGCCGCGCAGCCCGCTGACCCAGGTGGCGGCGAAGGTGAACAGGCGGTGGGACAGGCCGGTGGCTTCCAGCAGCGTGCCGGCCAGGATGTACAGCGGCACCGCCAGCAGCACGAAGCTGTTCAGCGCGTTGTAGGCGCCCGTCGCCATGTTCTCGAACAGCCGGTCGCCGCCCTGGAGCAGGAAGTTGCCGAGCAGCGCGCTGATCCCCATGGCCATGAAGACCGGCATGCCGACGGCGATCAGGCCCAGGAAGACGGCGAGCACCGGAACGACCGTGTAGTCCATGCGCGTCTCCTCAGGCCGGCGGCAGGTCGGGCGGGGGCTTCGGATGCTCCAGGCCCAGCGCGAAGCGCAGGATGTTGGCGACCAGCGCCATCGCCAGGAACACGCCGCCCACCACCACCAACGCCTGGAGGAGCGCCAGCGGTACCCGCAGGATCGTGTTCGTCTGGAACCCGAGCTGGTGGTAGAAGAGCAGCAGCCGCGCGGCGCCCACGGTGAAGCCGATGGTGAAGACCAACGCCAGCAGGTCGCACAGCAGGTCGAGCATGCGTTGCACCCGCGGGCTCAGCATCCCGGTGATCACCGTCACCCGGAAGTGCGCGTCCTCGGTGGTGGCGTGGCCGACGCCGAGGAAGGCCACGGCCAGCATCAGGTAGACGCTGACCTCCGAACCCCACAGCGTCGGCGTGCCGAAGGTGCGCAGCGCGACGTCCAGCAGCACCACCCCCGATAGCACCCAGAGCGCCGCGAAGGCGGCCTTGCCGGCGGCGGCGTTGACGGTGTCGAGGATCCGGACGGCGCGCTCCGGAACGCCGTGGCGCGCCGCCTTGCTGGTCTGGGGAAGCATGGCCGCCCCGTCAGCCCTGCTTCGCGATCAGGGCGACGACGTCGGGGCTCAACTCCTTGCGGGCCCTCTCCATCAGCGGCTTGGTGGCGTCACGCCAGGCCGCGTACTCCTTCATGTCGGGGGAGAGGAACGTGACGGTCAGGCCGCGCTCCTTGTAGAGCTTGGTCAGCTCGTCGATCTCCTTGACGATGGCCTGCCGGTTCTCCAGCTCGGCCTTGCGCACGGCCTTGAGGAAGACTTCGCGGTCCTTGGCCGGCATGCTGTTCAGCCACTGCGGGTTGGCGGCCCAGCCCATCATCGTGGTGCCGAGGAACGAGGCGGGGACGAGCACGTGCTTGGCCACCTCGTGCATCTTCTGGCTGTCGACGCCCTGGAAGCCGATGATGGCGGCGTCGATGGTGCCGTGCTGCATGGCCGTGTAGACCTCGGCGAAGGCGATGGTCACCGGCGCGCCGCCGAAGGCCTTCACCGCCTCCGCCTGGCCTTCCGAGAAGACGCGCACCTTCTTGCCCTTGAAGTCCGCGGGCGTACGGATCGGCTCGCGCGAGACGACGGCGGGCGGACCCAGGTCGGCCAGCGCCAGCAGCGTGGTGTTCTTCTCGGCGAAACGCTTCTTGAGCACGGACATCAGGCCGTTCGGCTGTTCGATGACGGCGTCCAGTTCCTTCATCGTGAGGCCGGTGGGGGCGTCCATCACCTTGGTGTCGTTCACGATGCCCGACCAGCCGTTGACGGTGATCCAGGCGAACTTCGCCTGGCCCGTGGGGATGGCCATCGGCATGTCCTTGTCCTGGCCGAGCTGTCCGCCAGGGTAATGCTGGAATTTGATGGTGTGGGGTTCGAGTTCCTTGAGCGCGCGCTCCATCGAGGCCACGAACTCGCGCACGCCCACGTGGTTGGCGCCGCCCCAGGTGGCCAGCGGCACCTGCGTCTCCGCCGCCGCCGGCAGCGCCGCCAGGGCCAGCAGGCCCGCCGCCAGTCCCGTCATCGCGGCCTTCAGGCCGGAACCCATCCGTTGCCGGTGCATCCTTCCTCCCTTTCCGACCCGCCGCACCCGCGTCCGACGCGGGCAACCGCCGATCATTCGTTTGCTAAGCATACGATAAGCCCATGGCCGACCCATCGTCAACATGATGGATGCCATCGCATATGTGATATATCCTTCGGCCGGGCTGGCGGGCGGCGCGTCCGTGCTACATTGGCGGCAGCGCATCGAGGGGGACATGACCAGCACCGTCGTCAAATCGGCCGGACGGATCCTGCAGATCCTGGAGTTCTTCGACGGGGTGAAGCGCCCGGCGTCGCTGATGGAGATCGCCCGCGCGCTGGACTTCCCGCAATCCAGCACGTCCGCCCTGGTGCAGAGCCTGGTGAGTCTGGGTTACCTGAGCTGCGATCCCGAGACGCGGCTGTACGTGCCCACGCCGCGCGTCACGCTGCTCGGCTCCTGGATCGACGAATCGATCAGCGGCGGCCAGATCCCGCGCCTGATGGCCGAGCTGGGGGAGGCGACGGGCGAGACGATCATCCTCGCCATCGCGAACGGCCTGTCGGTGCGCTACATCCACGTGGTGCCGGCGACCAAGCCGATGCGGCTGCACATCCACCCCGGCATGACGCGCCCCATCGCCGGCTCCGGCCTTGGCAACCTGCTGCTGTCCACCTATCCCGACGAACAGATTCCCGCCCTGGTCGCCGCGGTGAACGAGCTGCACCGGGGCGAATTCGCGCCCGTCGACCTGCCGGCCCTCATGGAGGAACTGCGGGAGATCCGGCGGACCGGCGTGTCGCTGTCGGTCGACCGCATCTCGCAGGGGGCGGGCGTCGTCTCGGTGTTCCTGCCCCGTCCGCCGGGCCGCCCGCCGCTGGCCCTGGGCATCGGCGGCCTGAGCGCCGTGATCAGCGCCGAACGCGACACGCTGGTCTCCCTCATGCGCGACGCCATCCGCCGTCACGTGACGGGCGACTCGTAGGTTGGGTTGCGGGTTGGGTTGCGTTTTCACCGGCGCTGGAGCGCCGGACGCTCAGAACGCGTAGCGCAGCCCCAGTTGCACGCCGTGCGCGCGCAGACGCGCCTCGGTGCCGTCGATGGTCAGGATGCGCCAGGCGCCGCGGCGCAGGCGCGGCGCCTCGCCGGCGTGGGTCTGCATGCGCCCCAGGTCCATGAAGCGGTAGGCCACGTCCAGCACCAGCCCGTCCCCCAGCACGATCCCGGTCCCCGCCGTGAGCTGCCACGCCAGCGAGGTGTGCCAGCCCGACGGCGTCCACACCCGCTGGTCCAGCGTCGGGAACGACAGCTCCATCCCCTCCACCCGGTTGTAGGACAACCCGAAGCCGGCGCCGACGTACGGCTCGAACACGCTCCACCGCCCCAGGTCGATGTAGGCGTTGAGCAGACCGGTCAGCGTGCGCGCCCTGGCGCGCAGCGGCTCGTCGCCGGCCAGCAGGAAACCGGACTCGCCCTCGAACCGCCAGCCCGGCCGGTGGGTAACGGTGGCGTCGAAGCGCAGCATCGGCGCCACGCGGTAGCCGACGCCCACGCCCAATCCCACACTGCCGCCGAAGTCGCCCGAGCCCTTGGTGGCGCAGCCGTACAGCGGCACGCGCGTCGGGTCGGTGCCGGCGCAGTTCCAGTCGTGGAAGTCGGCCGGCCGCGACCAGTCGTGCGACAGATCCGCGCGCAGGTACCATCCCTGCTCGGCCGCAGCCGCCCCTGCCGATACAGCCGTCCCCGCCGCCAGCACCACGCCCGCCGCCAGCCCCGCCAATCCCTTCATGCCCCGTCCCCCGCCCGATCGAACCGGCCGGCACCCTGCCCAAGCACCCGTTTCCGGTCAAGCCGCCGCCCTTCGTACACTGGCCGTACGCCATCCCGCATCCCACCTTCAGGGCATGTCGAACACCGAAGAGAACCGATTGGGCGGCCGGCTGGCGCGGTATGCGCGGGTGGGCACCGCCGTGGGCGGCCTCGCCGCCCGTTTCGCCGGCGAGCGCGTGCTGGGCATCCCGCTGGAGCGCGAGCGCCACGCGGCCGAGCTGCGCGCGGCACTCGGCGGCCTCAAGGGCCCGCTGATGAAGGTGGCGCAGCTCCTGTCCACCATCCCCGACGCCCTGCCGCGCGAGTACGTGGCCGAGCTGTCGCAGCTTCAGGCCGACGCGCCCTCCATGGGCTGGCCCTTCGTGAAGCGTCGCATGGCCGCCGAACTCGGCCCCACGTGGCAGTCCAAGTTCCGCAGCTTCGAGCGGTCGGCCGCCGCCGCCGCCTCGCTGGGGCAGGTGCACAAGGCGGTCGGTCTCGACGACCGGCGGCTGGCCTGCAAGCTCCAGTACCCCGACATGGCCTCGGCCGTGGAGGCGGACCTGCGCCAGCTTCGCCTGATCTTCGCCATCTTCGAGCGCTCGGACAGCGCCATCTCCACCACCAAGATCCACCAGGAGATTTCCGCCCGCCTGCGCGAGGAGCTGGACTACGACCTGGAATCCCGCCACGCCGCGCTCTACCGCGCCATGCTGGCCGACACGCCCGGCGTGCACGTGCCCGCCGTGGTGCCGGAGCTGTCCACCAAACGCCTGCTGACGCTGGAGTGGGTGGAGGGCCGCCGCATCCTCGACCACGTCGCCGACCATCCGGAACAGCGCAACGCGCTGGCCATGAACATGTTCCGCGCGTGGTACGTGCCCTTCTACTACTACGGCGTCATCCACGGCGACCCGCACCTGGGCAACTACACGGTGCGCCCGGACGGCTCCATCAACCTGCTCGATTTCGGCTGCATCCGCGTTTTCCACCCCAGCTTCGTCAAGGGCGTGATCGACCTGTACAACGCGCTGCGCAACGAGGATGAGGAGGCGGCGGTCGAGGCCTACCGCACCTGGGGCTTCGCCAACCCGTCGAAGGAGCTGGTGGCGGTGCTGAACATCTGGGCGCGCTTCGTCTACGCGCCGATCATGGACGACCGCACCCGCAAGATCGAGGAGACCAACGGCGGACACTACGGCCGTGAGACGGCGGAGAAGGTGCACGCCCAGCTCCGCCGCGTCGGCGGCGTCGAGATCCCGCGCGAGTTCGTCTTCATGGACCGCGCCGCCATCGGCCTGGGCAGCGTGTTCCTGCACCTGAAGGCCGAAGTGAACTGGTACCGCCTGTTCCAGGACCTGATCAAGGACTTCGACGTCACCGCCCTGGAACGGCGCCAGACCGAAGCCCTGACCCGGCACGGCGTGCCGCTCCCGGCATAGCCGAGCCTGCATAACCAAGGGAGGCGAGCATGCCCCACACACTCACCCGCCGCACGCTCATCACCACCGCCGGCGCGCTCGCCCTCCTGCCCGCCCAAGGCCTCGCCGCCGCCCCGCTTACCCCCACCCCCGGCCAGACGGAGGGGCCGTTCTACCCCGTCACCCTGCCGGCCGACGCCGACAGCGACCTCGTCCGCGTCCAGGGCGCCGCCTCCCGCGCGCTCGGCACCGTCACCCACGTGAACGGCCGCGTCCTCGACCGCCAGGGCCGCCCCGTGCCCGGCGCGGCGGTGGAGATCTGGCAGTGCGACGCCAACGGCGTCTACCGTCACCCCCGCGCGCCCGACCAGCAACGCTTCGACGCCGGCTTCCAGGGCTACGGCCGCACTTCGGTGGACTCCGGCGGCGGCTACGCGTTCCGCACCATCCGCCCGGTCCCCTACCCCGGCCGCACGCCGCACATCCACGTGGCGGTGATCGTGCCCGGCACCGGCCGCTTCGTGACGCAGATGTACGTGGAGGGCGAGCCCCTGAACGCCCGCGACGGCCTGCTGAACGCCATCCGCGACCCCGCCGCGCGCCGCAGCGTCATCGTCCCCCTGCGCCCGACCCCCGCCGAGCCCGGCGCCCTGGCCGGCACCTTCGACATCGTGCTCGACCTCTGACGGGGCGGCTCCCAAGATGCTCCCCCGCCGCCTCGCCGCCCTGGCCGCCGGCCTGTTCCTCGCCCTCGCCGCCCCGGCGCTGGCGGCCGAAAGCCCCGCCGGCCTCATCGTGCTGATGCGCCACGCCGAGGCGCCGGGCTTCGGCGACCCGCCCGCCCTGCGCCTGGGCGACTGCGCCACCCAGCGCAACCTGGACGACCGCGGCCGCGCCCAGGCCCGCCGCATGGGCGCCCTGCTGCGCGAGCGCGGCATCCGCGACGCCCGCGTCTACTCCAGCCAGTGGTGCCGCTGCCTGGACACCGCGCGCCTCTTGGACCTCGGCCCGGTGGCGGAGCTGCCGGCGCTCAACTCCACCGTCCCCAATCCCGGCCAGCGAGCGGCCCTCACGGCCGATCTCCGCCGCTTCCTGGCCACGCTGCCCGCCGACGGCCCGCCCGTGGTGCTGGTGACGCATCAGGTGACGATCACGTCGCTGACCGGCATCCACCCCGCGTCCGGCGAAGCCGTCCTGCTGCGCGCCACCGGCACCCCCGACCCGCCCGTCCTCGGCCGCCTCAAGCCGCCCTGAACGGCGCGCGTCAGAACGCCGGCTGGCACCCCCCGGCCTTGACCTTGCGCACGGTGGACGCCGGGAACTTCTCCAGCTTCCCCGCCGGCCGCACCGGCCGCCGCACCAGCTCGCCCCCACAGTTCGGGCACACCCCGCCCAGCACCCCGTCCCGGCAATCGACGCAGAACGTGCACTCGAACGAACAGATGACCGCCTCCAGCGACTCCGGCGGCAGGTCCCGGTCACAGCACTCGCAACTCGGACGCAACTCCAGCACGGCGAACCTCCCCTCCTGAGAACCCGCCCCGATGGTACCGCACCGCCGGGCCAAGAGCGAGGGGCCCGCCCCTCGCGCTCCCCGCCAAGGGCCGGGGGTCCACGCACAGCGCGGGCGGGTGAGGGTCCATCGGGAAGGCCAAAACCCTCTCTCCATGCTGCAATTCCCGCCACACGCGGCCCTCACACACGGGTATGCAGAGAGTGCGAGAGGCAAAGCCTCTCGCACTCTTCCTCTTGTCCCCGCCTTGCCAAGGCCGCGCCACCTCTGTAGGATTATCATCCTGAACATCGCAACCGGGGAGCGGCACGAGGGTGGCGATTGTGACAACCGGCCCGAAGGCGTATCGCCGTGTATCATCCGGTAACATGTCCCCGCCCCGAACCTCCGTGGGGCTGGGCTGTTGGAGGGCGTGGTCCGACAGCACAGAGGGGGCATTCCGATGATCGGCAGGCGGGTTCTCATCGTCACCACCTCGCACGCGGAGATGGGCGGCACGGGGCATAAGACGGGCGTGTGGCTGGAGGAGCTGGCGGTTCCCTACTACGCGCTCAAGGACGGCGGGGCGGAGGTGACGCTGGCCTCGGTGCGCGGCGGGGCGATCCCGTTCGATCCGCGCAGCCTCCCGGATCAGGGCCCGGATCAGGGCGAGGTGCCGGAAGCGGCGCGCCGCTTCCTGGACGACAAGGACGCGATGCGGGCGGCGCGGAAGGCGCCGTCGGTGGATCAGGTGGCGGGGCACCCCTGCGACGCGCTGTTCCTGCCCGGCGGACACGGCACCATGTGGGATCTGCCGGACAGCGACGCGCTGGCGCTGCTGGTGGGCTCGTACCTGGACGACCACCGGGTGGTGGCGGCGGTGTGCCACGGGCCGGCCGGGCTGGTGCGGGCCAGGCGCGGCGACGGGCGGCCGGTGGTGGAGGGCAAGCGGGTCAGCGCCTTCACCAACTCCGAAGAGGACGGGGTGGGCCTGCGCGAGGTCGTGCCCTTCCTGCTGGAGGACCGCCTGCGGGAGCTGGGCGCGCACTACGAGAAAGGGCCGGACTGGCAGCCCTTCGCGGTGCGCGATGGGTGCCTGATCACCGGGCAGAACCCGCAGTCGTCCGATCTGGTGGCGCACCACGTGCTGGTGGCGCTGGGGCTGGGCGACCCGGTGGTGGTCGAGGAGGAACGCCTGCGTGAGCGCGCCTACGCCATCTGGGAGGAGGAGGGCCGCCCGCACGGCCGGCATGAGGAGCACTGGGCGCGCGCCACGCAGGAGGCGGCGGCGGCGATCCGCGACGTGAACCGCGAGACGCGGTTGCGCCGGCCGGGGGAGACGGCGGTGCGCGGCCAGCAGCCGGGCACGGTGGTCGAGGGCGCGGGGCCGGACGGCCCGACGCTGGGCGGCACGGGGCACGGCGGCACCTTGCGCACGCCGCGCCCGCTCTGATGCCGGGTCAGCTGTCCTTGGGCTTGTGGCTGTCGCTCACCGGCTGGACGCCGTTTTGCTGGTCGGGCTGGGGCTGGTCGGGCTTGCGCTCTTCCTGGTTCTGCGGCGGCTGTTCGGGCTGGGGCTGGTTCTGGTGCTGCTCGCGCGGCTTCGGGCCGGCCTTGACGTCGTCGTAGACGGCCTTGGTGATGCCCATCAGCTCGTCCTTGGACAGCCGGCCGATCAGCGCGTAGGCGAGCTGGCCCTCGACCCAGTAGAAGGTGGCGATGTCGCCCTGCTGGGCGAAGCTGAACGAGGTCTCCTTGCCGGCCGGCGGCGGGCCGACGAACAGGGTGATCCGCTTGCCCTGGTCGTTGATGTACATGTACTGGGCGCCCGCCCCGGTGTCGGTGGGCAGCGAGCGGCCGCCGATCAGGCGGTAGCCGGCCTTGGACAGGTCCGGCCCGAAGATCGACTTGCCGACGCGCTGGGACAGGAAGTTGTCCAGCGCGCCGGGGTCCTCGGCGCCCATCTCCACCTGATAGCGCTCGTCGGACGTGTAGAAGCGGTGCGCCTGCGTGGCCTCGTTGGCGAAGGTCTGCAGGCTCTGGCGCTGCGTCGGCGGGGCGGTCACGCCGCGGCCGAAGTAGCCGCCAGCGGCGGCCCCCACCACCAGCACCACGGTGGCGGCGAGGCGGGTCAGCGGGCGCGCGTGCCAGGCCGGGCGGTTGTCGTTGCCGGCGAGGCGGCCCCTGAGGCGCGTCGTCAGCTCGTTCACCTCCGGTCCCGGATCCTCGCGCAGGACCGGGTCGAACATCTCGTGCAGGAGGGCCGCCTGGGCGCGGTAGTCCTCCACCTTGCGGGCCGCCTCCGGATCCTCGGCCAGATGGCGTTCCACCGCGATGCGGCGGGTGCCCTCCAACTGGCCGTCCGCGTAGGCGTGCAGTTCCTCGTCCTTGACCCGATGCGCTTCCATCACTTCACCCTTCGCAGGGCCACGGAGGCCCCGTTCGCCAGCTTCGCCCGCACCGCCTCCCGGCCCCGGGAGAGGCGCGACATGACGGTTCCGATCGGCACGCCGATCATCTCGGCGACCTCCTCGTACTTCAGGCCCTCCAGCGCCACGAGCAGCAGAACCTGGCGCTGCTCGTCGGGCAACTCGTCGAGGGCGCGCATCATCTCGCGCACCTCGACCCGCTCCTCCTGCCGGGCGGGGGTGGTGAGGCGGCTTTCGACCGACTCGACCGGCACCTCGTCCGGGCGCGACGCGCGGGAACGGACCTGATTGACGTGGACGTTGTGCAGGATCGTGAAGAGCCACGCCCGCATGTTCGTCCCCGTCTTGAAGGTGTCGGCCCGCCCGATGGCACGTGCCAACGCCTCCTGCACCAGATCCTCGGCGTCCGCACGGTTGCGCAGCAACGCGCGCGCATAGCGGCGCAGCGACGCGATGTGAACTTCCAGTTCGGCCCCGAAACTGCTCAACCGCGCACCTGCTGTGGTTCGGATGGTCCGCCGTCGAGTGTGCGGCCCACCCAGAGGTAGGAAGACGCGGCCACGCTGCCCAGGGTCGCCCGAGAAACCGGTGCCACCTGAACAAACGCGCCCGCTCATCGTTTATTCCAGACTTTGGAGCCCGTGCAGCAAAATTTCGTCAGAATCGTGGCGGGACCAAGGGAATACGCCCTTTGCCCGCGTTTGTCCGTCGACAACAGAGTTTCATCCCCGACAAAAAAGTATCATCCTCAGCAATAGAGTTTCATCCTGGCCCGCAGGCGCCGCCCGCCCCGGAAAGGTACCCGCAAACCATCGCGGCCGGGAGCGGAAACGCCGCAGGATTCCGCACTTTCGCCTCCCGAAGCTTCAGCGTAGCCTTGGACGACAGCCCCCAGCGCGGGAACGCCATGGCACGCCGCCGCTACTCGTTCGATGAGGCCAAGATCGCCCGCTACCACAAGGAAGGGCGCGGTAAGGGCCACGGCGCGGAATATGTGCCCTGGATCAAGGTCGGCGACGTGCCGTCGCGGGGACGCTCTCACCGACTGAACGGGGTCAAGACGGGCCGGCTTCACCATCTGCTGTCCGACAACGAAGCCAATCTCTTTCGGTTGCTCGACTGGTGCGACGATGTCACCGACATCCGCGAGCAGTTCCCCCTCGACCGTGAGGCGACCCGACGCATCGCGGAGCAACTGGGAATTCGCCACCCGCACGACACCGTGACCCAGACCCCGCTGGTGATGACCACTGACGTGCTGGTCGACGTGGTGCGTGACGGCCGGAAAGTAACTCTCGCCCGAACCGTCAAACCGCATGACGAATTGGACAACTGAACCGCTCCGAGTTTCCCGGAGGCTCCATTTCCTGAGAGGATGGAGCCATCATGACGAAACAGGCATCACCCAAATACGCCCCTGAAGTCCGCGAGCGCGCGGTGCGGATGGTGTTCGAACACGAAGGCGAGCACGCCTCGCAGTGGGCGGCGATCAGTTCGATCGCGGCGAAGATCGGCTGCAATGCCGAGACGCTGCGGGGCTGGGTCCGCCAAGCCGAACGCGACCGGGGCAAGCGGCCGGGACCGACGACGGACGAGCAGGAGCGGATCAAGGCGCTGGAGCGTGAAGTCCGGGAACTCCGCCAGGCGAACGAGATCCTGCGCAAGGCGTCGGCGTATTTCGCTCAGGCGGAGCTCGACCGCCCGTTCAAGAAATGATCGCCTTCATCGACGCGCACCGCGCCGTCCACGGGGTCGAGCCGATCTGCAAGGTGCTGCCGATCGCCCCGTCTACCTACCGCGCCCATGCCGCCCGGCGGGCCGATCCGGCCAAGGCGCCGGCCCGCTCGCGAAACGACGCGGAACTGAGTGGGGCTATCCGACGGGTCTGGGATGAAAACTTCCAGGTCTATGGGGTGCGCAAAGTGTGGCGGCAGTTGCGGCGGGAGGGCTTTGACGTGGCGCGCTGCACGGTGGCTCGCCTGATGCGACGCATGGGCCTGCGGGGCGTCACGCGCGGCAAGGCGGTGCGCACCACGATCAGCGACCGGACGGCGCCGTGCCCGCTTGACCGGGTGAACCGCCAGTTCCAGGCGGCCCGTCCGAATGCTCTGTGGGTGGCGGATTTCACGTACGTCGCCACATGGCAGGGCTTCGTCTACGTGGCCTTCGTCATCGACACGTTTGCCCGCCGCATCGTGGGCTTGGGATGGATCGGGCGCGGGGTCTGCCAGGACAGCCCCATCTGCTGGAGCACGCCATGCATGCCGCCGCGGCTGTAGTCGGCGCCGAAGTGACGCTTGGCCAGCTCTTGGATGTGCGTCAGGCGGTACTCGACCACGCCGTCGCGCTCCAGGTCGGGGCCGTCGGCGATCAACGCCGCCAGTTCCGGGCGCAACTCGTCGGCCAGCAGGCGGGGCCGGCCGCTGCGTGGGCGGTCGCGCAGCCCGGCCACCCCTTCGGCGTTGAAGCGGTGCACCCAATCGCGCAAGGTCTGGCGGTCCATGCCGCCCAACCGGGACGCCTGCTCACGGCTGTGGCCGTCCAGCACCGCGGCGATCGCCAGCAGGCGCGACGCCACCCGCCCATCATCTTCCAAGCGGGCCAGCCGGCGCAACTCGCCGGCTGGGATGTCTTGCCGGATCGCTATCGCTGGCATCGCCTCTCCTTCGCCCAATGGCGAGGCCAGCGAATCACACCTTAAGCGCGGCCTCAATCCCCTTCGGGAACCCGCGAGTCAGAAGTCTCCGGACGTGGTATCAGACGGCGGGGGCGAAGCCGCAGCGGTGTTCTACACCCTCATCGAGACCGCCCTATGCCGAATTCGGCATAGGCAGGTTTATGCCGCATCCCGAACTATGCCGAAGCGACATTCGTCGACCGCAGTCAGCATGATGTTGGGGGCCGTCGGCTCGGCATAATTCGATCCTTCCTTCCTGTTTCTCAGCAGGAAAGGAATGACCATGACGATCAGCACCTATTTCAGCAGGGCTGGCAACCAACGGCGCCTGCACGAAGGACCTCTGGGCGTTTACATTGACGAGTACGCCGCTCGGCTGGCC
>DASPIO010000346.1:0-6594 GCA_035629155.1 Azospirillum sp. | reverse complement strand
CGCCGCCTACAACGTGACGAACAACATCGCGATCACGGCCGACTACCGCTACTTCGCGACCACCAAGCCGAAGTACGACGGCCCGTTCGGCACGGTCGAGAGCGAGTACCGCAACCACACCGTGATGGTCGGCCTGCGCTATTCGTTCGGTGCCGTCGCCGCCACCCCGTCGCCGACGCCGCCGGCCCCGCCGGTCGCCCAGCAGCCGCAGACCGAATACCTGGTGTTCTTCGACTGGGACAAGGCGAACATCACGCCGGTCTCCGACCGGATCATCGGCGATGCCGCCGCCGCCGCCGGCAAGCTGAAGGCCGTCAGCATCCACGTGATCGGCCACACCGACACGTCGGGCAAGCCGGCCTACAACCAGAAGCTCTCGCTGCGCCGCGCCGACGCCGTGAAGCGGTCGCTGACCGCCAAGGGCGTGCCGGCGAACCAGATCACGGTCGAGGGCAAGGGTGAGACGAATCTGCTGGTCTCGACCGGCGACAACGTCCGTGAGCCGTCGAACCGCCGCGCTCAGGTCCTGATCCGCGTGAAGTGATCGGGACGGTGGCCGGTCTCCGGCCGCCGCACGGTACGGAACGGGGCGCCGCACACCGCGGCGCCCCGTTTTCTTTTGTGCGCGGGTGACAACCGCCCCGGCGCGGGCCATTCTCGTTGCGGATATGCGCTTGACCTGCTGAGCGGCCCGTGAACCCCGCTGCGCTCGACATCGTCATTCCCTGCCTGAACGCCGCGGCGACGCTGCCCGGTACGCTGGAGGCGCTCGCGCGCGAAGCCGGCGGCGGGTGGGCGTGTGTGACCGTGGCCGACGGCGGCTCCGCGGACGGCACGCCGGCGGTTGCGTCGGCGGCCGGGGCGTGCGTCGTCACGGCGCCGCGCGGGCGCGGGCCGCAGTTGGCCGCCGGAGCCTCGGCGGGGAATGCCCCCTGGCTGCTCTTCCTGCACGCCGACACGCGGCTTGGTCCCGGATGGCGCGCGGAGGCGGAGCGGTTCGCCGCCAATGCGGCCAACCGGCGACGGGCTGCCTATTTCCGCCTGCGTTTCGCCTCGGCCCATCCGGCGGCGCGCCGGCTGGAACGGATCGTTGCGTGGCGCAGCCGGATGCTGGGGCTGCCTTACGGAGATCAGGGGTTGCTCATCGCGCGCTCCTTCTATGAGGAGTTGGGCGGCTTCGCGCCGCTGCCGCTGATGGAGGATGTCGCGTTCGTGCGCCGGATCGGGCGGCGGCGGCTGGTGGGGCTGCCGGTCGACGCGGTCACGTCGGCCGCGCGGTACGAACGGGACGGCTGGCTGGCACGGCCGGCGCGCAACCTGCTGTGCCTGTCGCTGTACGCCGCCGGTGTGCCGCCACGGCTGATCCGCAAGGTTTATGGATGAGGACGGGGGGATGAGGACGCGGCACGTCATCGTCTTCGCGCGGCTGCCGCGTCTGGGGCGGGGCAAGCGGCGGCTGGCGGCGGGGGTGGGGGATGTGGCGGCGTGGCGATTCGCGCGGCTGACCCTGGCGGTCGTGTTGCGCCGGCTGGCGCGGGACGGGCGCTGGACGCTCTGGCTGGCGGTGACGCCGGACCGCGCCGTCGCGTCGCGCGGATGGCCGGCGGCGAAGATGCGCCGGATCGGGCAGGGACGTGGCGACCTGGGCGCCCGCATGGCGCGGCCGATGCGGACGCTGCCGCCCGGACCGGTGGTGGTGGTCGGCAGCGACATTCCCGATCTGGATGCCTGCCACGTCGCCAGGGCGTTCCGAGCGTTGGGGCGGCATGACGCCGTGTTCGGCCCGGCGGGCGACGGCGGCTATTGGCTGGTCGGGCTGCGGCGTTGTCCGCGCGTGCCGGCCGGACTGTTCCGCGACGTGCGCTGGTCGACGGAGAACGCGCTCGCCGATACGCTCGCCGGGCTGCCGCCGGGAACCTCCGTCGCCTTCGTCGACACGCTGGAGGATGTGGATGACGCCGCCGCTTACAAGCGCTGGCGCAAACGGGCCGTTTTCACGCACACTTGAGCAAACGGCGGGGAACGCGCCGGCAACGATGGCCGCCGGACGCCAGGGGCGGCCAGGGGTGGGAGGAACGGGGACATGCGGCGCCTGACAGCGATCTTGTCGGCTGTAATCCTGCTGTCGTTCATCGGGGGAGCGGCGGCGGAGGAGTGGAACGACGTGCTCGCCAAGGCACGCGGGCAGGTGGTTCAGTTCAACGCCTGGGGCGGTTCGGCGAAGGCGAACGACTACCTGCAATGGGCGGCCGAGACGATAAAGGCACGCTACGACGTCGACGTGAAGCACGTCCGATTGGCCGAGACGGCCGACGCCGTGGCGCGCGTGCAGGCGGACAAGGCCGCGGGCCGGACCAGGGACGGGGCCGTCGACCTGCTGTGGATCAACGGCAAGCACTTCGCCGCGATGAAGGAGAAGGGGCTGCTGTACGGACCCTTCACGCAGCGCCTGCCGAACCTGCGGCTGGTGGACACCGCGGGCAAGCCCACCACCGTCGATTTCACCGTACCGGTGGAGGGGATGGAGGCGCCATGGAGCATGGCACGCTTCGTCTTCGTGCATGACACGGCCACCCTGCGCACGCCGCCGCGCAGCATCCAGGCGCTGCTGGAATGGGCGAAGGCGCATCCCGGCCGCTTCACCTACCCCCGTCCGCCGAACCTCCTGGGCTTGACCTTTCTGAAGCAGGCGCTGATGGCGCTGTCGTCGGACTGGTCGTCGCTGGTGCAGCCGGCCACGGCGGAGAACTTCGACCTCGTCACCGAACCGCTGTGGCCGTACCTCGACGAACTGCACCCGCTGCTGTGGCGCGGTGGAGCGGAGTTTCCCGCCAACGGCGCGGAGGAGAGGCAACTGCTGAAAGACGGGCAGATCGACATTTCCATGGCGTTCAGCCTTCTGGAGGCGGCGAGCGCCATGGAGGCCGGCCTGCTGCCCAAGACCGCGCGCGTTTTCGGGCTGGACGGCGGCACCATCGGCGCCGTCAACTTCCTGGCCATCCCCTTCAATGCCCGCGCGCGGGAGGGAGCGCTGGTGGCGATCAACTTCCTGCTGTCGCCAGAGGCGCAGGCGCGCAAGGCCGATCCGCGATACTGGGGCGCCGACACCGTGCTCGACATGGCGAAGCTGTCCCCCGACGAGCGAAAGCTGTTCGAGGCCATCCCCCGGCACCGGGCGGCTCCGGCGCCCGGCGCGCTCGGCCCTGCATTGCCTGAACCGCATCCGTCTTGGATGGAGCGGATCGAGAAGGAATGGCTGCGACGTTACAGCGCCCGGTGATCCGGACGGACGTGCCGGGCGGGGCACGCAACATCCGTCGCGGGAAGGTGTTGATATCGGCTGAATTTGTATTGCCGATTCAACGGAGTGTGCACCATGTGGTCTCGCTACACCGCGCTCATCCTCGCCGTCGCCTTCGCGGGGGCCGGGCTGCTGGGTTTCGTGCCCGGCCTGCTCAGCCCACCGCCGCCGGGTGAGGAACTGGTCGTCAACTCGATGCACGGCTTGCTGCTCGGGCTATTCCCGGTCAACGTCATCCACAACCTGATCCACCTGGCGTTCGCCTTGTGGGGCTTCTACGCCTTCTTCAGCGGCATTCTCGCCTCGCGGACGTTCCTGCGCAGCACGGCGGTGATCTATGCCGTGTTCGTGGTCATGGGCTTCATCCCCGGCCTCAACACCGTATTCGGGCTGGTGCCGATCTATGGCAACGACATCTGGCTGCACGCGCTGCTGGCCATCGTGGCCGGCGTGGTCGGCTTCTTCGTGACCGACCGCGAAACGCTGCACACGACCGACACCACGGCGCGCCGGGGTATCTGACCAAACCGGGGTATCTGACCAACGATGAACCGGATCCCGCCCGGGCGCGCCGTGCCCGGGCGGGATCGCGACGTCGCGCGCCTTGCCGGTGCGGCGGGACCGGCGCATGCTCACCGGAACGACAATCCGCATTAGGGAGGACATCATGCGCACGGTGACACTCGCAGCCTTTCTCCTTGCCACCGCGTTGGGCGCGAGTCCGGTGTTGGCGCAAACCCAGCCCACCCCTGGTCCTGGCCCCGGTCCCGCCGCGCCGTCGCCCGGCACCGGCCCGATGATGGGGCAGGGAGGCATGGGCCAGCATGGCATGATGGGGCATGGCCATATGGGGCAGGGCATGGCTGGCCAGGGGATGATGGGCGAGGGCATGGGCATGATGTCCCCACAGCATCACAACCCGATGATGCAGGCCATGATGCAGGGGATGATGCTCGGCATGATGGGCGGGGCCATGATGCATGGCATGATGCATCCGGGCATGATGCATCCGGGCATGATGCAGGGGGCCATGATGGGGAACGGCGGCCCGATGATGGGTGGCGGCATGATGGGTGGCCCCATGATGGGCGAGGCGTCCGCCGATCCCGAGCCGCGCATCGCTCAGATGAAGGCCGCGATGCGGATCACCGACGCCCAGATGCCGCTGTGGAACGGCTTCGCCGAGGCGGTCCGCGAGTCGGCCAAGGCGCTGGCGCCGGCCTATGAAGCGCAACGGGCCGGCGCGCAGCAGGCGGCGTGGCCGGAACGCATGGAGCGGCGCGAAAAGCTGCTGGCCGCCCGCCTGGAAGCCCTGAAGCGCATCCGCACGGCCGGGAACGCGCTCTATGGCGTGTTGTCGGACGAGCAGCGCCGCACCTTCGACCGGATGGCCGGCGGACCCATGGGGCCGTTTGGCGGGATGGGCGGCATGGCCGGTGGGCCGATGAACATGGGAATGGGCGGGATGGGCGGCATGATGGGGGGGACGCCGTCCCAGTGATGTCCTTCCAGGCGACGACGGCTCAGCGGCCGTTCGGACCCGGTGCGGCCGGCACGTCGAAGGGTTCGGGCGGCAGGCCGGCGCACCAGCGCCGCCACATGGTGCGGTACGCCGCCTCCAGGTGGCGGGTGTAGCGCGGCGCGTCCATGGCCGGACCGGCGGCGAAACGGGCGCGCAGCCGGGCCGCCGCGGCGTCGGCGTGGCCGACGGCGGCCAGGGCCTCAGCGATGGTTGCCATGCACGAGCGTCTTGTCCGTGGCGGGGTCGAAGCCGCAGGCGGCCAGCGCCTCCAGCAGGTGCGGCGGGACCGGCGCGGTGGCGGTGATGGGCGGCTTCTTCGGGTAGAGCGGCACGGTGATGGCGCGGGAATGCAGGTGCAGCGGCTTGCCACCGGGCCCCCCGTACTGCGGGTCGCCCAGCAGCGGGCAGCCGATGTGCGCCGCGTGCACGCGGATCTGGTGCGTGCGGCCGGTGTGCGGCGTGAACTCGATCCAGGTCAGGCCGTCGGCGCGGCCACGGACGACGTAGTCGGTGACGGCGCTCTGACCGTCTTCAGCCACCACGATGCGCCAGCCGCCGCTGCGGTTGGACACCTTCTTCAGCGGCGCTTCGATGCGGCCGTGCTCGGATGGTGGCGAGCCGGCGACGACGGCCCAGTATGTCTTGCCGATCTGCCCGTCGGTGAACAGCCGGCCCAGCTTGCGCAGCGCCTTGGCGTGCCGGCCGAGGATCAGGCAGCCCGACGTGTCGCGGTCGAGCCGATGGGCGAGCGCCGGCGGCTTCGGGAAGCCGAAGCGCAGGTGATCGAAGTGCCGCTCCAGGTTCGGCCCGCCGCCCGGCCCCGCGTGCACCGGCAGCCCCGCCGGCTTGTCGAGGATGAGCATGAGGCCGTCGCGGTAGAGGACGCGGGACTGGATCTCGTCGGGGATCATGGCGCCGCTCAGTGCCACGCGCGTGAGATCAGCATGTCGATGGCGGCGATGATGCGGTCTCCTTCGGATTCCAGGGAGCAGACGTAATCGCCGAGTTGCCCGGCAGGCAGCGAAACGATTTGCAGGGGATTGAGCACGACGTTCCGGCCTTCCACGACAAAGGCCGGTGTCAGAACCGCTTCACTCACCTGCACCAGTTTGGCGTCAAGAAGGGGAGCGACGACACGCCGTCCGGACGAATCGAAGCGCTTCGATTGTACGATCAGCACGTATGGGACGCCGTTCCGTTGGGCTCCCCTTGCACGGTGGACGTCGAACTGCGCCATCAGAACTCGTTGTACTCGTCGGCGAACGAGCCGTACTTGGCATCAAACTCGTTCAGGGCGGCGATGGTCTCGTCGATCCGCCGCTCGCGTTCGTCATGCCGCTTCTGCTCGGCGGCGATGTAGTCGGCCAGAAGCTTCTCCACCTGTTCCGACAGGTTGCCGGTGAACTGGCGGGCGCGGCGGACCAGATCCTCGTTGAGGGACAGGTTCACCGGGCGCTTGGGGGCGTGCGCGTCGTAGCCGAGGCTCATGGTCGTCTCCGTGCCGTCATGCGCATGATATGCGCACGATGGCGGCGGCGGCAACGTGGATCACTCCTTGTGGAATGCTCCTGCAACACTTGCCCCCACTCCGACCCTCCCCCGCTGGACGGGGGAGGGGGAAGGGAGAGGCTTACGACAGCTTCAGTTCCTTGAAGAAGTCGTTGCCCTTGTCGTCGACGATGATGAAGGCGGGGAAGTCCTCCACCTCGATGCGCCAGATGGCTTCCATGCCGAGTTCGGGGTATTCCACGACCTCGACCTTCTTGATGCA
>DASPIO010000345.1:0-72119 GCA_035629155.1 Azospirillum sp. | reverse complement strand
TCGGCTGGTCGTCGAACAGGTCGTGGATGACGCCGACGATGCCGCCGAAGCCGCCGGCGCTGTCGGAATACACCGCCTTGGAGATGCGCGCCTTGCGCGCCGTGCCGTCGGCGTGCGGCACCGCCTCCTCATAGCTGCGCGGACCCCAGTTGACGGAGACGTCGCGGTCCATCTCGACGTGCTTGCGGGCGATGCCCGGATCCATCACGGCGAACGACGTCTTCTCGATGATCTCGCGCCGCGACAGGCCGGTGTAGCGCTCGAACGCGTCGTTGCAGTCCAGGAAGCGGCCGTCCTCGTCCTTGATGAACACCGGCACCGGCAGCGTCTCGAACAGCACGTCCTTCATCAGAAGCTGGTCGCGCAGCGACGCCTCGGCCCGGCGGTGGTGCGACACGTCGGTGACGATGCGCAGCTCGTACGCCTCCCCCTCCGGACCATCGAAGGTGCTCACCGCCTCACACACCCAGAGGAAGTCGCCGTCACGGCAGCGGTAGCGCCGCTCGCGCCCGCTGCGGCACTGGAGAGCGATGGCCGGCAGCGACGCCTCGTGCGCGGTGAACAGGCCGACGTCCTCGCCGATGAGGTCGCCGTAGGGATACCCCAGCAGTTCGTGCAGGTGGCGGTTGGCGTAGACGATGCGCCCCACCGGCGTGGCGACGCACGCACCGGTCGGCAGGTTCTCGAACATGATCCACGGCGCGTGCCCGCCGGCCTGTGGCTTCGCCTCGGTCATCGGGGGCACCGCGGCAACGTTCGCGTCCAACATAGCGGCAATGTTCTCATGAGTTTTTAGAGAGCCGCAATCGTGCTGACGTGATAAGTGCTAACCGAAAGCCGCACACGCCCTGGGTGTGCCACTGTGTCGCAGTTGGTTCATTAGAAATCTAAATAAAGAGCGCATTTTATTCTTTTGCCCCTGGTTTGCCGGCTTGTGCCAGTCGCTCGCGCGCTGCCTCATCGGGCGGCAATCCCATCCGCAACCATCCCGGATGCTCCGGAAAGCGGCGGACAAGTATGCCGGCACGCCCGAACGCCCGATGGTAGTCCTGGGCGCGGTCGTGTGTGACGAGACGAAAGAGCGGCGTTCCTCCCGAAACGGAAAGATCCATGCGTTGCAGGTGCACGTCAAGAGCGGATGTTTCGGCGACCAGCCGTTGTCGCATCGTCTCGATCCACGCGCGGTCCGAGAGCGCCGCCGCGCCGACGGCAAGCGCCGGCCCTGAGACCGCCCATGGACCGACACCGCGACGCACCGCATCGGCCAGTTCCGGCCGCCCCAGCGCGAAGCCCAGGCGCACACCGGCCAGCCCGAAGAACTTCCCGAAGGAGCGCAACACCACCAGCCCCGGCCGGTCCGCCTCGGCAGCCATGCTGACCTCCGGCATGGCGTCGGCGAACGCCTCGTCCACCACCAGCCAGCCGCCGCGCGCCGCCTGGCGCCTGGCCAGATCCAGCAGGACGGCGGCCGGCACGACGCGGCCGTCCGGGTTGTTCGGGTTGACGATCACCACCACGTCCGCCCCGTCCGCCTCCTCCAGCCGGCGCACCTCGGCCACCGCGTGGCCGGCGGCGGACCAGCCGCGCGCGTGCTCGGCGTAGGTCGGCCCCAGCACGGCGACGCGGCCAAGCGGGCGCAGCCGCGGCAACACCTGGATCAGCGCCTGCGAGCCCGCCGCCGCGACGACGTGCGCCGCCGACGGCGCGCCGTAGCAGGCGACGGCGGCCGCACGCAGCGCCTCATCCGCGGCACGGCCGGGCAGCCGGGTCCAGGCTTCGATCGGGATCGCCGGGATCGGGTAAGACCACGGGTTGATGCCGGTGGACAGGTCGAGCCATGGTTCCGGCGCGCCGGGAAACGCGGCCCGTGCGGCGTCGAGGTCGCCGCCGTGCAGAATATTTTCGGGCACGACGGTGTTGGACGAGTGGACCGTTTCCGCCATGATCGCCGCTCCATTCCGGCAGGGTCATTCACCGTGGACGTCCATTTCACCGTGCTCGCGCTCGCCCTCGCGGTCGAGGCGCTGGCCGGCTACCCCGACGCGCTGTTCGCACGCATCCGGCATCCGGTGGTGTGGATCGGTGCGGTCATAGACCGCCTCGACGAGATGCTCAACCACGACGGCGCGCCGGGCTGGCAGCGTCGGCTGGCGGGTGTCCTGGCATTGCTCGTGCTTCTTGCGATCGTCGGCACGGCGGCGTCCGTGCTGGCCGGGCTCGTCCGCGCGCTGCCCTTCGGCACGGTGGTCGAGGCGCTGATCGCCTCCTCCCTCATCGCCCAGCGCAGCCTGCACGACCATGTGGCCGACGTGGCGCGGGGTTTGCGCACCGGCGGGCTGGCGGGGGGGCGGGCGGCCGTGTCGCGCATCGTCGGCCGCAATCCGGAGACGCTGGACGAGCCCGCCGTCGCCCGCGCCGCCATCGAGAGCCTCGCCGAGAACTTCTCCGACGGCGTGGTGGCGCCGGCCTTCTGGCTGGCGGTCGGCGGGCTGCCGGGCATCGCGCTGTACAAGGCGATCAACACCGCCGACAGCATGATCGGCCACCGCACGCCGCGCCACGAGTCCTTCGGCTGGGCGGCGGCCCGTCTCGACGACCTCGTCAACCTGCCCGGCTCCCGCCTCAGCGCCGGCCTGCTGATCGCGGCATCCTGGCTGTTCCGCGGCGCGTCGCCGCACGACGCCGCACAGGCGGTGCGGCGCGACGCCGGCCGTCACCGCTCGCCCAACGCCGGCTGGCCGGAAGCGGCGATGGCCGGCGCCCTGGACCTGCGCCTGGGCGGCCCGCGCACCTACGGCGCCGCCCGGATCGTGGATGCCTGGATGGGCCATGGCCGCACCGCCGCCACACCCGACGACATCGACCGCGCGCTGGGCCTGTACCGCACCGCCTGCGGCGCGCTGTTTGGAGTGGCGGCGGTGCTGGCGGCGGTGCTGTAGGCTGACGGAGACCGTGCAGATCAAAGACATGGAAACAAAGAACGGAGATTCGGAGGCCAGGAGGATCCTGTCTCCGAATCTCCGTTCTTGATCCGGACTCGCACTCACGCGGCGGGCTCGGGGACAGCCCCCGAACCCACCGCCGAGTCAATCCGCCTCAGCGCGCCACGGCCTTCCGGCGTTCCATCAGGCGCCAGATGAAGGGCGTGAAGATCAACTGCATCGCCGTTTCCATCTTGCCGCCGGGCACCACGATGGTGTTCGCGCGCGACATGAAGCTGTCGTGGATCATGCTGAGCAGGTAGGGGAAGTCGATACCCCGCGGGTTGGCGAAGCGGATCACCACGAAGCTCTCGTCGGCCGTCGGGATGGTGCGGGCAATGAAGGGGTTTGAGGTGTCCACCGTCGGCACGCGCTGGAAGTTCACGTGCGTGCGGGTGAACTGCGGGCAGATGTAGTGCACGTAATCGTGCATGCGCCGCAGGATGGTGTCGGTCACCGCCTCCGTCGAATAGCCGCGGGTCGCCTTGTCGCGGTGGATCTTCTGGATCCACTCCAGGTTCACCACCGGCACCACGCCGATCAGCAGATCGGGATAGCGCGAGACGTCCACCGTGTCCGTCGCGATGGCGCCGTGCAGCCCCTCATAGAACAGCATGTCGCTGGGCGGCAGGTCCTCCCAGGCCGTGAAGGTGCCCGGCGGCTGGGCGTAGGGGGCGGCTTCCGCCTCGTCGTGCAGGTACTTGCGGCGGCGGCCGGTACCGGTCTCGCCGTAGCTGCGGAACAGGTCCTGCAGCTCCTCGAACAGGTTGGCCTCGGGGCCGAAGTGGCTGAAGGTCTGGTCGCCCGCCTCCACCCGCTGGGCCATCATCTGCTTCATCTGGGCGCGGTCATAGCGGTGGAAGCTGTCGCCCTCGATGATCGCGGCCTCAACCTTCTCGCGCCGGAAGATCTCCTGGAAGGTGCGGGTGACCGAGGTGGTTCCGGCTCCGGACGACCCGGTGATGGCGACGATGGGATGCTTTTCCGACATGGGGCACCTTGCCTTCAGAGAGCCGCGCGGAACAGGCCGCGGGTGTTGAACAGGGGAGTATCGGCCTTGGGGATCGCGCCGTCGCGGTGGTACGCCTCGATCCGCTCCACCTCCTCGCGGGAGCCGAAGATCAGCGGGATGCGCTGGTGCAGGTCGGTCGGCGTGACCTCCAGGATGCGCTCCGTGCCGGTGGAGGCGAGGCCGCCGGCCTGCTCCATGATGAAGGCGATGGGGTTCGCCTCGTACATCAGGCGCAGTCGGCCCGGCCGCAGCGGCTTCTTGGTGTCGCGCGGGTACATGAAGACGCCGCCGCGCATCAGGATGCGGTGAGCTTCCGCCACCATGGACGCGATCCAGCGCATGTTGAAGTCCTTGCCGCGCGGCCCTTCGGTGCCGGCCATGCACTCCTCGACGTAGCGCTTGACCGGCGGTTCCCAGAAGCGGCTGTTCGAGGCGTTGACGGCGAACTCCTTCGTCTGCTCCGGCACCGTGATGTTGGAGTGCGTCAGCACGAAGTCGCCGATCAGCGGGTGCAGCGTGAAGCCCGCGACACCGTTGCCCACGGTCAGCACCAGCATGGTGGACGGCCCGTAGATGGCGTAGCCGGCGGCCACCTGGCGGGTGCCGGGTTGGAGGAAGTCCTCGATCGCGGGCTCCTCCCCCGGACGCGGCATGCGCAGGACGGAGAAGATGCTGCCCACCGACACGTTCACGTCGATGTTGGAGGACCCATCGAGCGGATCGTACAGCAGCAGGAAGTCGCCGCGCGGGTATTCCTGCGGCACCGGGACCGGATCGTCCTGCTCCTCGGACGCGACGGCGCAGACGTGGCCGCCGAACTCGGTGGAGCGGCGGAACGTGTCGTCACTCATCACGTCGAGCTTGGCCTGCTCCTCGCCCTGGACGTTGACGCCCTCGGCCTTGCCCAGGACGTTGGCGAGCGCCCCCTGGGCCACCAGTTTGGAGATGAGCTTGCACGCCCGCGAGGCGTCGAGGATCAGCGCCACGAGGTCGGTGCCGATGTCCGGGTTCTTCCGGCTTTCGGCGAGGAGGTACTGGGCGAGAGTGGTGTTGTCCCTGAACGGCATCGCGTCCTTCCCTTCTGGGCCACGCCACGGTTCGGCGTCGGGCCCACCGTGCTGTGACGGTGAAGGTATAGGACTGGCGCCTCCGCCGGAACGTCCCTCCGGGCAGTATGGCATTCTCTCCTGAGCGGGGAAAAACCTACCCGTTCGGGTGGGCTGCCCGATCGGGCGGGTTCCGGGCCTGCCCGATGGCCGCGTGCGTTACCCGCCCGCCCGCTCCTCCTCCATCCGGCGCAGGCGGAAGCGCTGGATCTTGCCGGTCTCGGTCTTGGGCAGCGAGTCCACGAACTCCACCTGACGCGGATACTTGTATGGTGCGATGTGCGTCTTCACGAAGGCCTGCAGCTCGGCCACCGTATCCGGCGTGGCGTCGCGCGGGTCGTGCAGGACGACGAAGGCCTTCACCACGTGCCCGCGCTCCGGGCAGGGGCTGGCGACCACGGCGCATTCCCGCACCTTCGGGTGTTCCAGGAGCGCGCCCTCCACCTCCGGGCCGGAGATGTTGTAGCCGGCCGAGATGATCATGTCGTCGCCGCGCGCCACGTACCAGAAATAGCCGTCCTCGTCGCGGCGGAACACATCGCCGGTGTAGTTCCAGCCATCCCGCACATAGCCGGCCTGCCGCTCCGGCGCATCCAGATAGCGGCACCCGGTGGGGCCGCGCACGGCGAGGTGCCCGTCGGCGCCGGGCGGGCACGGGTTGCCGTCGGCGTCCATGACGGCGGCCTCGTAGCCGTCCAGGACCTGTCCTGTCGAGCCCGGATGGTCGTCGTCGTCGCGGCGGGAGATGAAGATGTGCAGCATCTCCGTGGCGCCGATGCCGTCGACGATGCGCAGACCCGTCGCCTCCCGCCACGCCTCCCAGGTGGCGTGCGGCAGGTGCTCGCCCGCCGAGACGCAGATGCGCAGCGAGGACAGGTCGTGCTGCCTCACCAGATCCAGCATGGCGCGGTAGGCGGTGGGTGCCGTGTACAGGCCGGTGACGCGGTGCTTGGCGATGGCCTCCAGCAGGACCTGCGGCCCCGGCTTCTCAACCAGCACGCTGGAAGCGCCGAAGCGCATGGGGAACAGTACCAGCGCCCCCAGCCCGAAGGTGAAGGCCAGCGGCGGGGAGCCGCAGAACACGTCGTCTGGCCGGACCTTGACGATCTGCTTCGGAAACAGGTCGCAGATCGCCAGCAGGTCGCGGTGGAAATGCACGGTGCCCTTGGCCTGCCCCGTGGTGCCGGAGGTGAAGGCGATCAGCGCCGGCGCGTCGCGCCCGGCCATGACGTTGACGAAGCCCGCCCGCTTGCCCGCCATCGCCGCGTCCAGCTCCGCCCCGCCGTCGCCCAGCGGCGAGAACAGCGCCACCCGCTCCAGCGTCGGCGCGTTCGGCCGCGCCTGCTCCAGTTCCTCGGCCAGCCGGTGGTCGCACAGCGCGTGGGTGATCTTCGCCTTGTCGCAGATGAAGGTCAGTTCGCGCGCCCGCAGCAGCGGCATGGTCGCGACGCACACACCACCGGCCTTCAGCACGGCGAACCACGCGGCGACCATCATCGGGTTGTTCGGCCCGCGCAGCAGCACCCGGTTGCCCGGCTTGAGCCCCATGTCCTCGACCAGCACGCGCGCGATGCGGTCGGCGCGGTCCTTGAGGTCGGCGTAGGTCCACACCGTGTCGCCGAAGTGCAGCACCGGCCGCTCCGCGTGCCCGCCCGCCGCCATGTCGTCCAGCAGCGCCACGGCGGCGTTCAGGTCTGCCGGATAGTCGGACAGCGGCGGCCGCATCGTATCGATCACCGGCCACAGCTCGCGCGGCGGCAGGTGGTCGGCCACGAAGGTGTCGGTGACGGGGGCAGGAACGGAACCATCCTGGGGCATGGCGGCACCTCCTTCTCGGCGTCCACCCGTAGGTTGGGTTGAGCACCAGGGAAAACCCAACGCGTTCGCAACGGAAAGAACGTTGGGTTTTCGCCTGCGGCTCAACCCAACTTATGAATTCGCTATGTGAACCGCGGGCGATAGTTCTGGATCGAGCAGTACTGCTTGGGCAGCGGCAGCGGGTAGCCGACCTCGGCCGCCGCATGGCGCGTCCAGTAAGGGTCGTACAGGTGGGCACGGGCCAGCACGCACAGGTCGGCGCGCCCGGCGGCGACGATGGTGTCCACATCGGTGTAGGACTGGATGTTGCCGACTGTCATGGTGGCGATGTCCGCTTCCAGCCGCACGCGGTCGGAGAAGGGCGTCTGGAACAGGCGGCCGTAGACCGGCTGCTGATCCGCCACCACCTGCCCGGCGGAGACGTCCACGACGTCGCAACCCAGTTCCTTCAGCCGCCGCGCAACCTGCACCGCGTCGGCCACCGAAAATCCGTCCGGCACCCAGTCGGTGGCGGAGATGCGCACGGACACCGGCTTGTGCTGCGGCCACACGGCGCGTACCGCCCGGAACACCTCCAGCGGGTAGCGCATGCGGTTCTCCAGGCTGCCGCCGTACTCGTCGCTGCGCCGGTTGGTCAGCGGCGACAGGAAGGTGGACAGCAGGTAGCCGTGCGCGAAGTGCACCTCGATCAGGTCGAAGCCTGCCTCCTCCGCCATGTGGGTGGCGCGCACGAAATCGTCGCGCACCGTGTCCATGTCGGCGCGGGTCATCGCGCGCGGCACCTGGTTGACCTCGGTGTAGGGTACCGGCGACGGGCCGATCAGCTCCCAGTTGCCGTCGTCGAGCGGCTGGTCGATGCCCTCCCAGATCAGGCGGGTCGAGCCCTTGCGGCCGGCGTGGGCGATCTGCAGGCCGATCTTCGCGTCGGTGTAGCGGTGCACGAAGCCGGTGAGCCGCCGCCACGCGCCCACATGTTCCGGTTTGTACATGCCGGCACAGCCCGGCGTGATGCGGCCTTCGCGGCTGACGTCGGTCATCTCGGTGATGACAAGGCCGGCCCCGCCCACGGCGCGGCTGCCCAGGTGCACGAGGTGCCAGTCGTCGATGGTGCCGTCCTCGGCCGAGTACATGCACATGGGCGAGACGACGACGCGGTTGCTCACCACCATGTCGCGCAGGCGGAAGGGTGTGAACATCGGCGGTGCGGGCCGGTGCGCGATCTTCACGCGCGCCTGTTCCTCCGCCCGGTCGGCGATCCAGTCGTCGACGCACCGCACGAACTCCGGATCGCGCACGCGCAGGTTCTCGTGCGTGATGCGCAGACTGCGCGTCAGCATGGAGAAGGCGAACTGCAGCGGCTCCAGCTTGCCGTAATAGCGCTCGACGTCCTCGAACCACTCCATGCTGACTTGTGCCGCGCGCTGCAGGCTGTCCACCACCGGGCGGCGGTCGCGCTCGAAGGCGTCCAGGGCGTCGGCGACCGTCGGCTCCTCCGCGAACGCCTTGGCCAGCGCGATGCCGTCCTCCATGGCGAGCTTGGTGCCCGAGCCGATGGAGAAGTGCGCGGTGTGCAGCGCGTCGCCCAGCAGCACGATGTTGCCGTGGTGCCAGCGCCCGTTCTTCACGCGCGGGAAAGTGCGCCAGATCGACTTGTTGGAGATCAGCCGGTGCCCCGCCAACTGTTCGGCGAACAGCCGTTCGCAATAGGCGACGCTGTCGGCCTCCGTCGCGTGGTCCAGGCCGGCGCGCGCCCACGTCTCCTCCGTGCACTCGACGATGAAGGTCGAACGGCCTTCGGCGAACTGATAGCAGTGCGCGCGGAACAGGCCGTGCGCGTTCTGCTCGAAGTAGAAGGTGAAGGTGTCGAACCGCTTGTCGGTGCCCAGCCAGATGAACTTGTTGCGGCGCCAGTCGATGTCGACCTGGAATTCGTCGCGGTAGCGGTCGCGCACCACGCTGTTCACGCCGTCCCCGGCGACGATCAGGTCCCAGCCGGCGAAGCATTCGACGTCGTTCACCTCCGTCTCGAAATCCACCTCGACGCCCAGGTCGCGGGCGCGCTCCGTAAGGATCTGCAACAGGCGGATGCGCGCCAGCCCGGCGAAGCCATGCCCCCTGGAGCGGATCATCGTGCCGCGATAGTGGATGTCGATGTCGTCCCAGTGCGCGAAGCTCTCGATGATCCGCTCATAGCTTTCGCGGTCGGCCTCGGCGAAGACCTCCATGGTGGCGTCGGAGAAGACGACGCCGAACCCCCAGGTGACATCGGCCGGGTTGCGCTCGAACACACGGATCAGCGCGTCCGGGAAGCGCTTCTTCATCAGGATGGCGAAGTACAGCGACGCGGGTCCGCCGCCGATGCAGGCGATCTTCATGGCATCACCTCCCCCCCGGCGACGGCGATGGCCTGACCGGTCATGGATTGCGAGGACGGCAGGCACAGCCATGCCACAGCCTCGGCGACTTCGGATGGGGCGACGAGGCGCCCCTGCGGGTTGTGGGCGGCCAGCGTGCCGCGCGCCTCCTCGGCGCTGCGGCCGGTTTTGGCGGTGATGGTGCGCACGGAGTCGGCGACGAGGTCGGTGTCGGTGAAGCCCGGGCACACCGCGTTCACCGTGACGCCCGTGCGCGCCGTCTCCAGCGCCAGTGACCGGGTCATGCCGACAAGGCCGTGCTTGGCCGCGCAATAGGCGGCGACGTAGGGATAGCCGGTCAGCCCGGCCGTGGAGGCCACCGAGACGACGCGCCCGAATCCGGCCTCCAGCATGTCCGCCAGGACGGCACGGGTGCACAGGTAGGCGCCGGTCAGGTTCACCGCCAGCATCTCCCCCCACAGCTCCGGGCCGGTCTTCAGGAACGGCGCGCTGCGTGCAGCCCCGGCGTTGTTCACCAGCACCGTTACGGGGCCGAGCCCGGCGCGCGCCTGGGCGAACGCCCGGCCCACCCGCACCTCGTCCGTCACGTCGCAGGGTACCGCCTGCGCCGGAACCTCGTGCCCGGTGCGCAGGGCCTCCACCGCGGCGGCCAGCGGCTCCGCCCGGCGGCCCATCACCGTGACCGCCGCCCCCAGCCCGGCCAGCGCCTGCGCCACGGCCAGACCGATGCCGGTGCCACCCCCGGTCACCACCGCATGACGTCCCTGCAACGGCCGCATGGTGCCCTCATGTTTGAAATTGCAAATATCCTATGCACCGACGGTTTTCCCAGTCAAGCCTCCCTTTGGATAGGCTGGAAAATGGGGATATACGACCGTTCTGCAATCCACGACCCAGAGGGCTGCGACGCACGCTTTGCCGTGGACGCGGCGATTTGTTTGAGATATCACGTAATCAAGCGCGGACATGAATCGCGGACATGAGGAGGACGCCGCCATGCAGTTCCTGAACCCGCCCGGCTGGCCGCGACCCAAGGGCTACAGCAACGGCGTGTCCGCCCGCGGGCGCATGGTCTTCACCGCCGGCGTCATCGGCTGGGACGAGCGGGAGGAGATCCGCAGCGACGACCTCGCCGAACAGGTGCGACAGGCGCTGACCAACATCGTCGCCATCCTGCGCGCCGGCGACGCCGGGCCGGAGCACATCGTCCGCATGACCTGGTACGTCACGGACGCCGAGGAATACCGGGCGTCAGCGAAGGAGATCGGCGCCGCCTACCGCGCGGTGATCGGCTCCCACTACCCGGCCATGGCCGTGGTGCAGGTGGCGCGCCTCGTGGAAGCGCGGGCGAAGGTGGAGATCGAGGCCACCGCCGTGGTGCCGGAATGACGGACGCCACCGCCATGGACAACCTCGTCCCCCTGCCCGCCACGGACTACGAGACGGACGCCGAGCGCTTCAAGCCGGAGCTGCGGCTGTGGCTGCGCCTGCTGACCTGCTCCAACCTGATCGAGAACGAGGTACGCGCCCGCCTGCGCGAGACGCTGGAGGTGACGCTGCCGCAGTTCGACCTGATGGCGGCGCTGGAGCGCGCCCCCGCCGGCCTGACCATGGGGGAGCTGTCAAGGCGGCTGATGGTGTCCAACGGCAACGTCACCGGCATCACCGAACGCCTGATGGCGGAGGGGCTGGTGGCGCGCGAGCCCTCGCCCACCGACCGCCGCGCCACGCTGGTCCGCCTCACCCCGGCCGGACGCCGCGCCTTCCTGGCCATGGCCCAGGTGCACGAGGGGTGGATCGGCGACCTGCTGTCCGGCCTGTCGCACGAGGAGGTCGGGCAGCTCATGGGCCTGCTGGGCAAGGTGAAGCAGTCCGCGCAAAAAAGCATCGGGAGAAGGGAGAAGCCATGAGCGTCAACCTGACGAGCTATCAGGCCAAGCACTTCCTGTGGTCCGTCGACGGCAAGGTCGCGACGGTGACCCTGAACCGGCCGGAGAAGAAGAATCCCCTGACGTTCGAGTCCTACGCCGAGCTGCGCGACACCTTCCGCGCCCTCTACCACGACGAGACGATCAAGACCGTGGTGGTGACGGGGGCCGGCGGCAACTTCTGCTCCGGCGGCGACGTGTTCGAGATCATCGAGCCGCTCACCGCCATGGCGATGCCGGAACTCCTGAAGTTCACCCGCATGACCGGCGACCTCGTGAAGGCCATGCGTGCCTGCCCGCAGCCGATCGTCGCCGCCATCGACGGCGTGTGCGCGGGGGCGGGTGCCATGATCGCGCTGGGCTCCGACCTGCGCTACGGCACGGCCGCCAGCAAGGTGGCCTTCCTGTTCACCCGCGTGGGGCTGGCCGGCTGCGACATGGGGGCCTGCGCCCTGCTGCCGCGCGTCATCGGCCAGGGCCGGGCGGCGGAGTTGCTGTACACCGGCCGCGCCATGGACGGCGTGGAGGCGGAGCGCTGGGGCTTCTACAACCGCCTGTGCGAGCAGGGCGACGTGCTGGCCGAGGCCACCGCCATGGCCAAGCGCCTCGCCGACGGTCCGACCTTCGCGCACGGCATCACAAAGAAGGCGCTGCACCAGGAATGGAACATGGGCGTCGACGAGGCCATCGAGGCGGAGGCCGAGGCGCAGGCGCTGTGCATGGCGACCAAGGACTTCCGCCGCGCCTTCGACGCCTTCGCCGCCAAGCGCACGCCGGTGTTCGAGGGGAACTGACGTAATCAGGAGGGGCCTGATGCCCGATCGCAGCTTCCTGTCCTGGCCCTTCTTCGAGGACCACCACCGCCGCCTTGCCGAAGACCTGGACGCCTGGGCGGCGGCCACCGTGCCGGACCTGGCGCACGCGGCCGAGCACGACCTGGACGGCGCCTGCCGGGCGCTGGTCCGCACGCTGGGCGACGCCGGCTGGCTGCGGCACGCCGTGCCGGCCTCGCACGGCGGCGTGCACGAGCGCCTCGACGTCCGCTCCCTCTGCCTCGTGCGCGAGACGCTGGCGCGGCATGCCGGGCTGGCCGACTTCGCCTTCGCCATGCAGGGGCTGGGCACCGGGCCGATCACGCTGTTCGGCACCGACGCGCAGAAGGGCGCCTACCTGCCCCGCGTCGGCCGCGGCGAGGCCATCGCCGCCTTCGCCCTGTCGGAGCCGGAGGCCGGGTCGGACGTCGCCGCGACATCCACCACGGCACGGCGCGACGGCGACGCCTGGGTGCTGGACGGTTCCAAGACCTGGATCTCCAACGGCGGCATCGCCGACCACTACGTCGTCTTCGCCCGCACCGGCGATGCGCCGGGGGCCAAGGGCCTGTCCGCCTTCATCGTCGATGCCGACTCGCCCGGCCTGACCATCGCCGCGCGCATCGACGTGACCGCGCCCCACCCGCTCGCCACGCTGCGATTCGACGGCTGCCGCGTGCCGGCCGACCGGCTGCTGGGCCAGCCCGGCGAGGGGTTCAGGATCGCCATGGCGACGCTGGACGTCTTCCGCTCCACCGTCGGCGCCGCGGCGCTGGGCTTCGCGCGGCGCGCGCTGGACGAGGCGGTCCGCCACGCCGGATCGCGCCGCCTGTTCGGCGCGCCGCTGGGCGATCTGCAGATGACGCAGGCCAAGCTGGCCGACATGGCGACGGAGGTGGACGCTGCCGCCCTGCTGGTCTACCGCGCCGCCTGGACGAAGGACTCGGGCGCGGCCCGCGTCACGCGCGAGGCGGCCATGGCCAAGCTCTACGCCACCGAGGCGGCGCAACGGGTGATCGACGCCGCCGTGCAGATCTTCGGCGGCCTGGGCGTCACCCGCGGGCAGATCGTGGAAACGCTGTACCGCGAGATCCGCCCCTTGCGCATCTACGAGGGGGCGAGCGAGGTGCAGAAGATCGTCATTGCCCGGCAACTATCAGCGGACGCAAACTATCGCTGAGCGAAGCGTCCCTTGTGAGAGTGCCCCGATGACCGACCCCGCCGTTCCGCCGCTGCCCGCCGCCGCCTTCCGCGTGCAGCGGCCGATCCGCTTCTCGCACTGCGATCCGGCCGGCATCGTCTACTTCCCCAACTTTTTCGACCTGTTCAACGCCCTGGTTGAGGACTGGTTCACGCACGGCCTCGGCATCGACTACGCGCACACCATCCTGAAACGCCGCCTGGGCCTGCCGACCGTCCACGCGGAATGCGACTTCATGCGCCCCTGCTGGATGGGCGAGATGCTGACGCTGGGCGTGGTGGTCGAGCACATCGGGCGCTCCTCCCTGCGCCTGCGAATCGTCGGCGAGATCGACGGCAAGCCCCGCCTCGCCGGCCATCTGGTGCTGGTGACCATGTCGCTGGAGTCGCACACCTCGGTGACGATCCCCGACGACCTGCGCAGCACCATCGAGCGTTACCGCGCTACCTGCGATTGACGGGGCATTGTCAATGTGACAAAAAGTTCGTGACCCGGTAAATGGGAACAAAAGTGGGCAAAAAGACCCGCGACGGACATGGGAGGAAATTGTGTCGAATTTGGCAAATATTGACGTCGTGTCCAAGGTGGCCGTCGAAGCTGGCCGTCTGGGCCTCGAAGTCGCGGATATCGTCGGCAATGTCGAGGACGTGAGCGCCCGGCTGGACGAGCAGGCGGAAGTCTTCGGCACCTTGCAGGTGGTGGCGACGGAGATGGCGCAGTCCAGCACCCGCATCGAACGCGCGGTGAACGCCGCGCGCGAGGCCGGGGCCCGCGCCAAGGCGCGCACCGCTTCCTCGCGCACCACGCTGAAGCAGGCGCTGGAGACCATCCACTCACTGGTCGCCGTCGTCGACCAGATCGCCCAGGAGGCGGGCGGCCTGGACGATACGGTGCAGCGCATCTCGCGCATCGCCAACTCGATCTCCAGCATCTCCAAGCAGACCAACCTGCTGGCGCTGAACGCCACCATCGAGGCGGCGCGCGCCGGCGACGCGGGACGCGGCTTCGCCGTCGTGGCGCAGGAGGTCAAGGTGCTGGCCCGCCAGACCAGCGATGCCACCGACGAAATCGGCGCCACGGTGAAGGCGCTGTCGAGCAAACTGTCGGCGCTGGCCCAGCATGCCATGGACAGCCAGCAGAAGGCGGCCTCCGCCCGCGACGCCACCGACGCTATCAGCGACAGCTACGCGGCCACCGACGACGCCCTCCACGAGATCGAGAGCGGCGCCGACGAGATCGCCAGCGCCGCCCTGCAGATCGGCGGCCGCAGCGCCGAATTCGGCGACCGCATGACCAACCTGTCCAGCGACGTCCAGCGCTCCGACGACAACATGAAGGTCATCGCCAAGCGCGCGGAGGCGTTGCTGGGCATGTCGGAAACGCTGATCGGACTGACCGCCAACGCCGGGGTCGAGGGGCCGGACACGCCGTTCGTCCAGCGCGCCATGGCCACCGCCGGCACCGTCGCCGAAAAGCTGGAGGCGGCTATCGCGCGTGGCGAGATCACCGAGGCCGCGCTGTTCGACGACCGCTACCAGCCGATCCCCGGAACCGACCCGCAGCAGTACACGGTCGCCTTCACCCGCCTGTTCGACGGCTTCGCCATCCCACTGATGGAGGCGGTGACCGCTACCGACCCCCGCATCGCCGCGACCGGCGCCTTCGACCGCAACGGCTATCTGGCGGCGGTCGACGGCAAATTCGCGCAGCCGCAGCGTCCCGGCGACCCGGCCTGGAACACCTCCAACTGCCGCAACCGCCGCCTGTTCAAGGATCGCACCGCCGTGCGCGCGTGCAGCAACCGCGCCGCTTTCCTGGTGCAGACCTACCGGCGCGACATGGGCGGCGGCAAGCACCTGCTGTTCAAGGACGTCACCGCCCCCATCACCGTGGCGGGCCGGCACTGGGGCGCGCTGCGGATCATCTACACGGTGTGATGCCATTTCGCTGCCGGGCCGCGCTGGCACTTGGCACCAACCTGCCGGCGAACGGATATTGCCGGCAGGTTGGCGCCAAGCGTCAGCGCGGCCCAACGTCGTGAACGCTCACGCCCCGAACATCATGTTCGGCAGCCACAGCGCGATTCCGGGAAAGACACACATGAGGACCATGAACAGGATCATCATGATGACGAACGGAATCGAACCGAGCAGCACCGTGGACAGCGGCACCTCCGGCGCCACGCTGCGCAGGACGTAGAGGTTCAGGCCGACCGGCGGGGTGATCAGGCCGATCTCCAGGTTGATGGTCATCAGCACACCGAACCAGATCATGTCGAAGCCCTGCGCCTCCAGCACCGGCTGGAGGATCGGCATGGTCATCAGGATCAGCGCCACCGGCGGCAGGAAGCAGCCGCCCACCAGCAGGAACACGTTGACCACCGCCAGCATGACCCAGCGGTTCATCTCCACCGACACGAAGAGGTCGGCCACCGACTGCGTCACGTAGAGCAGCGACATCATGTAGGAGAAGAGCGCTGATGCCGCGATGATCAGAAGGATCATACAGGATTCGCGCACCGCCGCGCTGAACACCGGCCACAGGCGCGCGCGCGTCACCACGCGGTAGTAGGCGGCCACGTAGATGAAGGCCAGGAAGGCGGCGATCGCCGCGATCTCCGACGGGGTCGCGATGCCGCCGTACATGGCGTAGACGATCATGGCGATGATGCCGAACAGCGGCAGCACCGGCAGCGACGCGCGCAGCTTCTCGCCCAGTGTATAGACCCGCTCCTCCGCCACGCGGGCCACCGTCGCGGCCCCGGCGGCGCTCCACTTGCTGACCGCCCAGGCGTAGACGCTGAAGATGATCACCAACAGGATGCCCGGCAGCACGCCGCCGATGAACAACCGGCCGATCGAGGTGTCCGTCGCCACGCCATAAAGGATCATGGTGACCGATGGCGGGATCAGGATGCCCAGCGTGCCGCCGGCGCAGATGGCGCCGGTCGCGAGGTGGGCCGGTGTGCCGCGGCGCAGCATCTCCGGCACGCCGACGCGCCCGATGGCCGCCGCCGTCGCCGGGCTGGAGCCGGACAGCGCCGCGAACAGACCGCAGGCGCCGATGTTGGCGATGGCCAGCCCGCCGGGCACGCGCACCAGCCAGCGGTGCAGCGCCTCGTAGATGTCCGTCCCCGCGCGCGTGGCGCCGATCAAGGCGCCCAGAAGGACGAACATCGGCAGGGCCAGCAGCGCGAAGCCGCTGAGTTCGTCCAGGAAGGTGCGCGCCAGCCCGTTCAGCCCGGATACCCCCTCGAACGTCCAGAGGAAGCCGACCGACACCGCCGTCAGGCCGAAGGCGATGGGCAGGCCGGAAATCAGCACCAACGTGGTGACGATGAGGATCAGGCCGCCGATTTCCAACTCGCTCATGACAGCACCCCCGGCTGTTCCCGGCCGGCGTGGCGAACCGGCTCGCCCGCAGTGTCCGGTGCCGCCAGCGCGGCGATCTGGCAGACGTACTGCACCGCTGTCAGGCCCAAGCCGATGGGCATGGTGGCGAACATGGGCCAGCGCGGCGGCTTCCACATGGAGTTGGTCCGCTCGCCGGTGGCGAAAGCGTCGAGCGTCAGTTCCAGCCCGATCCAGGCGAGGTACAGGCACACCGCCATGCCGCACAGCGCCAGCGCGATCTGCCCCATGCGCTGCGCACGCCCCGGCAGCAGCCGCGTCCACAGGTCGACGGCGACGTGGCCGCCCGTCTGCAAGGTAAAGGGGGAGGCGAGGAAGGTGGCGCCGACCGTCAGGTAGATCGACACCTCGATCTCCCAATAGCTCGAATAGCCGAAATAGCGGCGTGCGACCATGTAGCAGAGGACCAGCACGGCCGCGCTCAGCATGACGGAGGCCACCACCGCCAGGGCCTGGGACAGCCGGTTCACGGCATTGGTGAAGGACTGCATCGAAGCGTGTCTCCCAAACGGAGACCCGGCCGCGGTCCGGTGGGGCCGGAACGCGGCCGGGACAGGGTCGCGACAGCGGTCAATTGGCCTTTTGCACCGACTCCTGCACGACCTGGACAAGCGACTTGCCGCCCTTCACCTCGGACTCGAACTTCGGCCACGCGGTCTTCTTGGCGAGCGTCACCCACGCCTCGTACTCGGCGTCGGTCAGTTCATGCACCTTGCCCCCGGCCTTCTCCCATGCCTTGCGCAGATCGGCATGCGCCTTCTTCTGCTCCTCGTTGAAGTATTGCTCGCTGATCGTCGCCGCTTCCTCGAACGCCTTCTGCTGCTGCGGGGTCAGCTTGTCCCAGGCGCTCTTGGCCATGACCAACGGCTGGATCAGCAGGAAGATCTCATTCTTGCCGCCCACCGTGGCGTTCTTGGCCTGCTCGTAGATGCGCATGCTGACCAGGCTTTCCGACGAGGTCAGCAACCCGTCCAGGACGCCCGTCTGCAGCGCCGAATAGATCTCGGTCGAGGCCATGGCGTGCACCGAGGCGCCAGCGTCCTGCAGCATCGCCTCGAAATACGGATCCGCGGCGCGCATCTTCATGCCCTGCACCGACTCCGGCCCCTTCATCTCGCGATCCTTGGCGGCGAAGCCGCCGGGCGTCCACCACCATGTGACGATATGGATGCCGTTTTCGTGCGCGATCTCCTGCAGACGCTTGTGGTAGGCCGAGCCCTTGAGCGCCACCGCCTGATCGAAGCCGCGGATGAGGCCCGGCAGGATGGTGATGGAGAACTCCGGCACCTTGCCCACCGCGTAGACCAGCGGGAAGATCGACATCTCCACCTGCCCGCTTTGCAGCGCGTCGATCTGCGCCAGCGGGTTCTGGATCAGCGAGCGGCCGGGATAGATGCGGAACTTCAGATCCGGGGCCCGCTTCTCGACCTCCTTGGTGAAAAGCCGTGCGGCGCGGTCACGCGCGTCGGTCTCGGCCTTCCACTGGTGGGAGATCTTCAGCGGTTCGGCAGCAATCGTGGCGCCGGACAGCGCCACGCCCGCGGCCAAGACGGCAAGCGCAAGGACGTTCCTGGGTTTCCACATGGACGTTACCTCCTTGTATGGCATGGCCCGGGGCTTCGGCCTTGGTTGTTCGCCCCGTCGCGCGCGGCCGCCTAAGCGCGATCGCCGGCAAGCCGCTGCACAATCGTGTCAAAGATTGCGTCTATTCGTCCATCGAACAATTCGAAATCTTCCTTATCCGCCAATTCCTCCAGGCGGCGGGTGATCAAGGACAAGGCATGCTGCCGGGCGCGGGCGCGGGCCACTGCCTGCGGATCGCGCCGCGCCGAGAGCCATGCGCGGTGCCGTTCCAGCGCCTCGTCCAGCCCCGCCGGCCCGTCCGCCTCGCCCTGGGCAACGGCGACGACCGGCGGCGTCCAGCCCGAGTCGCCGGATGCCCGGCCGGCCACGGCGCGGATTTCAGCCACCGTGCGCCGCGCGCCGGGCAGGTCAGCCTTGTTCACCACGTATACGTCGGCAATCTCCAGGATGCCGGCCTTCATGGCCTGCACGGCGTCGCCGGCCTCGGGATGCAGGACCACCACCACCGAATCGACCAGCGCGCGCACGGTGTATTCCACCTGCCCGATGCCCACCGTCTCGACCACCACCTCGTCGAAGCCGTTCTCCTCCAGCGCCAACAGCAGGTCCGGCAGGTTGTCGGTGAGGCCGTCGTGGCTGCGCCGGCTGGGCAGGGAGCGGATGAACAGGCGCGGGTCGTCGGCCACGGCGTCCATGCGGATGCGGTCGCCCAGCAGAGAGCCGCCGGTCAGCGGGCTGGTCGGGTCGATCGCCAGCACCGCCATGGACGACGATGCTCCGCGGTCCAGGCGGTGGCGCGCCAGCCGGCCGATCAGCGTGCTCTTGCCCACGCCGGGGCTGCCGGTGACGCCGATCCGCCACGCCGGCCTGGGCGGCGCGCGCTCGGCGTGGTGCGCCAGCACCTCGGCCACCGGCGCCGACGCCAGACGGCTCAGCGTGCGGCTGAGGGCGCGGCGCTTCCGGATGGCCTGGACGTCCATCACCCACCTCCCAGCAAGGCGGCGTTGTGCTCGCCCAGCAGTGGCGGCACGCCGTAGACAGGTGCCATGCCCTGCACCTTGATCGGGTTGCCGACGACGCGCAGCACGCCGTCCGGCGTCGGGATCTCGGCGACCATGCCGCGCGCGCGGGCCAATTCGCCCTCCAGCGCGTCCTCCAGCCGCTCCACCCCGGCGACCACGAGGCCGAGCGGGGCGAGGCGCTCCATCCAGCGCGCCGTGCCCTCACGGCGCAGCACCGCCGCCACCGCGTCCAGCACCCGTTCGCGGTTGGCCGAGCGCGCGGCCATGGTGGCGGAGCGCGGATCCTCCGCCCATTCCGGCCGCCCCACCTCGCGGGCGAAGCGGCGCCAGAAATCATCGTGGCTGATGAACAGCACGAGGTGCCCGTCGGCCGTCTCGAAGATCTGTGCCGGCACGATGTAGGGATGGGCGCCGCTTTTTTGCCGCGCGGGGTGCTCGCCCGCGTTCAGGTAGGCGGACGCCAGATAGTTCATCTGCGACAGCATGACGTCGTACAGCGACACGTCGAGCTGCCCGCCCCTGCCCTCGATGATCTTTGCCAGCAAGGCCAAGGCGCCCATCATGCCCGACGAGTTGTCGACCACCGAATAGCCGGTCTTGGTCGGCGTGCCGCCGGGGTCGCCGGTCAGCGCCATGGTGCCGACCAGCGCCTGGATCACGTAGTCGTAGGCCGGCCGCTCGGTGTAGGGCCCGTCCATGCCATAGCCGGTGAGCGCGAGGCACGCGATGCGCGGGTTATGGCGGGACAGCGCGTCGTAGGTCAGCCCCAGCTTGCGAATCACCGCCGGGCGCATGTTGGTGACCAGCCCGTGCGCGCCCGCCGCCAGCGTGCCCAGCGCCGCCTGCCCCTCGTCCGAGGCCAGATCCAGGCAGACGCTGCGCTTGTTGCGGTTCAGGCTGGCGAAGTAGGTGTTGTGCGGGCCCACGTGGTGCGGCGCCACCCGCCGGGCGATGTCGCCCTCGGGCGCCTCGATCTTGATCACGTCGGCGCCGAGGTCGGCCAGCAGCATGCCGCAGTACGGCCCGGCCAGCATGTGCCCGACCTCCAGGATGCGGATGCCGGCGAGCGGTCCGTTCATGCGCCCAGCTCCCGGTCGATGGTGGCGACGACGTCCTCCAGCTTCAGATCGGCGGTGAAGACGCCGCGCACGCCGGCCTCGGTCAGCGCCGCATGGTCTTCGGACGGGATGGTGCCGCCGACGAACACCGCGATGTCCTCCCCGCCCATATCGCGCAGGCAGCGCAGCGTGTCGGCCACCAGCTCGTTGTGGCTGCCGGACAGCAGGCTGAGGCCGACGGCGTCGACGTCCTCCTCCACCGCGATGCGGGCGATGTACTCCGGCGTCTTGCGCAGGCCGGTGTAGATCACGTCGGCACCCGCGTCGCGCAGCGCCAGGGCGATCACCTTAGCCCCGACGTCGTGCCCGTCCAGCCCCGGCTTGGCGATGAGGATGCGCTTGCCTTTGAGACTCATGGTCGCCTCCTTACAGCCGGATCGGTTCCTGGAACTCGCCCCACACGCGCTTCAGCGCCGCCACCATCTCGCCCACGGTGGCGTAGGCGTGGCAGCAATCGATCAGGTGCGGCATGAGGTTCTCGTCGTCCTTGCCGGCCGCCGCTTCCAGTGCGGCCAGCGTGTTCGCCACGGCCGCGTCGTCGCGGCGGGCCCTGATCGCCTCGTACTTCTCGCGCACGCGCTGGGCGGCCTGCGGATCGACGCGGAAGACCTCGCCCAGATCCTCGTTGCCGTCGGGGCGGCGGAAGACGTTCTGCCCCACCACCACCGTCTCGACCCGGTCCACCGCCTCCTTGCGCTGGCGGGCGCGTTCGGCGATGCGCATCTGCAGCCAGCCGTCCTCAATGGCCGGGATCACGCCGCCGTAGGCGTCGATGTCGGCGATGACCTTGCGGGTCTCCTCCTCCATGCGGTCCGTCAGCCACTCCACGAAATAGCTGCCGCCCAGCGGGTCGACGGTGCGCGCCACCCCGCTCTCGTAGGCGACGATCTGCTGCGTGCGCAGCGCGATCTCCGCGCTCGTCTCCGTGGGGATCTGGAAGGCCTCGTCGTAGGCGGCGGTGAAGATGGACTGCGCGCCGCCCAGTACGGCCGCGAGGTTCTCCAGCCCGACGCGGACGATGTTGTTGGTCGGCTGCGCCGCCGTCAGCGAGGATCCGCCGCACACGACGCCGAAGCGGAAGCGCTGCGCGTCCGGGTCGGTGATGCCGAACCGCTCCTCCAGCAGCCTGGCCCACAGCCGCCGGCCCGCGCGGAACTTGCAGACCTCCTCGAAGAAGTCCATGTGCACGTAGAAGAAGAAGCTCAAACGTCGGCAGAACTTCGCCGCGTCGCCGCCGCGCTTCAGCAGTTCCTCCACATAGGACAGCCCGTTGGCCAGCGTGTAGCCCAGTTCCTCCACCGCGCTGGCCCCGGCGTCGCGCACGTGGGCGCCGGCGATGGAGATGGGGTTGAAGCGCGGCGTCTGCTCGTTGGCGAACAGGATGGTGTCGGCGATCAGCCGCATGGACGGCCGCACCGGGAAGATCCAGGTGCCCCGCGCCACGTATTCCTTGAGGATATCGTTCTGGATGGTGCCGGTCAGCGCCGCGCGCGGCACGCCCTGCTTGTCCGCCACCGCGCAGTACATCGCATAGACGATGGCTGCCGTGCCGTTGATGGTGAAGGAGGTGGAGATGGCCGACAGGTCGATGCCGTCGAACAGGATCTCCGCCTCCGCCAGATTGGACAGCGAAACGCCGACCTTGCCCACCTCCGGCCGCGCCATGGGATCGACGGGGTCCAGCCCGCACTGGGTGGGCAGGTCCAGCGCCACCGACAGGCCGGTCTGCCCGCGCTCCAGCAGAAAGCGGTAGCGTTCGTTCGACTCCTCCGCCGTGCCGAAGCCCGAGTATTGGCGGATCGTCCACAACCGGCCACGGTAGCCGTCGGCGAAGATGCCGCGGGTGAAGGGCGCCTCGCCCGGCACGCCGGGGTCACGCGTGCCCACCATGTCGGGCGTCACCACGACCGGCACTTCGATGCCGGACGGGGTCGCGGTCGAGAGTGCCGGTCTGCGGCTCATGGCGTTCCCCCTTTATCTATTTCCTGCCCGGCCCTATTTCTTTCCAGGTAGGGCGCGGGCGGCGGCGTCCCAGTGATCGTCGTGCACCCAGGTGCGGGCGAAACGTTCGGCTTCCAGCGCGTACAGCTCGGCGCGCGGCGCGCCGGCCCGGTGGGCGTTGGCCAGCGCCTTGAAGGCGCGCACCACCTGCGGCGCTTGGCGAAGGATTGGGGCGACGAAGTCGTCCACCGCCCCATCCAATCCGTTATCGCCGGCCACCACGTCCACCAGCCGCACGTCGCGGGCCGCGGCCATGTCCAGGATGTCGGAGCGGCTCATCAGGCGCAGCGCCGTGGTGGGGCCGACGATGTGCATGAGGTCGACGCCGCCGCCCCAGGCGGTGGCGATGTTCAGCCGGCCCTGGATGAAGCCGATGCGCGCGTGCGCCGCCGCCACGCGGAAGTCGCAGGCCGATGCCAGTTCCGCCCCGCCGCCCAGCGCGTCGCCGTTCAGCGCCGCCACCACCGGCACCGGGAACCGGCGCACCGCCTCCAGAGCGGCGCGCGCCTCGAACGCCATCTCCTCGGCCTCCGGCAGGGTGCGCACCGCCTCCAGATCCTTCAGGTCGCCGCCGGCCGCGAAGCTCTTGTCACCCGCCCCGCGCAGCACGGCGACGCGCAACGTGTCGTCGCCCGCCATCTCGTCGAACGCGCGGCGGATGTCGGCCAGCAGGGCCCGGCTCAGCGCGTTGCGCTTGTCCGGCCGGTTGAGGACGACGTCGAGACGGCCGTCACGGCGCTGAACCTGCAGGTGATCGGCGGTCATGCACTCCCTCCCCTTCGCGTATGCGGTCTATGGCGGTCCGAAGCTCGGCCGCGATGCTGTCGTGCGCCGTCTGCACCCGCACCAGCGGGCCGGCGACGGCGATGCCGTAGGGTTCGTCGTTGACGCGCACGGATGCCGCCAAGGCCATCACATCCGGCACGTTCTCCCCGCGCGTCACGTACAGGCCGGCGGCGTCGCCGGCGCGGATCTCCGCGGCCAGGGAGACGGCGTCGGTCATGGTGGCCGGCGTCACGCGGGACAGCGGCAGGGACGAAAGCAGGCGGGTCAGCTCCGCCTCGCTGCATTGGCCCAGCATCGCCTTGCCAATGGCGCTGGAATGCAGCGGCTTCAGGTCGCCGGGCCGGGCGGTGTAGCGGATGGTCTGCGTTCCCTCCACCACCTCCAGGTAGACGACGGCGTCGTCCTGCCGCTTGCCCAGCAGCACCGTTTCGCCGGTGGCGTCGCGCAGCGCCTTCAGGTGCGGCGCCAGCCGCTCCAGCACGGGATCGCGCGCCGCGATGGCGCGGGCGAGCCCCAGGATGCGGCGCGTCGGGTAGATCCCGCGCTCGCCCACCGCGTACAGGTAGCCGCGCCCTTTCAGCGTGCGCACCAGCGCGTGGCAACTGCTGACCGGGATCTCCAGGCTGCGCGCCAGTTCGGACAGCGTCAGCGGACGCCCCACCGCCTCGAACGTCTCGAAGACGTCGAGCGTGCGCCCCGCGGTTTTGACGTTGCCATTCGTATCCATGAAGTTATTTTCAGCATATCGAAAACACGCCGTCAAGCCCCATGGGTTATGGAAAATGACAAGCCCCACACTGCAGCAGGACGCCCAACGCCCCGGCCTCGTGGGGATCGTCGCCTCGGCGACGCTGGTGCAGGCGCTGGCGTCGATGGCGGTGTTGACGGTGCCCGCCGTGGCGCCGGAGGTGGCGGCGGACCTCGGCGTGCCGGCGGCGGCGGTCGGATTCCAGATCAGCTTGCTGTACCTCGCCGCCATGCTGGGCTCGCTGTCCGGTGGCGCGTTCGTGCAGCGCTTCGGGGCGTGCCGGACCAGCCAGATCGGCATGCTGGCGACGGCGGCGGGCTGTCTGGTCGCCGCTGTTCCCTCCGTACCGACGCTGGCGTTGGGCTCACTGGTCATTGGTGCCGCGTACGGATTGCCGAACCCGTCGGCCTCGCACCTGCTGGCGCGCTACACGCCGCCGGCCCGGCGCAATCTGGTGTTCTCCATCAAGCAGACGGGCGTGCCGCTGGGCGGCATGGCGGCCGGGCTGGTGGCGCCGCCGGTGGCGACGGCGCTCGGCTGGCAGGCGGCGCTGGTCGCCGTGGCCGTCGCGTCCCTGGCCGTCGCCGCCGTCGAACAACCCATGCGCGCCCGCCTGGACGACGACCGCGACCCGGCCGCCCCGCTGCTGCGCCTGCCCATCGAGGACCTGAAGGCGCTCGGCCGCTCGGCGCCGCTGCGCCGGCTGTCCCTGGCCGCCTTCTGCTTCTCCGGCGTGCAGCTCTGCCTGATGGGTTTCCTGGTCGTGCTGCTGGTGGCGGAGCTGGGCGTCGATCTCATCACCGCCGGCATGGTGCTGGCCGCCGTCCAGGCGGCGGGCGTGGGCGGGCGCGTGCTGTGGGGCTTGGTGGCTGACCGTGTCGGCGACGGGCTGCTCGTTCTGGTGGGGTTGGGACTGCTGATGGTGGCCGGGTCGGCCGCCATGATGGCGCTGTCGGCCGGAGCGCCGCTGACCGCTGTGATCGCCGCCAGCCTTGTGCTGGGCGTCTCCGCGATCGGCTGGAACGGCGTCTTCCTGGCCGAGATCGCGCGGCTCAGCCCGCCCGGCCGCATCGGCGCCGTCACCGGCGGCGCCATGTTCGTCACCTTCATGGGCGTGATGGTGGCGCCGACGGTGTTCGCCCTGCTGCACGACGCGCTGGGCAGCTACACGCGCTCCTACGGGTTGCTGGTGGCGCTGGGCCTGGGCGGGGCGCTGCTGGTTGCCGGGGCGCGGCGCGGCGCGAAGGCCTGACGTCGGGTTTTCGCTGCGCTCAACCCAACCTGCCGCTCAACCATAGTCCGCGCCTCACCGCCCGGTGAACTTCGGCACGCGCCGCTCCAGAAAGGCACGACGGCCCTCGGCCAGATCGTCGCTGGCGATGGCGCGGTCGCGCAGGCGCAGGTGCTCGGCGAAATCCTCCTCGGCCACGCTGCCGCGAGCCAGCGCCGCGATGGCCTGCTTCAGCCCGTGCAGCGCGATCGGCGCCGCCTCCGCCATGCGCTGGGCCAGCGCGTCCACGCGCGCCTCCCAGGCATGGGCCGGCACCGCCTCGTGGATCAGGCCCCAGGTTGCGGCGGTGGCGGCGTCCAGCGTTTCGCCGCCAAGGAACAGCATGCGGGTGCGCGCCGCCCCCACGGCGCCCGTGAAGCGGCGCAGCCCGTTCAGCGCGTACACCCAGCCCAGCATGGCCGGCGGCATGCGGAAACGCGAATCGTCGCTGGCGATGCGCAGGTCGCACGCCATGGCCAGTTCCAGCCCGCCGCCGATGCAATGCCCACGGATGGCGGCGACCACCGGGAAGCGGGCGCGCTCGATGGCCTGGAAAGCGGCGTCCAGCCGGCGATCGTTGTCGTAGAAGCCATCCGGCCCCGTCTGGCCGGAGCGGTCCAGCGCGCCGATGTCGAAGCCCGAGGAGAACGCCGCCCCCCCCGCCCCGCGCAGCACGGCAACGCGCACGGCCCCCTCCGCCTCCAGCGCCGCCATGATGGCGCCCAGCGCATCCACCAGTTCGACGGTCAGGTTGTTGCGGGTCTGCGGGCGGTCGATGGTCAATCGGGCTACCGCGCCGACGCGTTCGACGATCAGTCCGGCGGGGTGACGTTCGATGCTTGGCGCGGCCATGGACGATCTCCACTTTCCCTTCAGGAAGCCTTGTCCCGTTAACGCGGTGCGCGGTCAAGCGGTCCTGCCCGTCTCCCCGGACGGGGCAGACCTGTGTTGCGGGCGCCGGTCCAAACGGGCTAGTAGCGTCACCGGCAGGCGCGCACGGCGCCGGAAGGAGGTTGCTTGGAAAACGACATCAGCTTCGCGGAGATCCTGCTGCGCAGGGGAACCGACCTTCTCCAGGGCGACGAGGACGGCGACGACGAGTCGGAGACGGTCGTCGACTTCCTCGCCCGCCTGCTGGCCACCGTGGCGCTGACCGACGGCCCGCTGGTGGTGCAGACCGAGGCCGGGGGCGACCCAACCATTTTCGAGGAGGCGGCGCGCGTCGCCATGGGCTCGCTGGCCGACAAGGCCACGGTGCTGGCCGCCACCCGGCAGGTCGAGCGGGCGGTGGTGTTCGAGTTCGACGGCGTCGGCCGCCTGTCGGGCAGCCGCGTCATCACCGCCGTGCTGCGGCCGGAAGACCGCAACGACCTGCTGGAGGCCTACGTCGCCGTCGGCCGGCTGCGCAACGCCACCCTGGAGATGACGGTCGCCCCGGCCACGGTGCGTCTGGACGCCGGGGCACTCGGCCAGACGCTGGAGCTGTTGGGCTCCGCCGCGTCGCTGAGCGCCAACGCGATTGGTGCCGCCATGGCGCACGCGTCGGGCACGCACGCGCTGGAGGGGCATGACGTGAGCGAGGTGCCGGCGGCCATGGTGGATTTGTGCTGGCACGGCTTCTGCCTCGCCTCGGTCCGCAGCCGCGGCACCGCCGGTTACGGGATGAACGGCAAGGTGACGTTGCACTGACGGTGCCTCATGGCGGCTCCGCATCGTCCGGCGCGATGAGTTCGGCCAGGGCCTCAACGCGTACCGCCACACGCTCGGCCAGGGCCCGGCGGATCTCCGGCGACACGCCGATGCCGGCGGCGGCCACCACGCGCAGGTCGTCGTAAGCGGCGGCCAGGGCCAGCACGGCCTCGCGCAAGGGACCCGGTTCCGCCGCCGCGGCGACGCGGGCAAGCTCGTCAAGCCCGTCCCCCAGGGCGGCGAAGCCGGCCCGCGGCATGCCATGGCTGCGGGCGTCCTCCAACGCCTCCAACGCCGCCAGCCAGCCAGCCACCGCCGTGCGCAAATCCGTGTCCGCCATCGGCGCCTCCGCGCAACCGTCGCCGCCCTCATTCAACCACGGAACGGAGCGCGGCGTAACACGCATGGCAGGGGTGTGCGGGCACCCACGGTTAACGATTCCGCAACCGCGAAGGCGCACTGTCCAACCCGCCCGAATGGGTAGGATTGGAAGGTGTCGAATGCTCACAAAGGTACTGTTGTCCGACCACGGCGCCCGCCGCGAGGTCGAAGTCGAGAACCTGCCGCTGAACGTGCGCGCCGCCGTGGCCGACGTGCGGGCGAAGAGCCCTGAATCGGTGATCGAGATCCAGAAGTCGGGTGCCCTCTACCGCATCCGCATGCCGGCCCCGGCCAACAGCTGGCTCGACGTTCTGTCGGTGGCCTGAACTTTCTGCAGAAAAGTGTGAAGGGGATCACGGATCGGCGGGCGCCGTTGTGCGTCAATGCGGTCTGGAGGTTCCCATGCGCATCATCGTCTCCCTTCTCCTCGCCGGCGGCTTCGTCGCCGGCGTGGCGCAAGCCGGCGAAATCGTGATCAACGATCACCGCGCCGGCCGTTCCGTCATCGTCGTCGAGCCGCAATTGCGCCCCGGCGAGATGGTGACGATCCGCGACCCGGAAACCGGACGCACGCTCGGCATCCTCGAAAAGCCCTTGCGGACTGGCGAAAGCCTCATCCTGCGCGACTTCGACACCGGCATCCCGATCGGCATGGCCGACGTGCGCCGCGACGCCGGGCGCGAGGCCGCCCGTGCCGCCCGCGAGGCGCACCGCCAGCGCGTGCTGAAGGATTAGGCGTCAACTGAGCAGATCGTGGTGTTCGCGGTGGCGGCGCATCCACAGCGATGCGTAGCTGCAGATCGGCACGACGCGCAGCCCCTCGGCGCGCGCCCGCTCCATGATGCCCTGCATCAGCCGGCCGGCGGCGCCCGTGCCGCGCAGGGACGGCGGCGCCTCGACGTAGGGGATGTAGAGCGTGGAACCGTCGCGGCGGTAAGTCGCGAAGACGGTCTTGCCGTCCACGTCCAGCTCATAACGGCCCTTTGCGGGGTTCTCCCGCACGGGGATGGTCATCGTCGGCAACCTCCATGCTGTCTCTTCGTCAGGTGGGGGCGCCCCCGCCCCTGTCAACATGATGCCTGGCCGATCGGCACGGGATTTGCGAGAACGCGTGGCGTATAATCCCGCAACCGCCACACGGACGCAGACCCATGCCGCACGACCCGATCCCCGCCTCCGACGAACCGGTGACCGAGGCGATGGTCACCGAACTGGTGCACCGCTTCTATGACCGCGCACGCCGCGATCCCCTGCTCGGCCCGGTGTTCGAGACGGCGGTCCGCAACTGGGACGGTCACCTGGCCGAGATCGAGACGTTCTGGTCGTCGCACCTGCGCGGCACCGGCGGCTACAAGGGCAGCCCCTTCATGGCGCACGTCGGGCTGGGCCTGGAGCCGGAATCCTTCGACCGCTGGCTCGACCTGTTCGGCCAGACCGCGCGCGAGGTGCTGCCGGCATCGGCGGCGGAGCGGGCGCTGGCCAAGGCCAACCACATGTCCGTCAGCCTCAAGTCCGGCCTGTTCACCATCCCCGGCCGCCCGTACCAGACGCCGCGCTGAGCGCACCCGTTCCGGCCGGCCGTGTGTTGTTGACGAATGGCGTAGGATCGCAGGGAGTTGCCGGATGTTCGCGCTGCACATGCTCGACCGGATGCGGCGGATGCGCGGCCTCATGCTGGACGCCGCCGGCTTCGGTCCGGAGGAGTCGCCGTTCCGCGTGATCGCCGCGCGTCCGGGCTTCCGGCTGCGCGCCTACGGCGGTCCGGCGGAGGGGCCGGCGCTGCTGATCGTCCCGGCACCGATCAAGCGTCCGTACATCTGGGACATCGCCCCGGACGCCAGCGCCGTGCGCCGGTGCCTCGGCGGAGGTTTGCGCGTCTACCTGATCGAATGGACGGAGCCGGATGAGGGGGCACCGGGCAGCGGCTTGGCCGACTACGCCGGCGCTCACATCGCCGCCGCCGTGGACGCGGTGGACGCGGACGGCGGCGCCGGCCGGGTCCTGCTGGCCGGCCACTCGCTGGGCGGAACGCTGGCCGCCATCTTCGCCGCCGGACACCCGGACCGCGTGTCCGCGCTGCTCCTCCTGGAGGCGCCGCTGGCCTTCGGCGCGGCGGCGGGCGACCTCGCCGCGATGGTGGCCAAGGCGCCGCCGGCCGACGCGCTGCTGGACGGCGCCTCCTCGGTGCCAGGATCGATGCTGACCAACGCCAGCGTGCGCGCCGCCCCCGATGCCTTCTCCCGCGAGGTGTGGCGCGACCGGCTGGCCAGCCTCGCCGATCCGAAGGATGCGCGGCTGCACACGCAGGTCATGCGCTGGGCGCTCGACGAGTTCGCCATGCCCGCGCGCCTGTTCGAGGACGTGGTGGAACGGCTCTACCGCGAGGACCGCTTCGCCCGCGGCACGCTGCGCCTGGGCGCGCGCACGGTCGGGTCCGCCGCCATCGCCTGCCCGGTGCTGGCCGCCGTCGATCCGCGCAGCACGGTGATCCCGGCCGCATCGACGCTGTCGGCGCTGTCCGGGGCGTCCGAGGTGCGCGTGCTGCGTTACGGGGGCGACCGCGGCGTGGCGCTCCAGCACGTCGGCGTCCTGGTCGGGAGGTCGGCGCACGAGAGCCTGTGGCCGGAGATCGTGGCGTGGCTGTACGCGCGCGGACGCGCGCCGGAGGACGAGGCCAAGACGAAATGAAGGGCCGGCCACATGCGCGCCCGGCCCAGTTCCAACAACGGTTGTCCATCGGAGAGTCGGCCTGGGGAACGCGGGGTAGACGCCCTCAAGCCAACCATTCCAAGACCTCGGGCGATGCAATGCTGCCGGGATCAACCGCGATACGTCTTCCGTTCAGGCGCGGTTGCGCCGCCGCTCCTCTTCCGGCGGCTCCCGCACCACGGTCGCGGGCAAGGGGGACGGGACATCGCCGGTGATCAGCCGCGCGCCCCGCTGATAGGTCATGTAGCGCCACAGCCACTGCATGCTGACCATCAGCCGCTTCTCGAACCCGACCAGCAGGTAGACGTGGACGATGGCCCACAGCAGCCACGCGAACCAGCCCTTCAGTTGCCGCCGGCCGAAGTCGAAGACGGCGGCGCTGCGCCCGACGATGGCGGTGTTGCCGCGCATGCGGAAACGGAATCGCGGCATCGCCTCCCCCCGCTCCAGGTTCGCCGCCAGCGCGCGGCCCAGGTGGATGCCCTGCTGCTTGGCGACCTGCGCCAGGCCGGGCAGCGGCTTGCCGTCGTCGCCTGCCAGGGCCACCGTGTCGCCCAGCGCGTAGACGCCCTCGAACCCCGGCACCGACAAGTCCGGCGCCACGGGGATGCGGCCGGTGCGGTCGGTCTCCACGCCCAGCCACCGCCCGGCCGGCGAGGCCTTTACCCCCGCACCCCACACGATGGTGCCGGCGGGCACGAAGCGGCCGTTGATCACCGCCCCGCCGGGCTCGATCCGATCCACCGCCTGTCCCGTCAGCACGGTGACGCCCAGCCGGTCCAGCGCCCGGCGCGCGTAGTTCGACAGCGGCTCCGGAAAGGTCGAGAGGATGCGCGGCCCCGCCTCCACCAGCAGGATGCGGGCGGAGCGCGTGTCGATGCGGCGGAAGTCGCGGGCCAGCGTGTAGCGGGCCAGTTCGGCGACGGAGCCCGCCATCTCCACCCCCGTCGGCCCGCCGCCGACGATGATGGTGGTCATCAGCGCCTTCTGCTGCTCCGGGTCGGCGGACACCTCGGCCTGTTCGAAGCAGCCCAGCAGGCGGGAGCGGATCTGCCGCGCGTCCTCGATGGTCTTCAGGCCCGGCGCCACCTTCGCCCACTCGTCGTGCCCGAAGTAGCTGTAGGAGGAGCCGGTGGCCAGCACCAGCCGGTCGTAAGGCACGAAGCTGCCGTCGGCCAGAACCACCCGGCGCCCGGTGAGGTCGACACCCGTCACCTCGCCCAGGACGACGTCGACGTTGGCGTGGCGGCTGAGCACCTTGCGGATGGGTTGCGCGATGTCGGCCGGCGACAGCGCGGCGGTCGCCACTTGATACAGCAGCGGCACGAACAGGTGGTAGTTGCGCCGGTCGATGACCGTCACGCGGACGTTCGTCCCGCCCAGTTCGCCGGCGCAGGCCAAACCGCCGAAACCGGCGCCGACGATGACGACGTGCGGTTGGCCGCCGACGGGCGCGGGCGTCCGGTTGATCTGCGGCACGATCGATTCCCTCCTGTGGTCACTCCTTGAAAACCGCTGTCCCGCCAAAGCATCCCGCGGCGCAACCGAAGCGCGGATGTGGTCGCTCCTATGTCGGATGAGGTATCCGCCCCACCAGGATGGACCATTCCGGCGTGAGCAAGGCCGCGCGCCTCTGTTGAGCCCTCGCCGCACGCCCACGGAGGGACCATGGACACCCGATCGCAACCCGACACCCCCGCGCTCATCGCCGAGCTGATCGACCTCCTGCAACTGGAATACGACGCCCTGCCCGTCTACACGCTGGCGATCAGCGCCGTGGGGCGGCGCGAGCTGCGCGACGCGTTGGCTTCCTTCCGCGACGACCACCAGCGCCACATCCGCGACCTGTCCGCCCTGCTGCGCGACGTGGGCGGCGTGCGCGTGCCGCTGCCGCATCTGCCCACGGGCCTTCTCAAGCTGGGCGTCCAGGTGGCGGCCCTGCCCGGCGGCGACCGCGCCATCCTGCTGGCCTTCAAGTCCAACGAGTGGCAGTCGAAGGCGAAGTACGCCCGCCACGCCGCCCGCGCCCACCCGCCGGATGTGGCCGAGGTGCTGCGCCGCAACGCCGGGGACGAGGCGCGCCACTACGCCTGGGCCTGCCGCACGCTGGAGGAACTGGGCTGCGGTTCGGGTTCGCTGGTGGGCGCCACCACGGACGTCTTCGCCCGCGTGCACGGCACCAACGCCGACGTGATCGAGGCTGCCGGCCGCAGCGTGCTGGAAGTCACCACCCGCCTCGTCCGCCCCTCCGCGTGAGTCGTTCGCGCAGTGCGTGTTGATCCCCAAGAGAGCCCGCCACCAGGAGAGGCCACGTGCCCAACGCCGCCCAACGGATCCAAGCCCCGCTCGACCGGGATGCCCTGTCCCATCTTGAAGAGCACGTCCTGCCCACCTTCATCGTGGCGCGGCGCTGGTACGCCGCCAAGGACGCCGGCACGCCGCGCGTGCGCATCGCCGACGCGCTGACCCTGCCGGTGGAGGGCGGCGCGACGCTGGTGTGCCTGCTGCGGGTGCAGCCGCCGGGGGGGGCGGCGCAGACCTACCTGCTGCCGCTGGCGTTACGGCGTGGCGGTGCGGCGGAGGCCGGCGATCCCTACACCATCGCCGGGCCGGATGGCGGTCCTTGGTCCGGCACGCTGCGCGACGCCTGCGGCGACGAGGCCTTCGTCCGCGCCGTGCTGGACGGCATCCGCTCGGGCGGCCGGATCGACGGCCTGTCCTTCCACCGCACCGGGGCGTTCGCGGCCGTTGAACAGGCGCTGGCGGGAGACGTGCCGCTGCGCTGGCCGGGTGCGGAGCAGTCCAACACGTCCGTCCGCATCGGCGACGTGGCGATCCTCAAGAGCATCCGCAAACTGGAAGCCGGCACCCACCCGGAAGTCGAGATGACGCGCTTCCTGACGGAGGTCGCCGGCTTTGCCGGCACCCCGCCGCTGCTGGGCTGGGTGGAGCGTACGGGCGACAAGGGGCCCACCACGCTGGGCGCACTCCAGGCCCTGGTGCCCGACGCCGCGGACGGATGGGCACACGTCACCGGCCGCCTGGCCGACCGACTGAACCGCTTCGACGACGCCGAAGCCGACGACGACGGCCTGCTGGCGCTCCTGCGCACGCTCGGTCGGCGCACCGCGGAGTTGCATCGCGCACTCGCCGCCCCCACCGACGACGATGCCTTCCGGCCGGAGCCGGTGGACACCGCCGTGCTGGCGGAGTGGGCGGAGGGCGTGCGCCGCATGGCGCGCACCACGCTGGAAAAGCTGCGCACGGCGCTGGACCGGCTGGACGGCGCCACCGCCGTGCAGGCTGCCGCCCTCACCGCCGCCGAGAGCGCGGTGATGGCGCAGATCGACGCGCTGACGCCCACCACCGCCACCCTCGCCCGCACGCGGCTGCACGGTGACTTCCACCTGGGCCAGATCCTTGTATCCGGCGATGAGGTCTTCATCATCGATTTCGAAGGCGAGCCGATGCGCCCTCTCCACGAGCGGCGCGCCAAGCATTCGCCGCTGCGCGATGTGGCGGGGATGCTGCGCTCCTTCGCCTACGCCGCCGCCACCGCGCGTCGCGCCCTGCCCGACGGCCTGGACGAACCCACGCGCGCCGCGCGCGCCGCGTGGATCGGCTGGTGGGAGGGGGCGGCCGGCGGCGCCTTCCTGGACGGCTATCGCGCGGCCATCGGCGACTGCCCGTCCTTCCCCACCGATCCCGGCACGGCGGCGGCGCTGCTCAAGCTCTTCCTCCTGGAAAAGGCGTTCTACGAGGTCGGGTACGAGTTGGCGAACCGGCCGGACTGGCTGGCGATCCCGTTGTCCGGCGTCACCTCGATCCTGCAGGCCGATGCCGGCCCGGATGTGGCCGACGCCGCCCCCGGCACCATCGGCCAGGCGGCCCCCGGCTCGGTGGCGCTGGGCGAGGCGCGGGCGCACGCCATGCCCTTCGGCGCCCAGGTCCTGCCGGACGGCACCGTGCGCTTCCGCCTGTGGGCGCCGGCCGCCGGGCGCGTCTCGCTGCTGCTCGACGACGTCGGCGTGCCTCTGCCGATGCTGAGCGCGCCGGATGGCTGGTACGAGTGGAGCACCGCCCAGGCGCACGCCGGCACGCGCTACCGCTTCATCCTGGAGAATGGGCAGGAAGTGCCCGACCCGGCCGCGCGCTACCAGCCGGACGACGTGCACGGCTTCAGCGAGGTGATCGACCCGACCGTCTACCGCTGGTCCGACACGGCGTGGCGGGGCCGGCCGTGGCACGAGACCATCCTTTACGAGCTGCACGTCGGCACCTTCACGCCGGAGGGCACCTTCCGCGCCGCCATCGGCCGGCTGGACGATCTGGTTGAACTGGGCGTGACGGCGATCGAGCTGATGCCGGTCAGCGCCTTCCCCGGCACGCGCAACTGGGGCTACGACGGTGTGCTGCCCTTCGCGCCCGACGGCGTCTACGGCCGGCCGGAGGACATGAAGGCGTTGGTCGACGCGGCGCACCAGCGCGGGCTGATGGTCTTCCTGGATGTCGTCTACAACCACTTCGGGCCGGAGGGAAACTACCTCAACGCCTACGCCTGCCCGTTCTTCACCGACCGCCACAAGACGCCGTGGGGTGCGGCGATCAACGTCGACGGGGTGGACAGCCGCAACGTGCGCGACTTCTTCATCCACAACGCGCTCTACTGGATCGAGGAGTTCCACCTGGACGGCCTGCGCTTCGACGCCGTGCACGCCATCATCGACGACAGCGACCACCCCTTCCTGGAGGAGCTGGCGGAGCGTGTTCAGGCCCTGATCGGCGGCCGGCGGCACGTGCATCTGGTGCTGGAGAACGACGCCAACCAAGCCCGATTCCTGGCCCGCAGCCCCGACAAGACGCCGCGCTGGCACACCGCGCAGTGGGCGGACGACCTGCACCACGGGCTGCACACGGCGGCGACCGGCGAGGCTGGCGGCTATTACGTCGACTACGCCGGTGCCGCCGACAAGCTGGGCCGCGCGCTGGCCGAGGGTTTCGCCTTCCAGGGCGAGACCACGGCGTTCCGCGGCGAGCCGCGTGGCGAACCGTCGGCGCACCTGCCGCCCACGGCGTTCGTCAGCTTCCTCCAGAACCACGACCAGATCGGCAACCGCGCCTTCGGCGAGCGCATCACGCGGATCGCCCCACCGGATGCCATACGCGCGGCAGCCGCCGTCTACCTGCTCGCCCCCCAGGTGCCCATGCTGTTCATGGGGGAGGAGTGGGCATCCACCCGCCCCTTCCCCTTCTTCTGCGATTTCGCTCCGGAGCTGGCGCAGGCCGTGCGCCGGGGGCGACGGGAGGAGTTCGCCGACTTCCCCGAGTTCCAGGACCCGCAGGCCCGCGCCCGTATCCCCGATCCCACGGCGCCCGACACCTTCGAAAGCGCCAAGCTGGACTGGGATCGCCGAAGCGAGCCTCCCCACGCCGAATGGCTGGCCTGGTACCGCCGGGCGATCAAGACGCGCCGGCGCGAGATCGTTCCGCACCTGGATGGCACACCCGGCGGCACCGGCCGCTACGAGGTGACCGGCCGCAGCGGCTTGGCCGCGCGCTGGCGGTTGGGCGACGGCAGCCGACTGCACCTGCGCGCCAACCTGTCGGACACCCCCGCGCCCGGCCTGACCGGCGCTCCCGGCCGCATCCTGTGGACCGAAGGCGACGGTATCCGCGACGGCGCGCTGGCCCCCTGGTCCGTCATCTGGTCGATCGAGGAGGCGAGCGCGCTCGACCGCCTCGCCGAACGCATGGGCATCGAGGCGGAGTACACGGACGCCGCCGGCAAGTCCGTGCGCACGACGCCCGACACCGCCCGCGCGCTCCTCGCCGCCATGGGCGTCGACGCGCCGGACGAGGACGCCGCCGCCGCCCGGCTGGCCGGGCTGGACCGGGCCGAACTGGCGCGCCCGCTGCCGCCGGTGGCGGTCTGGCGCTTCGACCGCCCGCCGTTCGCGCTGCCCGTCACCCTGCCGGCCGGCAGCGGCGATCTGCGCTGGGTGCTGACCGAGGAAGAGGGAGAGGAGCGCACCGGCACCGCGCCGTTCGACGACCTGCCGCTGCTGCGTTCGGCGGATCTGGACGGGCGGGCGCTGGAGGTCCGCCGGCTCGACCTCGGCGCCGCCCTGCCGCTCGGCTACCATCGGCTGCGCGTGGAGGCGGACGGGGTCAGTGCCGAGACCACCGTCATCTCGGTCCCCGACCGCTGCCATCTGCCGGTCCCGCTGGAGATGGGGGAGCGGGTGTGGGGCCTGTCGGCACAACTCTACACCCTGCGCTCCGGCAACGACTGGGGCATGGGCGACTTCGGCGACCTCACGAACCTCGCGGAGATCGCTGCCGGGCACGGTGCCTCGGTCATCGGCCTCAATCCGCTGCACGCGCTGTTCCTCGACAACCCGGCCCAGGCCAGCCCCTATTCCCCCGCCAGCCGGCTGTTCCTCAACCCGCTCTACATCGACGTCAGCGCCGTGCCGGAGTTGATGACCTGCGAGGAGGCCCGCACGCGCATGGCCGACGCCGACTTCCGGCAGGCCATTGAAGCCGCGCAGGCGGCGGCGTTCGTGGACTATCCGGCGGTGGCGCGGCTCAAGCTGCCGGTGTTGGGGATGCTGTTCCGCACGTTCCAGTCAGGCGCGGCGCCGGAACGCCGCGCTGCGTTCACCGCGTTCCGTGCGGAATGGGGCGAGACCCTGGAGCGCTTCTGCGTCTTCCAGGCTCTGCGCGAGCGCTTCGCCGCCGGCGACCCGGCGCACGCCGACTGGCGCCGCTGGCCGGAGCCGTTCCGCGACCCGGATTCGCCGGAGGTCGCCCGCTTCGCCAAGGATTGCCGCGACCGCATCGACTTCCTGGCGTGGCTGCAATGGATGGCCGACGAGCAACTGGCCGCCGCCGCGAACCATGCAAACACACGCGGCATGGCGATCGGGCTCTACCGAGACCTCGCCGTCGGTGCCGACAGCGCCGGCGTGGAGACCTGGGCGGCGCCGCACGTGGTGGTGTCGGCCGCGCACGTCGGCGCCCCGCCCGACCTGTTCAACCCCGCCGGCCAGGACTGGGGCCTGCCGCCCTTCCACCCGCACGCGTTGCGGGAGGAGGCGTACGCCGGCTTCGTCCGCCTCCTGCGCGCCAACATGCGCCACGCCGGCGGCTTGCGCATCGACCACGCCATGGCGCTCCAGCACGTCTACTGGATCCCGGAAGGGCACCCGCCCGGCGAGGGCGCCTACGTCGCCTACCCCATGGACGACATGCTGGGCATCCTGGCGCTGGAAAGCGTGCGCCAGCGCTGCCTCGTGGTGGGCGAGGACCTGGGCACCGTTCCGGCCGGCTTCCGCCGGCGCATGGCGGAGGCCGCGGTGCTCAGCTACCGCGTGGTGTTCTTCGAGTGGACGGAGGACGGCCGCTTCGTCGGCCCGGACGTCTATCCTTATCTGGCGCTCGCCACCGTGGGCAGCCACGATCTCGCCACCCTGCGCGGCTGGTGGGAGGGGCACGACATCGACCTGAAGGAGGAGAAGGCCCTCTACCCTGCCGAGGGCGAAGCCGAGAGGCAGCGCAAGCGGCGCGACGAGGAACGGGCCTACCTGATCGAGGCGGTGCGCGCCGCCGGCCTGCCGCTGCCGGCCAGCTTCGGCAGCGCCTCGCCCTACGACGACGGGCTGGGGCACGCGGTGCACGCCTTCCTGGCGCGCACCAACGCGGCCATCGCCATGGTGCAGTTGGACGACCTGACGGGCGAAGCGGCCCAGGTCAACCTGCCGGGCACCGTGGACCAGTACCCGAACTGGCGGCGCAAGCTGTCGCTGAGCCTGGAGGAGCTGTCCGACGACCTGCGCGCCGGCGCCATCGCCAACATCCTGGCCGCCGCCCGCCCGGCCCCGTCGGCGGATCGCCGATAGGGGCCGCGACGACCGCCGCCCCCCACTGTTCTGGTCTGCATTGGCCGCAACAGCGGGGGCGACGGTGCAGTCGGGCGCGGATTTTCACAAACGCACGTACATGAAGCCGGACGGGCGCAAGCTCTACCTCTACGGCCGGCAGCCGCACGAGCTGCCGGTGACGGAGGAGCTGGAGCCGGGTCCCGTCTCCACGCCGCACCTGCGCTGGCATCCCCTGCGCGGCGAATGGGTGGCCTACGCCAGCCACCGGCAGGAGCGCACCTTCAAGCCACCGGCCGAGTTCTGCCCGCTGTGCCCGGTGCAGCCGGGCGGCTTCCCCGGCGAAATCCCCTTCGCCGACTTCGAGATCGCGGTGTTCGAGAACCGCTTCCCCGCCTTCCACCCCGGTGCGCCGGAAGCGCCCGAGCTGCCTATCCCGACCCGCCCGGCCAAGGGCCAGTGCGAGGTCGTGGTGTACAGTTCCGCCCATCGCGGCTCGGTCGGCGAGCTGCCGCGCGAGCGGCGGGAGCTGCTGGTGCGGGTGTGGGCGGACCGCTACCGCGACCTCCTGGCGCACGACATGGTCGCCTTCGTCATGCCGTTCGAGAACCGCGGCGAGGAGATCGGCGTCACCCTGCACCACCCGCACGGGCAGATCTACGCCTTCCCGTTCGTACCGCCGGCCGTGGCGCCCATGGTGGCGGCCTTTCGCGAGGGGCCGGTGCTGTCCACCCTGCGCGAACGGATCGGCGACGCCTACGATGTGGCCGGGAACGCGCACGCGGTGGCCTTCGTCCCGCCCTGCGCCCGCTTTCCCAGCGAGGTGTGGCTGATGCCGCGCGCCTTCCATCCCGGCCCCTGGACCTTCTCCGACGCCGAGACGCTGGGCTTCGCCGACGCGCTGGGGGAAGTGGTGGCGCGCTACGACGCGCTGTACGGCCGGCCCATGCCCTACCTGTGCATCCTCTACGCCGCCCCCAAGGGCGAGGAGGACCGCTTCCACTTCCACATCCAGTTCTTCCCCTTCCTGCGCACGGCCGAGCGCCTGAAGTACCTGGCGGGCTGCGAGCAGGGGGCGGGCACCTTCCTGGTCGACGGGCTGCCGGAGCAGATGGCCGCCCGACTGCGCGAGGTGACGCTATGAGCGCGCTGTTCACCAAGACCTTCGGCACCGACGCCGCCGCGACGGAGAAGGCGCCGGCCCGTGCCAACCTGCTGGGCGAGCACACCGACTACAACAACGGCTTCGTGCTGCCCACCCCCCTGCCCTACGTCACCACCGTCGCCGTCGGCCCCGGCAAACCCGGCGAGATCGAGGCGCACGCCGCCCAGTTCAACGAGACGCTGACCCGGCGCCTGGATGCCCCGGCGCACGGCGACTGGCTGGACTACGTGCTGGGCTGCGTCAAGGTGATCGGCCAGCAGGGCGTCCCGGTGGAGGGACTGCGCGTCGCCATCGAGAGCGACGTGCCCATGGGGGCGGGCATCTCCAGCTCCGCCGCACTGGAGGTGGCGACGCTCCGCGCACTGCGCCGCTGGCTGGAGCTGTCCATCGACGACGAGATGCTGGCCCGGCTGGGCCAGCGCGCGGAATCGGGATACGTCGGCATGCCCTGCGGGATCATGGACCAGATGGTCAGCTCCGTCGGCCGCCCCGGCACGGCACTGTTCCTCGACACGCTGTCCCTGGACTACCAGCACGTGCCGCTGCCCCGCAGCCACCAGTTCGCCGTCGTGCATTCCGGCGTCGCGCACCGGCTGACCGACGGCGGCTACCGCCAGCGCCGGTCGGAGTGCGAAGCCGCCGCCGCGGCGCTGAACGTCGGCAGCCTGCGCGCCCTGGACGTGGACGACCTGCCCGCCGTCGAGGCGCTGCCCGAACCGCTGAACCGCCGCGCCCGCCACGTGATCACCGAGAACCGCCGCGTCCTCGACGGCGTGGTGGCGCTGCGAGCCGACGATGCGCAGACGTTCGGCAAGCTGATGGTGGAGAGCCACCGCTCGCAGCGCGACGACTATGCCGTGTCGCTGCCGGAGATCGATGCGCTGGTGGAGACCGCCCTGAAGCATGGCGCCATCGGCGCCCGCCTGACCGGCGGCGGGTTCGGCGGCTGCATCATCGCGCTGGTACCGGACGCAAAGGCATGGTGGCCCGCCGTATCGGCGGACCACCCGGATGCGTGGCTGGTGTTCCCGCGGTGATTACTCCGCCCCCAGCGCCGGCACCATGCCCGCCGGAACCGGCGTGACGACGGCCGGAGCGCTGCCCTCCGTCTCGTCCAGCGGGCCGGCGGCGTCGACCTCGACGAAGAAGGCCTTGATGGCGGGCATCGTCTCCATCCACTGCTTCTGCACCTCGATGCCCGACCCCACCACGTTCAGCACGTAGGTCGACCAGCTCAGCGACGCCAGGAAGTAGCCCAGCGAGAAGGTGCCGGCGTCGACGTACCAGGCGCCGACGCCCCAGGTGCACAGGTTGGTGACGTTGATGATCAGGCCGCGCCCGAAGTTGAAGCGCAGGAAGCGCCGGCCGGTGTGCGTGCCGAAGTCGGCGTAGGTGCCGAAGCGCTGGTCGTACTCGTCGCCCGTCGCGCGCCGCTTGCCCTCGATCACGATGGACAGAAAGTGGCGGAAGGCGTGCGTGTGCCAGCGCTGGCGCTCGTAGTCCAACTCCTGGAGACGGGTGTAGAGCGGCTTCAGGACCTTGTTCAGATAGATGGTCGCCAGTACGTCCAGGACGCCGCCGACCACCACGATCACGCCGATCAGCGGGTACCACCACAGCAGCAGGCCCAGCGTCACGATGCCCGGCACCACCAGCGGGATGACGACGCGGAACAGGCTGTTCACGAACTGCACCAGCACCACCTCGCCGCGCTCGATGACCGCCTGCTGCATCGCGGTGTCGTGCGCCGACGGGTCGCGGCGGGAGCGCAGCAGGTGGCGCAGGATGCCCACGCCGAGGTGGCGCGGCCCCGCGTACTGGAAGCAAGCCAGATCCACGCGGCCCAGCACGTAGGGCAGGATGTTGCCGTGACAGATCCAGAACACGAAGGCGGTGCCGACCATCATGTAGATGGCGTCCAGCGGACGATGCTGTGCCATGGCATCGATCACCCGGCCGCCGAACAGCGGCACGAGCAGATCGCCCACCCTCTGAAGCATGATCAGCGCCGAGATCAGCGCCAGCGCCTTCCAGAACGGCTTGAACAAGGTCAGAATCCGCTCGATGATCGCCAGCATGTCAACCTCAACTAAAACCGACCGGGCGTCGCGGTCACGGGACCACCATGAGTGGCCAACGCCATGACCGCAGCCTGGTCAATTATGCTTAATTGAATGTAAAGTTCAGACAATGCCTCAGAATTGCTTTATCTATTGTTGGAGAAGGGAATTCGTATAGTGCACATGTGTTGGGCCGAACGACGCGCGGCCCAACACCCACTACGCCCTGACCTCCTCCGCGTCCGGCAGCCGCAGCACCAGATCCTGCGGCCGTTCGGCGTGGTAGCGCCGCAGCGCGTCCTCCAGCGACGGCAGCCCCGCGCCACGGACGGAGCGCAGCGCGCTGTACGCCGGCCGGGGTGCCGTCCAATTCAGGTCCGCAGCGGGCACCCCCAGCACCCGCTGCGGATCCAGCCCGGCGTCGCGAACCGCGCCGCGGGCGAACTCGGCCCAGGTGACCGCCCCGGTGTTGGCGAGGTGCCAGACGCCGCGCTCGCCGTCCATCAGGAGGTCGAGCGCCACGTTCACCACATCGGGCAGGTAGCTGGGCGAAACGGTGACGTCGCAGGCCGCCGAGAAGAACCGTCCGCCGGCCACCGCACGGATGGCGCGCGTGGCGAGATTGCGGTCGTCCCACGGACCGAAGGTCGGGCCGGTGCGCACCACCAGTGCGTCGGGGTCGGCGTCGAGCAGCCGCCGTTCGGCTTCCAGCTTCGTCATTCCGTACACGCCGAGCGGCGCCGGCGCATCGTCCTCGGTGTAGGGCGCACCCTCCTTGCCGCCGTCGAACACGAGATGACTGGAGAAGGCGAGCAGCGGCACTCCGTCCGCCCGGCAGGCCGCCCCCAACACGTCCATGCCCTCCACGTTCTCGCGCCGGCAGCGCCCGGGCTCACGCTCCGCCTCGTCCACGCGGGCGAAACCGGCGGCGTTGACCACCGCCCACGGTTTGAGCCGCGCCAGAGCGGCAGCGGCCGAGGCCGGGTCGGCGATGTCCATCTCGCGGCGCGACAGCAGCGCGTAGGGCAGCCCACGCACGACGCACAGGCGCGCCACCGCGCGGGCCAGCACCCCGTCGCCGCCGGTGATCAGCAGCGGGCGCGGCGCGCGAGCCGGCGGCGTCCAGCGCGGGCGAGCGGGGGCGAACGGATCGCAGCGCACCGGCGTCCAATGGAAGCGGTCCTCCCGGTGCCACCAGCCGGGGGCGTCGAAGACCGGGTGGTCGGCCGTGCCCCTGGTCGCCAGATCGCGCACGAGGTGCGCCAGCGCCGTCGGGCGCGGCTTCGGTCCGCGCACGTCGAACACCCCGGATTCGTAAAAGCCCGCGCGCCGGGTCAGCAGGCTGTTCCAGTCGTAGCTGCCGAGCAGCGCCCATGCCGTCACTGCCCGGATGTCGACACCCCGGCCGCGCAGGCGGTGCGCCGCGTCCCACGCCTCCTTCAGCCAGCGCAGTTGCTCCTCGCGGCTTGAGCCGTTGTGCACCTCGGTGGCGGCGATGGGCAGGCGGTAACGCTCCCACGCCTCCTCCAGCAGCGCTTCCAGGCCGGCCGTGCCTTCGGCCACGACGCGGATGGCCTCTACGTCGACGTAGCGGTCGCGGTCGTTGCCGCCGGCCCGCACACCGGGGTAGCGCTTCACCCGCTCGTCCAGGAAACGCTCGCTCGTCAGGTAATGGTCGATGCCCAGGATATCCGGCGGGCACGGGTTCGCCGCCAGTTCGTCCAGTTCGTCCTCAAGCCCGCCCTCCGCCATGTAGGTCCACAGCGGGTGCCCGCGCGTCACGCGGCCGGCCAGCAGGTCGAACGTCAGCCAGCGGCGCTGGTTCTCGTGCTCCGCCTCATAGGCCAGGCGCGGCGTGCTGTGGCACTTGCCGAGATCCTCGGTCTGCACCAGTTTCGCCGCCGGGTTGACCGCGCGGATGGCGCGCATCGCCAGGACCGTGCCCTTGATCTGGTTGATCAGGATGCGGCGGAAAGCGGCGTGGTCGCGGGCGTGCGGGTACCACAGGCCGTAGAGCCCGCAGAAGCGCGCGGTGGTCAACGGCTCGTTCACCGGCGTGTAAAGATCCATCCAGGGATAGCGCTCGGCCACGCGGGCGGCGTAGGCGGCGAACTTCTCCGGGAAGTCGGGCTGCGTCAGGTCGGTGCCGCGCGGCCCGTTGCCGTGGTGCAGCAGCGCCGCGATGGGCCGCACGCCCAGTTCCCGCAGGCGCCCCAGCCGCTCGTCCGTCCAGCGCCAATCCGCCTTGTCCAACCCTTCCGGCGCCACCCGCTCCCACAGCACGGGATAGCGGATCGCCGTGATGCCGAGGGCGGCGAAGGCATCCAGATCCTCGATGCGCTCGTGATGGCCGCTGAGCCGCGTCTGGTCGACGAAGCGGTCGCGCAGCCGGGCAACGGTGCATTCCACCCCACCCCACATCTCGATCGGTTGCCGCACGGCCCGTTCTCCTCGCATCTGCGCCGGAATTGAGGGCCGATGTCGCGCCGAGCATGGTTAGCAGAAGATTAACAATAGACGTCGAAGCACCCCCGCCGGTTTTTGTCACATTCCCAAATGGACCCCGCTTTTTGTCACAAGCGCCCAAGTCCCGGAAACCCCCGGACCACCGGCACCTGTCCTTTTGCGTGCCGCCCGGACCGCCTGTTGGTTATTTTTCGTTAACCATGATCTTCGAACACTTCGCCCACTTGCCGGGCGCGGCTTGAACAGGCGCCGGCTACAGCGAATGCGGAGCGAAGCGTGCAGCGCAACACCCTCTCTCTCGACGGCGAATGGGATTTCCAGTACTTCGGCGACGCGGTCGTCGCCCTGGAGGACGTCCGCGACTGGCGTACGTGCGTGGTTCCCGGTCCCTGGCAGGCGCAGTTCGACGACCTGCGCGACCATATGGGTCGTGCCTGGTACCGCCGCGACGTGGAGGTGCCCGCCGACTGGGCCGGCGCCCCGCTGTTCCTGCGCTTCGGCGCGGTGAACTACTTCGCCCGCGTGCTGGTGAACGGCATCGAGGTGGCGACGCATGAAGGCGGCTACCTGCCCTTCGAGGTGGAAGTGACCCGCGTCTTGCGCCCCGGCCGCAACGAGCTGGCGGTGTCGGTGACGGCGCCGACCGACGATCCCGACGCCTACCCCGAGTTCCCTTTCGCCGAGACCCCCTTCGGCAAGCAGAGCTGGTACGGCCCGCTGAGCGGCATCTGGCAGTCGGTGAACCTGGAGCGCCGCGCCGCCGACCACATCACGTCCATCCGCCTGGTCCCCGACCTGGAGGCCGGCACCGTCCGTGTGACGGTCGACCTTGTCCGCCCGCTGCGCCGTGACCACGACATCGAACTGGACGTCATCGCGCCGGACGGCACCGCCGCCGCGGCACTGGTCGAGGCCGTCGCCGCCAGCCAGGATCGCATCACCGCCACCATCACCGTGCCGCAACCACACGCGTGGTCGCCCGATGCCCCCAGCCTCTACCGTCTGAAGGCGGCGCTGCGCCAGGACGGGGAGCTGGTGGACACGCTGTCCGAGAGTTTCGGCTTCCGCACCGTCACGGTGAAGGACGGCCGCATCCACCTGAACGGCGCGCCGGTCATGCTGCGCGCGGCGCTGGACCAGGATTACTACCCGGACGGCATCTGCACGGTGCCTTCCGAAGAGTTCCTGGAGGACCAGTTCCGCAAGGCCAAGGAACTCGGCCTCAACTGCCTGCGCTGCCACATCAAGGTGCCGGACCCGCGCTATTACGCCGTGGCCGACCGCGTCGGCCTGCTGATCTGGACGGAGTTGCCGAACGCCGGACGCCTGACCGGCCCCGCCGCCGAACGTCTTGAGGCGACGCTGAAGGGCATCGTCGAGCGCGACGGCAACCACCCCTCCATCATCTGCTGGACCATCATCAACGAGAACTGGGGCACCGACCTCGTCCACAACCAGGAGCACCGCGACTGGGTCAACGCGACCTACCGCTGGCTCAAGGCGTTCGACCCGACCCGTCTGGTCGTCGACAACTCGCCGCTCTACCCCAGCTTCCACGTCCAGTCCGATATCGAGGATTATCACTTCTACGCGGCCATCCCCGACCATCGCCATTCCTGGGACGGCTTCGTCGAGCGCATGGCGAACCGCGCGGAGGCGACCTACAGCCACCACGGCGACGCGACGCGCACCGGGCAGGAGCCCATCATGTGCTCCGAATTCGGCAACTGGGGCCTGCCCGACCCGAAGCTGCTGCGCGGCGCCGACGGCAAGGAACCCTGGTGGTTCGAGACCGGCCACGACTGGGGCGAGGGCGTCATGTACGCCCACGGCGTCGAGGCGCGCTTCCACTCCTACGGCCTGGACCGCGTGTTCGGCAGCATGGAGCGCTTCGCCGAGGCGGCGCAGTGGCAGCAGTTCCGCGCGCTGAAGTACCAGATCGAGGCGATGCGCCGTCAGCCGAACCTCGCCGGCTACGTCATCACCGAGTTCACCGACTGTCATTGGGAGTCGAACGGCCTGCTGGACATGCGGCGCAACCCGCGCGCCTTCCACAATGTCTTCCACACCATCAACGCCGACACGGTGGTGGTGCCGCAATGGAACCGCGTGGCCTATTGGGAGGGTGAGGAGGTCGAGGTCGGCCTCGCGGCGGCGCACGGCCGCGGCGACACGGTGGACGGTGTGGAACTGCGCTGGTCGCTGGACGCCGCCGGCCTGGGCGACCGCGAGCCGATGGCCCTGACGCCGGGCGTGCGCCATGCCCGCCCCGTCGCCTTCCGCGCCCCGCACGTGGATACGCCGGAGGTCCATCGCCTGGAACTGGAGATCGTCACCGGCGACGGCGTTCTGGCCACCAACCACGTGGAACTGGCGATCCACCCCCGGCGCGTGGCGCCGCCGGCCGGCGCCGTGTCGGTGTGGACGCCGGACGCCGAGTTGGCGGAGCGCTTCGCAGACCTTGGCTATGCCACGGCGGCGAGCGCCAAGCTGGCGGACGTGATCGTCGCCCGCCGCCTGGACGACAATCTGGGGGCCGAAGTGCGCGCCGGCGCCCGCCTGATCGTGCTGGCCGACGAGCCGCAGGAGCTGCAGCCGATGTTCCCGCACTTCCAGAACGTCCGCGTGGTGCCGCGCCACGGCTCCATGTGGCTGGGGGCGTGGGCCTCGTCCTTCTCATGGGTGAAGCGGTCGGGGCCGTTCGCCCGGCTGCCGGGCGGCCCGCTGATCGACCACAGCTTCGACCGGGTCATCCCCGACCACGTCATCGCCAACTGCACCACCTGGGATTTCCAGGCCCGCGTGCACGCCGGCATGGTGGTGGGCTGGGTGCACAAGCCGGCCGCGCTGATCGTGGAGCGCAACTGCGGCCATGGCCGCATGGTGGCGACCACATTCCGCCTGCTGAACGACGCCCCCGGCGCCGACCCGACGGCGACCGCGCTGCTGGACGGTCTCGTCGAACTCGCCCTCAAGGGCCGCGACGCCGCCGAGACCGAGCGCGTGCGCGAGGCGGTGGGGTAAAGGCGGCAATCTTCCTCCCCCGCCTCTGGCGGGGGAGGAAGATTATTCGGCGGCCCTCCGCGCCAGCGCCTCGTCCATCGAGAAGCCCTCCGCCTGCAGGCGCCACAGAGCGTCGAAGGTACCGCCACCGCGGCGCAGCTCCGTCGGACTGCCGTCCTCGACGATGCGGCCGTCCACCAGCACCAGGATCCGCTCGAACCCCGACAGGGTGGAGAGGCGGTGCGCCACCGCCAGCACCGTCCGGCCGCGCATCAGGTCGTTCAGCGCCCGCTGGATCTCCAGCTCCGATTCGGTGTCCAGCGCCGACGTCGCCTCGTCCAGAATCAGGATGGGCGCGTTCTTCAGGAAAGCGCGGGCGATGCCGATGCGCTGGCGCTGCCCGCCCGACAGCTTGATCCCCCGCTCGCCCACCAGCGTGTCGTAGCCCTGCGGCAATTCCCGGATGAAGTCGTCGCAATAGGCGGCGCGGGCGGCCAGGATGACCTCCTCGTCCGACGCGTCCGGGCAGCCGTAGCGGATGTTCTCCAGCACCGAGCGGTGGAACAGCGAAATTTCCTGCGGTACCACGGCGATGGCATCGTGCAGGCTGTCGCGCGAGACGTGGGCGATGCTCTGCCCGTCGATCAGGACATGCCCGTGCTGCACGTCGTCCAGGCGCTGGACGAGGCCGACCAGCGTCGACTTGCCGGCGCCCGAGGGGCCGACGATGCCGATGCGCTGCCCGGCCGGGATGCGCAGGGTGAAGTCCTTGAACACCCGCCGCCCGTCGTCGTAGGCGAAGGTCACGTTCTCGAACTCGATGGAGCCGCCCAGGCCGATCAGCCGCTGCGCGCCGGCCACGTCGGCCACGGCGTGCGGCTGGCCGATGACGCGCAGCGTGTCGGCGATCTGGCCGAAGTGCTGGGTCGTGCCCACCAGCGCGAAGGCGAGATCGCGGGAGCCGTGCAGGATGCGGAAGGTCAGCGCGCTGACCAACACCACGTCGCCCGGCGTGATGCGGCCCGCCGTCCACAGCGACACCGCCCACACCAGCATGCCGCCGGCCATCACCCACAGGCACAGGTCGTGCACAACGCGGGTCTTCTCCAGGTACAGCCAGCTGCGCCGCTGCGCTGCCGCCTCGCCCTCCATGATCCGCGCCAGCCGCGCCCGCTCCCGCGCGCGGGCGGAAAAGGCCTGGACCACCCAGATGTTGGACACCACGTCCACCAACTCGCCGCCGGCATAGGACGCCTGCTCGGCGTAGGTACGGTGCAGCGGCCGGCCCCGCACGCCGATCAGGGAGATGCCGCCCGCCACCACCGTGACGAACACCACCAGCGCCACCGCCATGCGCCAGTCCACCGTGGTCAGGACGATGACGGCGCCGATGAAGTCGGTGATCGGCGGCAGGATGTTCCAACTGAACGTGCTGATCAGCGCGCCCGTCGCCCCCGCCGTGGCGGTGATGCGGTTGCCCAGCGACCCGGCGAAGTGGTCGGCGAAATAGCGTATCGGGTGGCCGGACAGGTGCTGGAACAGATCCAGGCGGATGTCCACCCCGACGCCCACGATGGTCCGGCAGCCGAGCCAGCCGCCCAGCCGCCATAGCCCGTTCTCCACGCCGATGAGGGCTACGAACACGATCAGCGGTGACCACACCGCCACGGCGTTGCGTTCGGGCGCCGCCATGGCGTCGACCAGCAGCTTCATGCCGTACTGCACCGCCACGGCGCAGGCGGCGGCTCCGATGACGAGCGCCAGCAGGCCGGCGAAATGCCACGGCCAGCGGCCGACGTAGCGCAGGAAGAACAGCACGGGACGCTGCGGGAACTGCGGTTTGGGGGACATGGGCGCAGATCCTTGGAAGGTTCAGGCGGCACTGTCCGCCGTTTCGGCCCGGCGCGCGCGCGCACCCTCGAACACCGCCTGCCAACGCCGCAGTTCGTCGGCCAACGGTTGATGAACGCTGCGGTGCTCCGCATCCAGGTAGCCGAGCAGGCCCACCTTGCAATGGCGGTCGTTGGTCCAGCCGGGATAATCGAGCACCGGGTAGAGGCAGATGCCCTCTACCGGAACGCCGGCCTCCAGCGCGGCCAGCACCTCGCCGGCCACGTAGTTCAGCCAGGGGGCGCGCGCGTCCTCCTCCGCCCCGGTCTCGGCCACCAGGATCGGCCGGCGGTAGCGCTCCCAGCAATCGGCCAGGATCTCGCGGAACGGACGATAGCGCGGGTCGCCCGGCGGGATGGTGCCACCGCCGAAGAACCACTGGTTGTCGGAGTAGTAGTTGAGGCCGATGATGTCCAGCAGCTCCGGCCGTCCGCCCAGCCCCGGCCACAGCTCCCCCGCCATCATGTCCCAGGACTGGTACTGGCAGCGGGTGTAGGCCGCGGCCTCCCCCTGGTCGTCCGGACGGTCGGGATGGGCGGCCACGCGGATGGCCGGGTCGACGTGCACGAAACGGGCGCGTGGGTCCACCGCCCGCACCGCCTCGATCCCGGCGATGGCAGCACGGACAAGCTGGTGCTTCAGCTCTACGCCCCGGCCCCGCTCGCAGGGGTTCATCATCGCCATGTCGCCGCCGGCCCACGCCCAGTAGGCGATCTCGTTGACCGGGCAGTAGAAGGGCACGGCGTCCGTCTCGTCGCGCACCAGTTCCGCCACCGCGCGGGCGAAGCGGGCGAAGCGGGCGACGAAGGTCGGGCGCCAGATGTCCACGTCGTCCGGCCAGCCGTAATGGCAGAGGTCCCAGATCACCTGCACCCCATGCTCGCGCGCGGCGCGCAGCATGGGCAGGAAGCTGGACCAGTCATAGCGGCCGGGCGAGGTTTCGATCAGGTGCCAGCGCACCCCGTCGCGCGCCGTGCGGATGCCGTGGCCCTGCAGGCAGCGGTAGTCCGCCGCCACCGCCCGGTCATGCCCGGTCGCCGCGATCAGGTCGAGCCGCCGGCCGTCCGGCCGCCGGTGCGTGGAGCATTCGAAACCGCCCAGGAAGACGCTGTCGAACAGGGTCGGCGTGTGCATCCGTCGCCCTCCGGATGGGGATCGCCTCATTCGGCCGCGCTGACCGGCTTCGCAACCGCCACACCCTGCGCCATGGTGGACAGCGCGCGCGCCGCCTCGACCGTGCTGCGGCCCTGCTCCTCCGCCTTGGCGATGCGGCCGTAGAGCGTCAGCGCCTGCGCCACCACCTGGTCCATGTTGTAGTAGCGGTAGGTGGCCAGCCGGCCGACGAAGTGCACGTTGGGCGTCGCATCCGCCAGCGCCTGGTACTTGCGGTACAACTCGGCGTTCTCCGCCCGCGGCACCGGGTAGTACGGATCGCCTTCGGAAGCCGGGAACTCGAACGTCAGGCTGGTCTTGGGGTGGTGCTGGCCGGTCAGGTGCTTGTATTCCGTGATGCGGGTGTAGGGCACCTCCTCGCCGGGGTAGTTCACCACGGCCACCGGCTGGAACCACTCCTGCTCCGCCGTCTCGTGCCGGAAACGCAGCGAGCGGTAGGGCAACTTGCCGTAGCGATAGTCGAAATACTCGTCGATCGGCCCGGTGAAGATCAGGGAATCGTACTTCACCTCGCGCGCCACCTCGCGGTAGTCGGCGTTCAGCATGATCTTGATGTTCGGGTGGTCCAGCATGTTCTCGAACATCCGCGTGAAGCCGTGCAGCGGCATGTTCTGGAAGCTGTCGCCGAAATAGCGGTCGTCGTCGTTGGTCCGCGTCGGCACGCGTGAGGTCACCGCCTTGTCCAGCTCGGACGGGTCCATGCCCCATTGCTTGCGCGTGTAGCCGCGGAAGAACTTTTCGTACAGCTCCCGCCCGACCTTGCTGACCACCACGTCTTCCGACGTGCGGACCTCGGGCACCGCCTCGGCGCGCGCGGCGAAGAAGGCGTCCACCTCGCTCTCGGCCAGGTTCAGGCCGTACAGCCGGTTGACGGTGGTGCGGTTGATCGGGATGGGAACGAGTTGGTTGTCGACATGCGCCAGCACGCGGTGCTCGTACGGGCGCCATCTGGTGAAGCGCGACAGGTATTCGGCCACGTGCGGCGCGTTGGTGTGGAAGATGTGCGGCCCGTAGCGGTGGATGAGGATGCCGTCGTCGTTGTAGTGATCGTAGGCGTTGCCGCCGATGTGCGGGCGCCGGTCGATGATCAGCACGCGCTTGCCGAGGCCGCGCGCCAGCCGTTCGGCCAGCACGCTGCCGGCGAAGCCGGCCCCGACGACCAGATGGTCGAAGCCGGCGCGCCCGACCAGCGGCACCCCGTTGCGCGGCGAGCGCGAGGAGGCGACGACCGGCTGGCCCGGTACGCCGTCGTTCAGATCACGCATTCGATCAACCCTTTCATGCGAGCCCAGGTCTGGTCCCAGGACATGTCGGCCAGAGTGCGGTCGACCTCGGCCAGCCAACGCTCCGCGCGGCCCTCTTCGCCCAGCGCCTTCTCGATGGCGGCGACGAACTCCTCGGGCGTGCGGGCGATGTGAACGAGACCGGTGTCGCCATAGGTGCGCACCACGTCACGGATCGGCGTGGAGACGACCGGGCGGCCCGATGCCAAGTATTCCGGCGTCTTGGTCGGGCTGATGAAGCGGGTGGACTCGTTCAGCGCGAACAGCAGCAGCGCCACGTCCCAGCCGGCCAGATAGCGCGGCAGGTCGGCGTAGCCGCGCCCGCCCAGGTAATGGATGTTCGGCGCCTGCGGCAGGACCGCCGGATCGATCTTGACCACCGGCCCGATCATGACGAGCTGCCAGTCCGGCCGCATGCGGGCGATGCCGGCCAGCAGGTCGATGTCGAACCGCTCGTCGATGACGCCGAAGAAGCCCATGCGCGGGCGCGGCAGGGCCGTCTGGTCCTCGGCCTCCGCCACCGTGCCGCGGGCGGCGGCGAAGTGCGGCACGTCCACGCTGCTGGGGAAGGCGTGCACGCTGGCGTGCCGGTCGCGCTTGGCCTCGTAGAGGCTGTAGCCGCCGGTGAAGACGAGGTCGGCGCGCTCCATCAGCGCGCGCTCGCGCTCCACCAGTTGCGGCGGCGCCCCCTTGAAGGCGGACAGCTCGTCCATGCAATCGTAGATCACCGCCGACGCATCCAGGTGGTCCGAAAACGCCAGACTCATCGGCGTGTAGTACCAGAGGATCGGCCGCGTCACGCCGGCTTCGGCAAAGTGGCGGTCGAGCAGCGTCCGCTGCGCCGCTTCGGCGTCCACGCCTTCGGGTATGCGGGGGACCAGGATGGTGACGCCGGCGTCGGTGCCGTGCACGTCCAGGTGCGGCTCCGCCGCGTCCGTGCCCACCGGCTCCTCGACGAAGAACAGCCGGAATTCACGGGCGAAGCGCGTCATCAGGTGCTGCGGACGCTGGTGAACGAAGTGCCAGCGCAGATGCGAAAAACAGACGAAATCCCGAGGTAACGATCTCTTCGTGGTGCGCTTAGCGACCGGATCCGCGCCTTCGGCGACCGCAGTCCGGTCGGGGCGCATGGTCACGTCATCGCCCTCGGTGTACTCCATCGGCACGATCTCCCTGGCTTTGGAATGTGATGGTGCGGACGCATGGAAGTCACGTCCGCCTACGGGGTCCGCCAACAGCGGGATTTGCGAAGGGTTCCCGCAGCGCATCCTAACGATAGGGAGTAACCCCCGATTTCCACCGCCGCCGGAACGTGCCCCCGTCTATCGGAGCAAGACGTGCATATTTTCAGGATTTGCTAGTGTTATAGAACATTCGCAAGACAAAGGCCGTTAATCACAGGGGATGCTTTGTGCGCCGCCGCGAAGACGAGTGATCTCTCATCGGACATACCTCCCCAGCAGTAATCACCTGACCTGCGGCTGGACCGATTGCACCACGACCGATCGGCTTTCAGGGGCGTGGGACAATTCGCGGACATGGCTGCGGATCCACTTTCGGGTGCTCGACGGGCGCGGCCCCCCTTCCCGATACTCACCCCCGCGACGCCTCCCTCCCGCATCCTTCATGAGTGGTATCTGCATGCTGACCAGCCCCGCGGCTCTGCGTCATCCCGACGTCGTCTCTATCGCTTCCGGTTCCCTCACGCTCGACGTGGCGCCGGAGGTCGGCGGGTCCATCGCCCGCTTCCAGGGCCGGCAGGGCACGCGGGTGGTCGACTGGCTGCGCCCAGCGACGGCGGAGGCGCTGACCGCGCGCGACCCGCTGGGCATGGCCAGCTTCCCGCTGATACCGTTCTGCAACCGCGTGCGCGACGGGCGTTTCACCTTCGGAGCGACCGAGGTGCGGATGCCGGCCAACTACGCCCATTCCCGCCACGCCATCCACGGCCACGCGTGGCAGCGCCCGTGGACGGTGATGGATCGCACGGACAGCACGGTGACGCTGGCCTTCGAACACCAGCCGGACGCCTGGCCCTACCGCTACGACGCGCGCCAGACCTTCGAACTGACGGACGACGGCCTGACCGTGCGGATGATGGTGAGCAACCGCGGCACCGTGCCGATGCCGCTCGGCCTTGGCCACCACCCCTACCTGCCACGCACGCCGAAGACGACCATCACGGCCCGCGTCGACGCCATCTGGTCGACCGATCTCGAGGTGATGCCGACCCGCATGGAGCGAACGTGGGTGACCGACCAGCTCAGCAACGGCCTGCGCGTCTCCGACGCCGTTCTCGACAACAACTTCACCGGCTGGGACCACACCGCGCTGGTCCGCTGGCCGGAACTGGGCGCCGGCCTGCGGATGACGGCGGAAGCGCCGCTCGACTTCCTGGTGGCCTACACGCCCGCGATGGAGGACTTCTTCTGCCTGGAGCCGGTCGGCAACTGCACGGACTGGCCCAACCTGACCCAGCTCGGCCCGGAGCGGGTGGGCGGCATGGTGCTGCCCGCCGGCGCGAGCACCACGGTGTCGTTCCGGCTGGAGCCGGTGTGGGTGGCCTGACCGCTCACCACACCTTGCGGGCGAGGTCGTCGCCGCGGGCGGTAAGGTCGGCGAAGGTGCGCCGGGCCTCGTCCTCGCCCATCCAGGCGTCGGGTGCGACCACGCCGGCCATGCCCTGCGGGGTGGGGGCGGCGCCCGGACGCTCCCCTTCCGCCGAGCCGAGGGGGTAGGCCGCCCCGTTGCGCACCTCGACGATGGCGTAGCGTCCGCCCCGTTCGATCAGGCGGAAGCTCCCGTGCTCCGAAACGACCTTCGTATCGGCCATGGCAATTTTCTCCCGTGGTGATGGTCAGCGCGCGTGATGGGTGCGGAAGTACTCGGCCAGCCCTTCGGCCGGCCCGATCTGCGACGGCACCGGGGAGCACGCGGCCACGTAACGCCCCAACGCGTCGTCCAGCGCCGGCATGATGCTGCCCCGCTCCGATCCCAGAACGCTGTAGACCGGCCGCCGTGCCGCCCAGCCGAGCCGGGCGGCGGGGACCGCCTCCACGCGCGCGGCGTCCAGGCCGCAGCGGTCGGCCGCCATCCGCGCGAAGTCGGCCCAGCTCACCGCCCCCGCCGACGCCAGATGCCAGATGCCCGCCTCCCCGTCGATCAGCAGATCGAGCGTGGCGTCCACAAGGTCCGGCACGTAGGTGGGCGACACGGCCACGTCCGCCGCCGCGGCCACGCGCTGCCCGGCGCGCAACCGGTTCAGCGTCTGCGTGACGAAATTGTGCTGATCCCACGGCCCGAAAAATGCGCTGGTACGCACCACCAGCGCCGCCGGCAGGACGCGCAGCACGCCGTCTTCGGCCGCCGCCTTGCTGGAGCCGTAGACGCCCAGCGGCGCCAACCGGTCGGACTCCACGTAGGGCGCCCGCTTGGCTCCGTCGAACACGAGGTCGGAAGAGAAGGTCACCAGCGCCACGCCGCGCGCCGCGCAGGCCCCGGCGAGATGGACGGCGCCGTCCGTGTTCTCGCGCCGGCAGCGCTCGGGCTCGGCCTCCGCCTCGTCCACGCGGACGTAGCCGGCGGCGTTGATCAGCGCCCACGGCCGGTGCCGGTCGAGCGCCGCGGCCACCGACGCCGGGTCGGTCACGTCCATTTCGTGCCGCGCCAGCACGCGGTACGGCAGCCCCCGCAACGCGCAGTGCCGCGCGAAGGCGCGGCCCAGCGTGCCCGTCGCCCCGGTGATCAGCAGCGTGCGCGGCTCGGCCCGCCGCGCCGACAGCGTCCAGGCCCCGTAGGGCAGCGTGTACGGCCGACAGCGCACCGGCGGCCAGAAGAAGCGGTCGGGCCGGTGCCACCAGCCCGGCGTGTCGAGCACCGGATGATCGGCGTCGCCATCGCGGGCCAGCCCGGCCAGCAGCCCGGCCAACCCGGTCGGGCGCGGCTTCGCCGCCCGGATGTCGAAGACGCCGGACTCGTACACGCCGTCGCGGCGCGTCAGCAGGCTGTTCCAGTCGAAGCTGCCCAGCAGCGACCACGCGGTCACGGCGCGCACGTCCACGCCCCGCTCGCGCAGCCGCCGGGCGCCGTCCCACACCTCCTTCAGCCAGCGCATCTGCTCCTCACGGGTGGAACCGTTGTGGACCTCGGTCGCGGCGAGCGGCAGCCCGTAGCGCTCCCACGTCTCCAGCAGCAACCCCTCGAAGCCGACCACCCCTTCCGCCACGACGCGCACCGCCTCCACGTCGGCGTAGCGGTCGATGCCGTTGCCGCCGTGCGTCTCCGGCGGGTAGCGTTCCAGCCGTTCGTCCAGGAAGCGCTCGCTGGTCAGGTAGTGGTTGCCGCCGATGACGTCCGGCGGACAGGGCTCCGCCACCAGTTCGTCCAGCAGCCGGCGGTGCGGCGGGTCGAGCGCCGCCTCGTCCAGGTAGGGGCGCAACGGGTGGCCGGCGTCGACGCGGCCCGTGAGCAGATCGAGGCTGAGCCACCGCCGTTCGTTCTCGTAGGCGGCCTGATAGGCGAGGTGCGGCGTGCTGAAGACCCGGCAGATATCCTCGGTCTGGATCAGCCGGGCCTGCGGGGTGACGGAGCGGATCGCCCGCATGGCGCGGCGGATGCCATCGATCTGGTTCATAAGCATGCACAGGAACGCGCGGTGGTCCCGCGCGTGCGGGTACCACAGGCCGTAGAGCCCGCTGAAGCGCGCGGTGGTCAGCGGTTCGTTGATCGGCGTCCAGTCCTCGATCCAGGGATAGCGCTCCGCCGCGCGCTCGGCGAAGGCGGCGAAGCGCCCGGCGAAGGCCGGATCGGCGAGGCTGGTGCCGCGCGGCCCGCTGCCGTGGTGCAGCAGGCCGACGATGGGCCGGATCCCCAGGTCGCGCAGGCGGTTCAGGCGCCGGTCGGTCCAGGTCCAGTCCGCCGTCTCCAGCCCGTCCGGCGCCACGCGTTCCCACAGGACGGGGTAGCGGACGCGCCGGATTCCCAGACGGGCGAAGGCATCCAGATCGTCGAGGCGGTCGTGGTGGCCGCTCAGCACCGTTTGGTCGACGCCGTCGTCGCCGATGCGGGCGACGGTGCTTTCGATGCCACCCCAAACCTCGATTTCCGGCATGCAGCTCTCCTCATGGCGCGGCGAAGATAACCAGGGGCGAGCAGTTGCGGTCCGCGCGTCATAGGGAATACCCCGACGGAGCAGCGCCGCCGCCGGACTGTTGAGGCGGTTGGTCACAGGACGGGAGGCCGCGCTTTCCCATGAGCCACGTCGTTCTTCTCGGCGATTCCATTTTCGACAACGGCGCCTATGTCGGCGGAGGACCCGACGTGGTCACGCAATTGCGCTCAAGACTGCCGGCGGGCTGGCGGGCGACGTTGCGGGCGGTGGATGGCGCCTTCACCAGCGGCGTGCGCCGGCAGGTCCAGCAGATCCCGGCCGATGCCAGCCACCTCGTGATCAGCACCGGCGGCAACGACGCGCTGGGGCAATCCGGTGTGCTGGACGAGCGGGCCTACTCCATCGCCGGCGCCGTCGACCGGCTGGCCGGCGTGCGCGAGCAGTTCCAGCGCGACTACCGCGCCATGCTGGACGAGGTGCTGGTCCGCCGGCTGCCGACCGCCGTCTGCACGATCTACGACGCGCGCTATCCCGACCCGCAGCGCCAGCGGCTGGTCGTCACCGCGCTCACGATCTTCAACGACGTCATCACGCGCGAAGCGTTCGGACGCGGCCTGCCGCTGATCGACCTGCGGCTGGTCTGCGACGAGGACAAGGACTACGCCAACCCGATCGAGCCGTCGGCGCACGGCGGTGCGAAGATCGCCAGGGTGATCGCGGCGCTGGTGACGGCTCCTGCCGCGCGGCGGCCGGAGGTGTACGTGCGGTAACTCACTCCGCCGCGGCCGGCACGCCGCACAGCGGTGTGGCTACCGTTTCCAGCGACTTGCGCTCGGCCGACACGCCCAGCACCAGTTCGACGCCCGCGGCGGCGATCATCAGCGCCGCGCCCACGAGATAGCCGATGAGGATCTGCCCCGGATCGCCGGTGGCGATCAGTCGGCCGAAGAACCACGGCGCGATCACCCCGCCCAGCGCCGTGCCCAGCGCGTAGAACAGCGCGATCGCCGTCGCCCGCGCTTCCAGCGGAAAGCACTCGCTGACCGTCAGGTAGGCCGAGCTGGCCGCCGCCGAGGCGAAGAAGAAGATGACGCTCCACGCCACCGTCTGCGTCACCGCCGTCAGCACCCCCTGCTGGAACAGCGCGCCGGTGATGACCAGCAGGACGCCGGACAGCGCGTAGGTCCCGGCGATCATCGATTTGCGCCCGACGGTGTCGAACAACGGCCCCAGCAGCAGCGGGCCGGTAAAGTTTCCCAGCGCGAAGGGCAGGATGTACCAGCCGACCGAACTGGCCGGCACGCCGTAGAATTTCGTCAGAATCAGCGCGTAGGTGAAGAAGATGGCGTTGTAGAAGAACGCCTGCGCCGTCATCAGCGTCAGCCCGAGGATGGAGCGCCGCCGGTAGTGGGTGAACAGCGCCCGCGCCACCGCCGGCATGCTGGTGTCGCGCGACAGGTCCAGGGTGATCGGCCGCCCCGGCGGCCCGAGCGGCGCACCGGTCTCGGCGCGCACCCGCGTTTCGATGGATCCGACGATCCGCTCCGCCTCGTCCACCCGGCCGCGGACCATCAGCCAGCGCGGGCTTTCCGGCAGAAAGCTGCGCAGGAAGATGATGACCACCGCCAGCGTCCCGCCGATGCCGAAGGCGAAGCGCCAGCCCATGTCCGGCGGCAGCACGCCGGGTGCCAGCAGCACGATCGCCCCCACCGCGCCCAGCGCGGCCCCGATCCAGAAGCTGCCGTTGATGCCCAGGTCGGTGCGGCCGCGATAGCGGGCCGGGATCAGCTCCTGGATGGCCGAATTGATCGCCGCGTACTCGCCGCCGATCCCCGCCCCGGTCAGGAAGCGGAAGGCCGCGAAGCTCCAGAAATCCCAGGCGAAGGCGTTGGCGAAGGTCGCCGTTCCGTAGACGGCGAGCGTGACGTAGAACAGCTTCTTGCGTCCCATCCGGTCGGTCAGGTAGCCGAAGAAGAGCGCCCCCAGCACCGCGCCCAGGATGTAGGCGCTGCCGATGCCGCCGACCTGCGCTTCCGTGAAGCGCAGCGTCGGGCTTTCGGTGACCATCGCCGGCGATCGCGCCGGCGATGGTCACCTCCAGCCCGTCGAGAATCCAGGTGATGCCCAGCGCCGCCACGACCAGGGTGTGGAAACGACTCCACGGCAGCCGGTCGAGGCGGGCCGGCACATCGGTCCGAACATGATGGCTGTCCGGCCGAGTGGCGGCCCCGATTCGCGTCATCGGTCCTGCTGATGGCCCTGGTGGGTGGTGTTCTGCTTGATGTCGCCCTGGCGGTCCTGCTGCTCCAGGTTCTCCGGCGGCGAGGGGTCCTGGCCGGCATCGGAGCGATTCCGCGCCTGGGATCCGGCGCCCGGCCCCTTCGGGCTGCGGCCGGCGGGGGGCACCGGCGGCATCTTCGTGCTCATGGAACATCTCCTTGCGACGGAATGACCCACCGGCAACATGGCCGCGGGGTTTCCGGTTCCCGCCATGCCCCGCCACGCCCCCACCACACTCCCAATGTCACGCGGATGTCACTTTTCCCATCCGCCCGGCCCATCCGCCCGGCGTGGCGACGCAAGCACTTGGTAATGCCTGGCCGTTAGTATTAAACCGTATGAAGTTTTAGCGCGATTTGGACGGACCAGGTGGAACAGACCCGACAGCAGGCACTGCCCGGCTTCCCCCGCCGCTTCCTCGACCTCGCGGGCGGCTACTGGTCGTGCGAGAAGAAGTGGCAGGTGCGCCTGTTGGCGCTCGCGCTGGCGCTGCTGACCATCGGTCAGGTGGTTGTGCCGATCATGATCAACATCTGGAGCGAGCGGCTGTTCGACGCGCTGGAGCAGCGCTCGATGGACCGCTTCATGATGATGATCGTCGCGGTCTTCGGCATCATCGCCTTCAACATCGCCGACACGCTGGGCCACCTGTGGGTCAAGCGGAAGCTCCAGCTCGGCTGGCGGGAATGGCTGACGCGCAAGATCCTGGACGACTGGCTGACGCGCGGCCGCCAGCATCAGGTCAACTACATGCCGGGCGATCACGACAACCCCGACGGCCGCATCGCCGAAGACATCCGCATCAGCACCGAATACGCCATCGACCTGGGCCTGTCGTTGTCCTACTGCGTGCTGCTGCTGGTCAGCTTCACCAACATCCTGTGGATGCTGTCCGGCGCGCCGGAGGTGACGGTCGCCGGCGCGACCTTCACGGTGCCCGGCTACCTGCTGTACATAGCGCTCGTCTACGCGGCCACCGGCACGACGATCGCCATGGTGGTCGGCCATCCGCTGGTCCGCGCCGTCAACCAGCGCCAGGGGTTCGAGGCGGATTTCCGCTTCGGCCTCGCCCACGTGCGCGAGAACGCCCAGCCCATCGCACTGCTGCATGGCGAGTCCGGGGAGCGCAACCGCCTGGGCGACCTGTTCTACGGGGTGAAGAACGGCTGGCACCTTCAGACGCACGCGCTGTCCAACATGATGATCTTCAGCGCCTCCTACTCGGTGCTGTCGACCGCCTTCCCCATCCTGGTGGCCGCCCCCAGCTACATCTCCGGCGCCATCACCCTGGGCGTGCTGATGCAGACGGCGCAGGCCTTCCAGCAGACGGTGGCGGCGCTGTCCTGGCCCATCGACAACCTGCCGCGTGTCGCCGAATGGAAGGCATCGGTGGAACGCGTGCTGGGCCTGCAGGACGCCCTCCAGCGACTCGACCGCGAGGTCTGCGGCGAGGGGACGGAGCGCATCGTCGTCGACCGCACGGACGCGGAGCACGCGCTCTCCTTCCAGAACGTCACCATCACCGAGCCGGACGGCCACCCCGTCATCGAGAGCTTCAGCGCCGAGGTGCGGCCGGGCGAGCGCGTGCTGATCGCCGGCGATCCGGGAGCGGCGATCCGGCTGTTCCGCGCGGTGGCGCGCGTCTGGCCGTGGGGCAGCGGACGCATCGCCCTGCCGGCCCACACCCGCGTGTTCTTCATGCCCGAGCGCCCCTACCTGCCGCACGGCACGTTGCGCGCCGCGCTGAGCTACCCCGGCGAGGCGGATAAGGTGCACGACGACGGCGCGCGCGCGGCCCTGAAGCGCGTCGGCCTCGGACACCTGTGCGGCCGCCTCGACGACAACGAGCACTGGGACGGCGTACTGGCCGTGCCCGAGCAGCAACGCCTGGGCTTCGCCCGCCTGCTGATCCGTCGCCCCGACTGGATCTTCGTGGAGGACGCGACCGACTCCCTCGACCCCGCCAGCGAGGAGGACATGATGCGCCTCCTGGACACCGAGTTCCGGAACGCGACGCTGTTGACCATCGGCAGCCACGCCGGGCTGGAGGCGCACCACAAGCGCAAGTTCGTTCTGGAACGCGTCAACGGCGCCGTGCGGGTGCGCGAGGAGAAATGCCGCCCCGCCCCAGCCTACGTGATCGCCGACCCGGAGGTGTAGGGGGATCAGGCGCCCGCCTGCCCCCTGATGAACTCCGCATACCACCGCGCCGACGCCTTCGGCGTGCGCGCCAGCGTCTCGTAATCGACGTGCACGATGCCGAAGCGCGGCGCATAGCCGCCGTTCCATTCGAAGTTGTCGAGCAGCGACCACACGAAATAGCCGCGCACGTCCGCGCCCGCCCGCACCGCCTCGCCCATGGCGGCGATGTAGTCGCGCAGGTAGGCGAGCCGCCGCGGGTCGTCCGCCCCCGTCTCCGTCTTGCTGCCGAAGCCGTTCTCGGTGACGTAGACGGGCAGCTTGTAGCGCTTCGTCAGTCCCAGCAGCGTGTCGCGGAACGCCTCGGGATGCATCGGCCAGCCGACGTCCGTGCGCGGCATGTCCTCCGGCGCCGCTCCCCAGCCGCAGCCCCAGACGTTGCCGTCGTCCGGCTTCGAATACATCGGCGCGTAATGGTTGAGGCCGAACCAGTCGATGGGCCGTCCGATCCGCGCCATGTCGCCGGCCCGCACGTAGGGCTCGATGGCGGCGGCGATGCGCGGCGGATAGTGGCCCAGCAGTTGGGCATCGGGAAAGGCGAGGTTCCACAGCTCGTCGAACAGCGCGGCGGATTCGCGATGGGCGGGGTTGCCCGGATCCTCCGGCCGGCAAGGCTGCACGCTATGCACCGCGCCGATGGAGGCGCCGGGGACCAGGGCGCGCAGCACGTCCACGCCGGCCCCGTGTGCGAGGTTGACGTGGTGCATGGCCTTCAGGTGCTCGTTGCGGTCGGCGATCCCCGGCGCGCCGGCCCCGAAGGCGTAGGCGAACAGCGTGAAGACGGAGAACTCGTTGATGGTGGCCCAGTGTTTGACCCGATCGCCATAGCGCCGGGCGCACAACGCCGCGTAGTCGGCGAACCATCCGGCCATGTCGCGGTTCGCCCAGCCGCCAAGGTCCTGCAAGGCCTGCGGCAGGTCCCAGTGGTACAGGCACAGCCAGGGCTCGATGCCCGCCTCCAGAAGCGTATCGATCAGCCGGTCGTAGAAGGCGAGCCCCGGCTCGTTCACCGCCCCGCGCCCGCGCGGCAGAACGCGCGGCCACGCCACCGAGAAGCGGTAGGCGTTCAGGCCCAGGCCGCGCATCAGCGCCACGTCCTCGGCGTACCGGTGGTAGTGGTCGCAGGCGACGTCGCCGGTGTCGCCGTTTTCCACCCCGCCCTTCATGCGGCACAGCGTGTCCCAGATGCTGGGGCCGCGCCCGTCCTCGTTCGCCGCCCCCTCGATCTGGTAGCTGGATGTCGAGGCGCCCCAGCGAAAGCCCGGCGGGAACCTGAAATCCGTGGTGCCGGTCATGTCGCGCCCTCCGCCTGCGGTCTTTCCACGATTATGCCCGTTCCACGGGCACCTTGCCAAAGGTAGTATCGCCCATCCAGCCCCGGAGGACCTCATGCCCGACGCCCCAGCCCCCCGCCTGCCGCAGGATTTCGTGTGGGGCGTGTCGACCTCGGCCTACCAAGTGGAAGGTGCGGTGCGTGACGACGGCCGGGGCGCCAGCATCTGGGACACGCGCTGCCTCACCAAGGGCGGCATCGGCGACGGCAGCAACGCCGACGTCGCCTGCGACCACTACCACCGGTACGCCGAGGACGTGGCATTGATGCGCGGCATCGGCGTCGACGCCTACCGCTTCTCGGTGGCGTGGCCGCGCATCCAGCCGCGTGGACGCGGCGCGGTGAACCAGAAGGGCTTCGACTTCTACGACCGGCTGATCGACGGCGTGCTGGAGGCGGGCATCGAGCCCTGGCTGTGCCTGTACCACTGGGACCTGCCGCAGGCCTTGCAGGACCTTGGCGGCTGGGCGAACCGGGATTGCGCGGGCTGGTATGCGGATTACGCCGCCCTGGTGGCCAAGCGCTACGGCGACCGGGTGAAGCGCTGGATGACCTTCAACGAGTTCTCGGTCTTCACACTGTTCGGTTACGCCATCCCCTGGGCCGCCCCCGGCATCACCGACCGCGAGCAGCACCTGAAGGCCATCCACCACGTCAACCTCGCGCACGGAGCCGGCGTGGACGTGCTGCGCGCCCTCGTCCCCGGCGCCTCCATCGGCGCCATCCACAACCGCCAGCAGGTCTTGCCCGAACACGGCAATCCTGAGAACGCCGAGGCCGCCGCCCTGCTGGACGAGCACTGGAACCTCGCCTTCCCCGACCCGCAACTGCTGGGTCATTACCCGCCGCGCCTCGGCGCCGCCATCGAGCCGTACGTGCAGGCCGGCGACATGGCCCGCATCGGACGGCCCATCGACTGGTTCGGCCTCAACCATTACGGCCCGATCTTCGCCAAGGCGGACCCGAGTTGGACCTGGGGCTACGCCTGGGGTGACGCGCCGGCCGGGGCACCCGACTACGGCGTGGGCTGGGCGATTTTCCCCGACGCCTTCCGCGACGAGCTGCTGGAGATCACCCGGCGCTACCGCATGCCGATCGTCATCACCGAGAACGGCTGCGGCGGCAGCGACGTGGTGGACGAGAGCGGTGCGGTGAACGACCCGCACCGCATCGCCTACTTCCGCCTGTACATCGACCGCATGCGCGACGCGATGCGCCAGGGGGCCGACGTGCGCGGCTATTTCGTGTGGTCGCTGCTCGACAACTTCGAGTGGGGCACCGGCTACGGCACCCGCTTCGGGCTGGTGCACGTGGACTTCCAGACGCTGAAGCGCACGCCCAAGGCGTCGTCGCGCTGGTACGCGGATTTGATCCGGGCGGAGCGCGCGGGCCGCTGACGACGTTGGGTTTTCGGCTTTCGCCTCAACCCAACCTACCCGTGTGGGCAAGCACCCGTAGGTTGGGTTGAGCGCAGCGAAAACCCAACGTCAGGTCCTACACCTCCAGCACCCCGCTCTTCGCCACGCCGCTGAGGAAGCGGTAGCTGTCCTTCGGGATGCGCTGCAGCGTGTCGTAGTCGACGCGCACGATGCCGAAGCGCTTGCTCAGCCCAAACGCCCACTCGAAGTTGTCAAGCAGGCTCCAGCACAGGTAGCCCTTGACGTTGCAGCCGTCCTGCACGGCCCGGCCCACCGCCGCCACGTGGTCGCGCAGGAAGGCCACGCGCTCCGCGTCGTGCACGCGCCCGTCCGGCGTCACCACATCGTCGTAGGCGGCGCCGTTCTCGGCGACATAGACGGCGATGTTGCCGTAGTCGTTCTTGAACTCCATCAGCAGGTCGTAGAGCCCGTCGGGCTGCACCGGCCACGCCATGGCGGTCCAGCGGTCGCAGTGCGCGTCGCCCCACCACACGTCGAAGGGATGCCCCTCCTCGTGCTTCATGGTCATGCGCGAGTAGTAGTTGATGCCCAGCAGGTCGATGGGATAGCGGATCGCCTCCTCATCGCCGGGCTGCACGATGCCCTTCATCTTCTCGGCCATCAGCGGCGGAATCTGGCCGCGCAGCACGCCGTCCAACGCCACGCGGTTCCACACCGCGTCCCAGCGCGCCGCGGCGGCGACGTTCTCCGGCCGGTCGTCCTCGGCCCGGCAGGGCTGCAGGTTGATGACGGTGCCCAGCGTCAGCCCGGAATGCTCCGCCGCGATGGCGCGCAACGCCGCCCCTTGCGCCAGGTTCTGGTGGTGCAGGGCGCGCAGCATGCCCATCTCGCCCAGCTTGTGTCCGGGCGCGTGCTCGCCGGTGCCGTAGCCGTGCGTGGCGACCACGTTCGGCTCGTTCAGCATCATCCAGTCCTTGACCCGGTCGGCCAAGCGCGCACTGACGATGCGGGCGTACTCGGCGAAGGGCCCGACCACCTCGCGCCCCTGCCAGCCGCCCTTGTCCTCCAACGGCTGCGGCAGGTCCCAGTGGTAGAGGCAGGCCATCGGCCGTATGCCGGCGGCCAGCAGGCCGTCGACCAGCTTGTCGTAGAAGTCCAGCCCGGCCTCGACCACGGCACCGGAGCCGGTGGGCAGGATGCGCGGCCACGCGATGGAGAAGCGGTAGGCGTTGAAGCCCGCGTCTTTCAGAAGGGCGATGTCTTCCGGCCAGCGGTGATAGTGGTCGCAGGCGACGGCGGCGCTGCTGCCGTCCTGGATCCTGCCGGCGGCGGTGAAGGTGTCCCACACGCAGGGGCCGCGGCCGTCGACGTCGATCGCGCCTTCGATCTGGTAGGCGGCGGTGGAGGCGCCCCACAGAAAGTCCTTGGGGAAGGTGTAGGTGGTCATGGCGACGGCCTCCTGACGTTACCGGTACCCCCAAGCATGCCCCAAGGCCGCGCGCCGCGCCAACACCATGGTGTCGCGCCTGGGGTGTCGCGCCTCAGGCTGGAGGGACGCCGTTCATGCGGATGGCATCCGCATACCAATAATAGCTGGCCTTCGGCGTGCGCGTCATGGTCTGGCGGTCCACCTGCACCAGCCCAAAGTGGCGGGCGTAGCCCTCCGCCCACTCGAAATTGTCGAGCAGGGTCCAGGGGAACCAGCCCTTCAGGTTCGCCCCCTGGCGAATCGCCTCCGCCCCGGCGCGCAGGTGGTCGCGGATGAAGGCGATGCGCTCGCCGTCCTCGGCCTTCCCCTCCGGCCCGACCCAGTCGTGGAAGTCGGCCCCGTTCTCCATGACGTAGACCAGCGGATTGCGGTAGCGGTCACGGAGCTCCAAAAGCTGTTCGGTCAGCCCGTCCGGCTCCACCGGCCAGCCCATGCCGGTAAGCTTCACGCCCTGCGGCGGCGCGCCGAACCCGGTGCCGATCAGCCCGCCGGGGTCCGGCTGCTGGTACAGGCGGCTGTAATAGTTGATGCCCAGGAAATTGACCGGCTGGCGGATCAGCGCCAGATCGCCGGGCTTCACCAGCGGATCGAAGTCCGCCGCCAGCAGTTCGGGATAGCGGCCGAGGAACAGCGGATCGAGGCAGGCGCGATTCCACAGCGCGTCCCACAATGCCGCCGCCGGACGGTTCGCCTCCAGCCCGCCGGCCGGCCGGATCGGCTGCACGCTCAGCACCGTGCCCAGCCGCCACGCCGGCCGACCGCCGCCGCGCAATGCCCGCATCGCCATGCCCTGGGCGAGGTTTTGGTGGTGGAGCGCGGCCATGCAGTTTGCCCGACCGGTCAGCCCCGGCGCGTGCGTGCCGATACCATGGCCGAAGATGGCGAAGACGTTGGGCTCGTTGAACATGGCCCAGTGGTTCACCCGGTCGCCCAGCTTCCCGGCGACCACCAGGGCGTAGTCGGTGAACCATCCGGCGATGTCGCGGTTGGTCCAGCCGCCCTTGTCCTGCAGGGCCTGCGGCAGGTCCCAGTGGAACAAGCAACCCCACGGCTCGATCCCCCGCGCCAACAGCGCGTCGACCAACCGTTCGTAGAAGTCCAGCCCCTTGGCGTTGACCGCCCCGGCGCCGGCCGGCATCACGCGCGGCCACGCGACGGAGAAGCGGTAGGCGCGCATCCGCGCCCGCGCCATCAGCTCCACGTCCTCCATGAAACGGTTGTAGTGGTCGCAGGCAACGTCGCCGGTGTCGCCGTTTGCCACCTTGCCAGGCGTGTGGCTGAAGGTGTCCCAGATGCTGGGCGCGCGCCCGTCGGCGTCCACCGCGCCCTCGATCTGGTAGGACGAGGTGGAGACGCCCCACAGGAACCCCTCGGGGAACCGGTCCACCGGCGCCGCCTGCGCCCAGGCGGCGGCGCGCGGCGTCAACGCGGCCCCGGCCAGCGCCCCCAGAAAACTCCTCCGGCGCATCCTCGCCCTCCCCGATCGTCCCGTTGCGGTCCCGCACACCTAGGACGGATCACGGCGGCGTTCAACGCCGAACGGCGCAGGCGCGCCGGTCAGGGTCCTTTATCCCCATCCGCGTCGCGGCCAACCACATCGTCCTCGGTCATACCGAAGGCGCGTTCGGGGTCGCCGTCCATGTCCGAGAGCAGGTCGTCCTCCTCGCCGATATCCTCCTCCTCGGCGTCGCTCATCGCGTCGTCGTCGGCGAAGGAGTTGTCCTCGCGACCCGCCCAGTCGTTCTCGCCGGCCATCAACTCGACGATCTCCTCCTCGGGCTCGCTGCTGTCGACGCGGCGTTGGTGGCCACGGATCAGGGCGTCCTTCAGCGCTTCGGGGGACACCGTCTCCTCGGCGATCTCGCGCAACGCCACGACGGGGTTCTTGTCGTTGTCGCGCTCGATCGACAGCGGCGCGCCGGACGCAATGGCGCGCGCCCGCTGCGCCGCCGCCATGACCAGGTCGAAGCGGTTGGGGATCTTGAGGACGCAGTCCTCGACGGTGACGCGGGCCATGCGGCGTTCTCCTCGTTCTCTGGACGTCCCTGGGACCTGTGCGCGCCGCGCCGAAGCGTCAACCAGCCTCTACCGATTGGAGGAGGAACGGCGCCGCCCCCCTTCTGTTTGGACAGGAACCAAGGACGAGAGGAGAAACGGCATGGGTTCCGACCGGATCCACGGAGACCAGCGCGACGAGCGGCTGGACATCACCGCCACCCGGCGCCGCAAATCGATCGACGAGGAGATCGGCGGCTTCCAGAACGTCGAAGGGCCCGGCGCCGATCCGTCCGAGCGCGCCATCGGCAGCGCGCCGGGCAGCGAGGAGGCCAGGGCGCTCGACCGCGGCGAGGAGGTGGAGGATCTCGACGCCGGTCCGGGCGTGGACTCGGCCACCACGGGCAGCCCGCACGCCCCGACCACCGGCGCCGGCAAGCAGACCGGCAACCGGTAGAACTACACTTCGCGCGAGGCGCCGCGGCGCTTGCGGTCGCGGTTCACACGCTGGATGCGGTCGATGAGGTCGCCCAGGGTGGCGGCCTCGTCGACCTCGCCCAGGTGCAGCAGCACCCGGACGTAGGTGTCGATCACGCCCAGCACGGCCTCCTCGTCGGTGATGCCGTGCGCCGGGCTGCCCAGGGCGTCGACGATCAGCGTGCCGCTGTCCGCCAGCGCCTCCGCCACCTCGTTGACGGCCTCGCTCAGTGCGGCGTCGTCCATCTCCCAGGCGGTGAAGACCGGGTCGAGGATGTCGGGGAAGGAAAGCCGCTCGGCGGAAGCGGGGTATCCTGCCATGGTGCGCTCCGTTGTGTACCCTACGTATGTGTCCTACGCCGCCAGACGCTCCGGAACCGCTTCCGGGTACAGCGCCGCATCGGCGTTCCAGGCGATGATCTCCTGGCCGGTGTCGGCCAGACGCTTGGGCTCCATATGGTCGATCACCGAAGCACCGGCGCGGGACAGGCGGATGAAGTCGCCGTCCTCCGACACCACGGCCGCCTCCACACCCCAGGCGCGGGCAAGGCGGGCGTGCGCCTCCAGGTGCTCCAGCGTGCCGTGCACCGGCACCGCGAAGCGCGGACGGACGAGGTCGTACATGCGCAGCAGGTCGTCCCGCTTGGGATGGCCCGACACATGGACCGGTGCCTCGTTCGGTGTCACCACCTCCACGCCCATGGAGCGCAGGTGGTCCTGCACCTCGCCGATGGCCTCCTCGTTGCCCGGAATCATGCGGGCCGAGAAGATCGCCGTGTCACCCTTACGCAGCCACAGCTCGCGGTGGTTGTCGCGGGCGATGCGGCTCAGCGCCGCGCGCTCCTCGCCCTGGCTGCCGGTGCACAGCAGGACGAGGTTGCGCCGGTCCGTCCACGAGGCCTCTTCCAGGCCCATGAAGTCCGGCAGCCCTTCGAAGTAGCCGCAGGACTGCGCCGCCTTGGCCATGCGCAGCATGGAGCGGCCGGCCAGCACGACCTTGCGGTCGTTGGCCGCGGCGGCTTGCACCACCGCCTTCATGCGGGCGATGTTGCTGGCGAAGCCGGTGACGGCGATCGCCCCGGTGCGCCCGGCGAAAGCGGCGACCAACCCGGCGCGGGCGTCCGCCTCCGACCCGGTCGAGCCGGCGACGTTGGCGTTGGTGCTGTCGCACATCATGGCCAGCAAGCCCTCGTCGCCCAGGCGCCGGAGGGCCGCGAAATCGGTCGTGCGGCCGATCAACGGGTCGGGGTCGAACTTCCAGTCGCCGGTGTGCAGCACCGTGCCGGCGTCCGTGCGGATGGCGAGCGCCACCGGCTCAGGGATCGAGTGAGTGACGGCGATCGTCTCCACCCGGAACGGGCCGAGGCGCAGCGTGTCGCCGATGCCGAAGGTCCGCACGCGCACGTGGCGCAGCGTGCCGGCGTCCTTCAACCGATCCTTGATGATCTCGGTCGCGAACGGGCTGGCGTAGATCGGGCACTTCAGACGCGGCCACAGGTGGTGGATGGCGCCGATGTGGTCCTCGTGGGCGTGGGTGACGACCAGACCGACCACGTCGTCCATGCGATCCTCGATGAACGAGGGATCGGCCATCAGCGCGTTGATGCCCGGCGCCTCGTCGCCCATGAAGGCGACGCCGGCGTCGACGATCAGCCATTTCCCGGCGTGGCCGTACAGCGCCATGTTCATGCCGATGCGCGAGCAGCCGCCCAGCGGCAGGAACAGGATCTCGTCCTGGCCCGGCGTCGGCCCGGTCGTCTTCCGGCGGACGCCGGCATGGTTGACGACGGGGAAATGGTGTTCTGCGCGCTGCGGCCGCGCGCCACCGCGCGACGCCGTGCGGCGCCGTTTCGTGTTAACAGTCATACGTCCTTCGTTCTTCTTTTATCGGTCGTGTCGGGCCGGCATTCGACGCTGCCGGACGGGCGTGCATCGCGGATCGATGCGGGATTCGGTGCGGGATGGGGGACCTCTCCGGCACACGCTGCGGCGCCAGGACGAGGAAATCCCGTCGAGGCAGCCGGCGCGCACACGCCGGAGAGGGGCTCGTAAACGCGCCCAAAAAGGCGCGCCGAACCAGGAATATCGGGAGGAGGGCTGAAGGTTGTCGACGGATCACCGTCCATCGAGAACGGTTATCATGTGGGCATTCCCGCGCCGTCTTCAAGAGGCATGCAGGGGTGTTGCTTCGGATGGGCCGGATCGTCTTCAGATCGGCCCGCATTTTTCTGGCGCGTTTGTCACAGGGGTTTATATGGACCACACGCGCACGGCATCAAGATAATTCGGATGCTTTTTCGGGGGAGCAGCCATGCCCTCTTTCGGGATGGGCGGTACACGCATCGGGCTCCCACCCCAACCCTCCCCCACGTCGCGGGGGAGGGCTTTTCCCGTCCCCCCGCGCAGCGGGCGGATGGGGACCCGGCGCGTGGCCCCCCCACACTCACTTCATCGCCGCCTTCTTGGGCGGGGAGGCCGGCCAGGACTTGATGAGTTGGTCGTAGTCGACCGTCTCACCCTTCGGCTTCTCGTTCGCCAGCTTCCGCTGCGGGGCGATGTTGCCGTCCTTTTCCGCCTTGGCGAACCAGAACTCGGCCGACTGTTTCTTGTTCATCTTCGGCCCGCACTCGCCCTGCACGCCCGACTTCTCCAGGCGTTCCAGCACGGAGTCCTGGGCCGCCGCCAGCGCGTCCATGGCCGCCTGCGGCGTCTTGGCGCCCGACGACGCATCGCCGATGTTCTGCCACCAGAGCTGCGCCAGCTTCGGGTAGTCGGGGATGTTGTTGCCCGTCGGCGTCCACTGCACGCGCGCGGGCGACCGGTAGAATTCGACGAGACCGCCCAGCTTGGGTGCCCGCTCGGTGAAGCTCTTGTCCCAGATGTCGCTTTCGCGCACGAAGGTCAGGCCGACGTGGCTCTTCTTCAGGCTGACCGCCTTCGACACGGTGAACTGGGCATACAGCCACGCCGCCTTGCGGCGGTCCACCGGCGTGGACTTCAGGAGCGTCCACGACCCGGCGTCCTGGTAGCCCAGCTTCATGCCGTCCTTCCAGTACGACCCGTGCGGCGACGGCGCCATGCGCCACTTTGGCGTGCCGTCGGCGTTCACCACCGGCAGGCCGTCCTTCACCATGTCGGCGGTGAAGGCGGTGTACCAGAAGATCTGCTGCGCCACGTTGCCCTGCGACGGCACCGGGCCGGATTCCGAGAAGGTCATGCCGGCGGCCTGCGGCGGCGCGTATTTCTTCAGCCACTCCGTGTATTTGGTGATGGCGTAGACGGAGGCTGGCCCGTTGGTGTCGCCGCCGCGCTCGACCGAGGATCCGACCGGGCGGCAGCCCTCCATGCGCACGCCCCACTCGTCCACCGGCAGGCCGTTGGGGATGCCACGGTCGCCGTTGCCGGCCATGGACAGCCACGCGTCGGTGAAGCGCCAGCCCAGCGACGGGTCTTTCTTGCCATAGTCCATGTGGCCGTAGACCTTGACGCCGTCGATCTCCTTCACGTCGTTGGTGAAGAACTCGGCGATGTCCTCGTAGGCCGACCAATTGACGGGGACGCCCAGGTCGTAGCCGTACTTGGCCTTGAACTTCTCCTTCAGGTCGGCGCGCTGGAACCAGTCGTAGCGGAACCAGTAGAGGTTGGCAAACTGCTGGTCGGGAAGCTGGTACAGCTTGCCGTCCGGTCCGGTGGTGAAGGACTTGCCGATGAAGTCGTTGACGTCCAACGTCGGCAGGGTGACGTCCTTGCCCTCCCCCGCCATCCAGTCGCTCAATGGGATGGCCTGCTTGTAGCGGAAGTGCGTGCCGATCAGGTCGCTGTCGTTGATCCAGGCGTCGTAGATGTTCTTGCCCGACTGCATCTGCGTCTGGATCTTCTCCACCACGTCACCCTCCTGGATGAGGTCGTGGCGCAGCTTGATGCCGGTGATCTCGCTGAAAGCCTTGGCCAGCACGCGAGCTTCGTACTCGTGCGTGGTGATGGTCTCGGAGACGACGTTGATCTCCATGCCGGCGAAGGGCTTCGCGGCGTTGATGAACCACTCCATCTCCTTGAGCTGCTCTTCCTTCGACAGCGTCGATGGCTGGAACTCGCTGTCCACCCAGCGCCGCGCCGCCTCCATGTCGGCGAAGGCCGGTGACGCCGTGATTAGCAGGGCCGCCGCCGACGCGGTGGCCAGACACAGTTCGCGCATGGTTTCCTCCCCTTCCTTGGTTCTGCCGTGTTTCCTCACACCCAGCGGAACACCGCCGCGGCGTAGACGAGCGCCAGGATGAACGCGTATTCCAGCTCCGGGCCGACCAGCCCGAGCCAGGCGAGATGGATGAAGGCGCTGCCCAGCAGCGTGATGAACAGCCGGTCGCCGCGCGTGGTGGAGATGCCGAGGATGCCCGGCCGCGCCAGCTCCGGCCGGCCGAGCGCCAGCACGGTCAGCAGCGCCAACAACGCGGCAATGCCGGCGAAGAAGACGCCCGTCTGCCACGTCCACGCCATCCAGGCGAAATGCTCCATGCCCGGGATTTCCATGGCGGCCTCCCTCACACCCGGCCCAGGGCGAAGCCCTTGGCGATGTAGTTGCGCACGAACCAGATCACGAGCGCGCCCGGCACGATGGTCAGCACGCCCGCCGCCGCCAGCAGGCCCCAGTCCATGCCGGCGGCCGACACGGTGCGGGTCATGGTGGCGGCGATCGGCTTGGCGTCCACCGAGGTCAGCGTGCGCGCCAGCAGCAGTTCCACCCAACTGAACATGAAGCAGAAGAAGGCGGTGACGCCGATGCCGCTGGCGACCAGGGGCGTGAAGATCTTCACGAAGAAGTGCGGGAAGCTGTAGCCGTCCAGGTATGCCGTCTCGTCGATCTCGCGCGGCACGCCGGACATGAAGCCTTCCAGGATCCACACCGCCAGCGGCACGTTGAACAGGCAGTGCGCCAGCGCCACCGCCAGCGGCGTGTCGAACAGCCCGATGGCCGAGTAGAGGTTGAAG
>DASPIO010000344.1:0-19094 GCA_035629155.1 Azospirillum sp. | reverse complement strand
CCGCACGGCTATCTGCTGGCGCTGGAGGCCCTGGCGCAGATCCTCGACCGCGACTGACAGAACACGGGATTTCATGAGCATGGCGAGCTTCGACATCGACGGCGACCTGATCCGCAAGCTGGCGGACCTCCTGCGCGAGACGGGCTTGAACGAGATCGAATTCGCCGAGGGCGAGAAGCGCATCCGCGTCACCCGCGGCGCCCCCGCCGCGGCGGCGGCCGTCCATCTGGCCCCGGCGGCGGTCGCCGCCCCGGCCGCGGCGGCCCCGGCCAAGTCGGCGCAGCATCCGGGGGCGGTGACTTCGCCCATGGTCGGCACCGCCTATCTGGCGCCGGAACCCGGCGGCACCCCGTTCGTGCGCGTCGGCGACCAGGTGAAGGCCGGCCAGACGCTGCTCATCATCGAGGCCATGAAGGTGATGAACCCGATCAAGGCGCCGCGCGGCGGCACGCTGATCGAGGTCGCCATCGGCGACGCCCAACCGGTGGAGTTCGGCGAAGTCCTCATGGTCATCGAGTAAGGGAAGGAAGCATCCCTTGGCGATGTTCGAAAAGGTTCTCATCGCGAATCGCGGCGAGATCGCACTGCGCATCCATCGCGCCTGCCGCGAGATGGGCATCCAGACGGTGGCGGTGCACTCCACTGCCGACGCCGACGCCATGCACGTGCGTCTCGCCGACGAGAGCGTGTGCATCGGCCCGGCCTCGGCGCGCGAGAGCTACCTCAACGTCCCGGCCATCCTGTCGGCGGCGACGATCACCGGGGCGGACGCCATCCATCCGGGCATCGGCTTCCTGTCGGAGAACGCGCAGTTCGCCGAGATGGTGGAGGAGCACGGCTTCACCTTCATAGGCCCGACGCCCGAGCACATCCGCATCATGGGCGACAAGGTCACCGCCAAGACGACGGTGAGCCGCCTGGGCCTGCCGGTGGTGCCGGGCTCCGACGGGCCGGTGCCGACGCTGGAAGAGGCTGAAGCCATCGCTCGCGACATCGGCTATCCGGTGCTGATCAAGGCGGCGGCCGGCGGCGGCGGCAAGGGCATGAAGGTGGCCCGCAACCCGGAGGGGCTGCGCGAGGCCTACCAGCTCGCCCGCGGCGAGGCGCGCGCCGCCTTCGGCAACGACGAAGTCTACATCGAGAAGTACCTCGGCCGTCCCCGCCACATCGAGATCCAGCTTCTGGGCGACATGCACGGCAACTGCGTGCACTTCGGCGAGCGCGACTGCTCGGTGCAGCGCCGCCACCAGAAGGTGATCGAGGAGGCGCCGTCGCCGGCGCTGAACGCTGCCCAGCGCGACTTCATCGGCACGCTGGCCGCCAGGACGACGGCCGCCATCGGCTACCGCGGCGTCGGAACCATGGAGTTCCTGTTCGAGGACGGGCAGTTCTACTTCATCGAGATGAACACCCGCCTGCAGGTCGAGCACACGATCACCGAGATGATCACCGGCATCGACCTGGTGCGCGAGCAGATCCGCGTGGCGACCGGGGCGCCGCTGGGCTACACGCAGGGCGACATCCGCTTCCAGGGTGCGGCGATCGAGTGCCGCGTCAACGCCGAGAACCCGGAGACCTTCACGCCCTCGCCGGGCAAGATCGACGGCTATCACGCGCCGGGCGGCCTGGGCGTGCGCGTCGATTCGGCGCTGTACGACGGCTACCGCGTGCCGCCGCACTACGACAGCCTGATCGCCAAGCTGGTGGTGCATGGCACGACCCGCAACGAGTGCCTGATGCGCCTGCGCCGCGCCATCGAGGAGTACGTGATCGGCGGCATCGACACGACGCTGCCGCTGCACCAGCGCATCATCGCCGAGCAGGCGTTCATCAACGGCGATTACGACATCCACTGGCTGGAACAGTTGATGGGGCTGAAGAAGTAGGGTGGGCAAGTAAGCCCTTCTCCCGCAAGGGAGAGGGGCTTTACCCCTTCAACGCCGTGCCCTTTCCGCAGCGGTCGGCCACGCCCTTGCCGCAGGTGCGGAACTTCAGGTCCTTATCCATGCAGACGCGCACTTCCGTCACCTGACGGCGGGCGCAGACCACCGCGACCATGTCCGGCCTCAGGCCCGGGTTGGCCTCGGTGAACAGAGACTGCACCTTGTCGGCGGGCAGCGACAGGTCGGGCCTGGGCGTCTTCATCGCGTCGGGGATCGTCACCCGGCCGGCGGCGTCGCGCAGGGTGGCGAAGTACGTCACCACGTCGGCGCCGCTGCAGGTGCCGTGCTTCTGCCATTGGTGGACGATCAGGCTGGGGCTGGGCATCACCGGCATGGTCTCGTCGACCACCGCCTTCGGCACGGCGCGCTGGCTGGAGCAGGAACGCGGATAGCCGCCCTGTTCGTGCTGCGGCCACAGGCCGTGGACGACGAAGCCATGGTTCTTGCCGGCGCCGCACTGGTCGGGATCATCGTCGCGGTCGGGGCGGGAGCAGTGCGCCGGCGACCACGACAGGCTGAGGATATAGTAGTCGAAGGCGCCGGGGTCGGCCTTGCGCTGCGCCGCCGCCTCGAGCGGCGCCAGAAGGGGCGCAATCAGGGAGAGAACGAAAAAGAGGATGGGCGTCCGCATGCTCGGCTCCACGGTGTCGGTCTCGCGGGATGCTTGCATACCATGGAGTGGCGGTCCGCGTCTCGCGTCGGAAGCGCGTGTGGGGTGGCGGCGATGCCGCGACCGAGGGTACTCTTGGCGGCGTGCGCGGCCAACCGGCCGCGGTGCGCGTTGATGAGGGACGTTCAAGCGATGGGCGGTCGATGATCGAACTGAACGCGCCGCTGCTGCTGCGGGCCTACGCCGCCGGAATCTTCCCGATGGCGGAGAGCGCCGAGTCCGACGACCTCTACTGGTTCGACCCCGAGCAGCGGGGCATCCTGCCGCTGGACGCGTTCCACGTGCCTAAGCGGCTGCGCCGCACGGTCCGGCACGGCGCCTTCGAGGTGCGCGTCGACAGCGCCTTCCGCGCGGTCATCGAGGCGTGCGCCGAATCCACCGACGAACGGCCCAAGACCTGGATCAACCATGACATCGTCCGGCTGTACAGTGACTTGGCCGACCAGGGCTTCGCGCACAGCGTGGAGTGCTGGCGCGACGGGCGGCTGGTGGGCGGGCTGTACGGCGTGTCGCTGGGCGCGGCCTTCTTCGGCGAGAGCATGTTCAGCCGCGAGACCGACGCCAGCAAGGTGGCGCTGGTCAACCTCGTGGCGCGCCTGCGGGCGGCGGGCTACACGCTGCTGGACACGCAGTTCGTGACCGCGCACCTCACCCGCTTCGGCGCCGTCGAGATCCCGCGCGCCGAGTACCGCCGCCGCCTGGCCGCGGCGCTGAACAAACCCACGGACTTCGCGCGCGTCGATCAGGCGACGGCGCTGGCGGCCCTGCTGGACACGGCGGGGGCAGGGTGATTCGCTACTTCTCCTGGCAGGACAGCACCCAGACGTCGTAGACGGGGTGCTCCATGGCCGAGAGCGCGGGGCTGGAGGCGAACATCCAGCCGCTGAACACGGCTTCCGCCTGCTCGCCGGGCTTGATCTCGACGACCTCCAGGAAGGCGGCCGACTCGGGCGCCTCGATGGGCGGGTTCTCCCGGCAGGCGCGCAGGGTCACGCGCAGGCTGCCGAAGACCTTGGTCTCGCCGGCCCGGATGTCGAAGGTGGTGGTGCGCGCGGTGACCTTGTCGAGGCCCTGCAGGCGGGCGGCCGGGCGCTCGATCATCTGCGGCGGTGGTGCGTTGGCCAGAGTCGCCCCGAGTGCCGGGGCCGCCAGGGCGGGAGCCGCGAGAAGCAGGGCGGCGAGGGCCGCGCGCACGGTGTCGAACATCGTCACGACGGTGGCTTCCGATGGTGAACGGTGAGCGCCGTTTACATCGGAAGCGCCGCCGCGTCCAGTCGCGCTGTCGCAGCGCCGAGGCTCAGCCGCCGCTGCCGCTGCGCCGCTCCTCCAGTTTCTCCACGCCCGCACCGGCGCCAGCGCCGGCAGCGCCGCCGACCACCGCGCCGACCGGGCCGCCGACGACCGCGCCGGCCGCGGCGCCGCCCAATCCGCCGGTGGCGGCCTTCTCCTCCATGGTGCGGCCACAGGCCGCGGCGAAGAGGCAGAGGCCGAACACGGCCAGGGTGCGGACACGCATCGCTACTCTCCCGCTGAGGTTACGCTCAGGCGGAAGAACGGCGCGGTGCGCGGATGGTTCCGGAACGGCATCGGGCCGCGCAAGCGCGGCCCGGTGTCGGACGACGTTCGAGGACCCGTCGGGTCACATCTTCGGCGGCGTGTCCTTGCCGGCGTCGGCCTTGTCACCGCCCTTGGCGTTGCCCTGCAGGCTGAAGATCACCTGGCCCAGCAACTGTTCCAGGCCGGGGGTGCTCTGCGTGAACTCGATCCGGCCGCCGGGGCCGATCATGTCGGGGTCGCCGCCGGGCTCCAGCGCCATGAACTTGCCGCCCAGCAGGCTCTCGCTCGCCACCACGGCGGCGGTGTCCTTGGGCAGCTTGACGTTGGGGGCGATGGAGAGGTGCACGACCGCCTGGTAGGTCTTCGGGTCGAGCGTCAGCGACGTCACCGTGCCGACCTTGACGCCGCTGATGCGCACGTCGGCGCCGCTCTGCAGCCCGCTGATGGAGCCGAAGCGGGCCGTCACCTCGTAGCCGTCCACCTTGCGCAGGTCGGCGCTGGTGTACGCGAAGACGAGGAAAAAGCCGGCGACGACGAGGACGACGCCGCCCAGCACGGTTTCGATGACGTTCCGGCGCATGATTGGTTCCTAGCGGGCCGTCGATTGGGCGGGCCGTCGGTGGACGCCGGGCTTCAGCCCGGAGTCCACGGCTCGTAATCGCCGGTGGCGCGCACGCGCCGGCCGCCCTGCAGCACGTGCCCGGGCGGACGGTAGGCCTGCGCCGAGCCCGACGGGTTCGGCACATGCTCCTGCTGCCAGGGCTTGTGGTAGGGGCTGGTCTTCTCCGGGATCGGGTCCTTGTGGATGTGGTGCAGCCAGCCGTGCCATTCCGGCGGGACCTTGGAGGCTTCCGGCTCACCATTGTAGATGACCCAGCGGCGCTCACGCCGGCTGCCGTGCGACACGCTGCGGTCACGGTAATACTTGTTGCCGAAGCGGTCGGTACCGACCAGCTCGCCGCGGCGCCACGTGAGGAAGCGGATGTGGACGTTGGCCATCCACGTGATGAGGGAGATTTTTTCGCTCATTGTCGGCCGTGATCGGGCGTTGCCGCCCGCCAAAGGGGGTTCCGTCGGACGCGGCGCACTATGGCACCGCGATTGCCGTCCGTCCACTGTGAAGGACGGGTTGTCCGCGGCTCAGGCGAACCGGCGCTCGGTCAGCAGCAGGCGCACCGCGAAGCCCAGGAACAGCACCCCCGCCACGGCGTCCAGCACGCCGTGCACCGTCCGGCTGGTCAGCAGCGCGCGCGCCGCCCCGGCGCTGGCCGCAGCCACGCCCAGCAGGTAGAGGCAGCCCAGGCCGCCCAGGATGATGCCGTAGGTGAAGGTCTGCAGCGCCACGGACCCCAGCTCCGGCGCCACGAATTGCGGCACGAAGGCGAGATAGAAGAGGATGATCTTCGGGTTCAGCAGGTTGGTCAGCAGCGCGTTGACGAACACCACGCGCGTCGAGGCCGGCGGCGGGCGGACCGGTTCGGCTGTGCCGCCACCGTTGCGGCGCGCCTGGACCGCACCCCACAGCGCGCGCGTGCCGATCCACGCCAGATAGGCGGCACCGGCGTAGCGCAGCGCGTCGAACAGCACCGGCGAGGCGGCGATCAGCGCCGACACGCCCACCGCCGCCAACAGCGCCTGGATGACGTTGCCGACCGTGATGCCGGCTGTCGCCACGAAGCCGGCGCGCCGCCCCTCGGTCAGCCCGCGCGACAGGACCAGCAGCGAATCCGGCCCCGGCGTGATCACCAGCACCATGGCGGCGACGAGGTAGAGCTGGAACAGGTGCGGGTCGAACGGCATGGCGAACCTCGAATCGGCGTGGCGGCGCCGGCCACTATAGCGGGCGGGCGGCACGGGAACATCGGCGCAGCGTGCAGGTCGGGTATTCGTGGCGAAGGCTGCCGCCCGTCAGTCCGGCCAGCGCCGGTGCATCCACAGCCACTGCTCGGGCCGCTCGCGGATCCAGCCCTCCAGCAGCGCGTTCATGCGCTCCATGAGGACGCGCGAGTCGGCGTTGCGGTCGCCGGTGGCCGGCGGCTCCAGCGGCGGGAAGACGGTGACCCGGAAGCGGGCGCCGCCCAGGCGTTCGATGCGGGCCGGCAGGATCGGGATGCCGGCCCGCAGGGCCAGTTGTGCCGCGGCCGGCGCGGTCATGGCGTCGCGCCCGAAGAAGGGGACGGGGATGCCGTCGTTCATCTTCTGGTCGATCAGCATGCCGACGTGGCCGCCGGACCCCAGGATGCGGATGAGGGCGCGCGCCCCCTCGGCGCCCTTGGGCACGTGCGTCGCGGTGGCCGCACCCCGCAGGTCGGTCAGCAGGCGGTCGACGATGGGGTTGTTGGGGGCGCGGTAGACCAGCGCCAGTTCCAGCCCCAGCTTGCGCGCGAGGACCGACGGCACCTCCCAGTTGGCGAGGTGGCCGGACACCAGGATGCCGGCCTTGCCGTCGTCTCGCATGGCGGCGATGCGCTCGGCCCCGACGATCTCGGTGCGCCCGCCGGGGCCGCCTTCGCCCAGGGCGTCCAGGTGCGGGTACTCGGCCATGGTGCGGCCCAGATTGTCCCACATGCCGGTGATGATGGCGTCGATCTCGGCCGCGCTCTTCTCCGGGAAGGCGCGCGTCAGGTTGCGGCGCGCGGTGCGCGTGCTGGACAGCCACGGCCCCACGGCGCGGCCGAGCCAGCCGCCGAAGTCCGACGCCGTATCCACCGGCAGCGCCCGGCACAGCGTGGCGAAGCCGTAGGCGGCGGCGGCCTCCAGCGGGTAGGAGAGGTGGCGGGTCAGCCAGCGCACGACGGGGCCACGGGGCTTGCCCATCACGCCCTTCCCATCGCGGGAAGCCGGTCGAGCAGCACGCCCAGCGCGCCCGCGTCCTCCCACACCGCGCGCACGGGCAGCACGCGCACCTTGGCGCGGGCCGGCGCCGGCAGGCGGACGGCGTCCTTGGCGGTGGTGACGGGCACGGCGCCCAGCGCCTCGGCACGCGCCAGAAGGGCCGCCACCTCATGGGCGCCATAGGGGTGGTGGTCGGCGAAGGCGACGCGTTCGGCCAGCACCGCGCCCAGCGAGTCGAGCGTGGCGAAGAACTTCTCCGGCCGGCCGATGCCGGCGAAGGCCAGCACCTTTTGCCCGCGCAGGGCCGCGTCGGCGGCCGGCTCGATGCGGGCGCGCAGCACGGGCAGGGGGGCGACGCGCGCGGCGACGCCGGTGCGGTCCTCGCCCATCAGCACCACGGCGTCGGCGCGCGACAGGCCGCGCGCGACCGGCTCGCGCAGGGGGCCGGCGGGCAGGATATGGCCGTTGCCGAAGCCGACGGCGCCGTCCACCACGACCAGCGACAGGTCCTTGGCAAGGTGCGGGTTCTGGAAGCCGTCGTCCATGACGACCACGCCGGCTCCCGCGGTGGCGGCGGCCCTGGCGCCGGCCACGCGGTCGCGGGCCACCCAGGTGGGGGCGTGCGCGGCGAGCAGCAACGCCTCGTCGCCGACCCGCGCGGCGTCGTGGCCGGCGGGGTCGGCGCACAGTGGCCCGCGCTCCGTTCCGCCGTGGCCGCGCGTCAGGAAGTGCACGGTCGTGCCGCGCGCGGCGAGCGCCTCGGCCAGCGCCAGCGCGACCGGCGTCTTGCCGGCGCCGCCGGCCACCAGGTTGCCGACGCAGACCACCGGCACGCCCACCCGTTCGGCGCGCGTGGCGGCGAAGCGAAGCCGGCCGGCCAGCCCGTACAGCGCGCCCAGCGGCGCCAGCGCCAGCGCCGCCGCCCCGGCAGGGCGGTACCAGAATTCGGGGGTCCTCATGCCGCCGGCCGATCCGCCTGCCGCCGCACGCCGGCCGCGTCGAGCAGCGGCGCCAGCACGTCCAGCACGCGGTCGACGACGCGGCGGTTGTGCTCGGTCACACGCGCGGCGCCGGCGACGACGCGCGCCCGCTCGGCCTCGTCCGTCAGCAGGCGTCGGACGGCGGGCGCCAGGGCCGCGGCGTCGGGCAGCGGCACGGCGCCGCCGGCCGCTTCGAGCTGGTCGGTGATCTCGGCGAAGTTCCACATGTGCGGGCCGTACAGCACGGCGCAGCCGAGTTGCGCCGGCTCCACCGGGTTCTGGCCGCCATGATCGACGAAGGAGCCGCCCATGCACACCACCGGCGCCAGCCGGTAGAAGAGGCCCAGCTCGCCCATGGTGTCGGCGACGTAGACGGCGTCGTGCGGGCCGGGCAGAGCGCCCTCGGCGCGGCGCGCCACGGCGAGGCCGCGCCCGCGCAGCGCCTGGGCGATGTCGGGGCCGCGGTGCGGGTGGCGCGGCACGATGACGGTCAGCAGGCCGGGCAGGTCGCCCGCCAGCGCGTCGTGCACGACCGCCGCGATCTCGTCCTCGCCGGGGTGGGAGCTGGAAAGCAGCCACAGCGGCCGGCCGTAGAGGGCGCCGCGCAGGGTTTCGAGCGGCGCCGGATCGGCCGGCGGCGGGGATGCCGAGAATTTCAGGTTGCCGACGCAGGACACCGCGTCGGCGCCAAGCGCGCGCAGGCGGTCGGCGTCGGCGTCGGTCTGCGCCAGGGCCACGCGGAAGGTGGCGAGCAGGCCGCCGATGAAGCCCGGCGCCCGGCGCCAGCGCGCGAACGAGCGCGCCGAAATGCGGGCGTTGACCAGGGCTGCCGGGATGCCGCGCGTGCGGATGGCGCCCAGAAGGTTCGGCCAGATCTCCGACTCGATCCACAGCACGAGGTCGGGGCGCCAGTGGTCGAGAAAGCGCGCGGCGGCGTCCGGCAGGTCGACGGGGACGTACTGGTGGATGGCACGGTCCGGCAGCCGGCGACCCATCAGCGCGGCCGAGGTGACGGTGCCGGTGGTCAGCAGCACGGTGAGGTCGGGTGCCCGTTCCAGCAGCCGCTCGACCAGCACGAGGATGGAGTTGGCCTCGCCCACGCTGGCGGCGTGGAACCACACCAGCGTCCCGTCCGGCCGCGGGCGCGAGGCGCGGCCCAGCCGCTCCCCCTGGCGCTGAGGATCCTCCTTGCCGGCCGCGCGCCGCCGGTGGAGGTAAAGGCGCACCGCCGGCCCGGCGATGGACGTCAGGCCGCGGTAGAGGGACTGGAGCATGCGCATCGGAACAAGAAAGGGAACCCGGACCCGCCGCGGGACCCTCCCCGCACGGGCCGGCACCTTAGCATGGGCTGTGCCTGAAATCGAAGCGTCGGGATTCAGGGGATTGTCGGCCGGCAGGGCGAGGGCCTGCCGAACGGTTTCGACTGGGGGACCGGGCATGAGGTGACCCGTCCGGAGATCCGACGGAGATCTGGGGCGGTGCTTCGCGAAGCAATCATATACGATTATGGAAGCGCATGTCGGCCGGTGGTATACTTTTCTCTTATAAAGATCGAGATTCGGATGGCCGTGCGCACGCTGCGTGGCATCCGGTAGAAAACATGAGTTGTGAGGCGAATATGATTGGTGCTGTTTTTGGAGGTGGTGGCCGAGCAGAAAGATGGCTTCTGAAATTAATCGACGTAAGTGATGTGATATTTGGAATAATATCGTTTTCTATAATAGTAAACGTCAAGCTAGAAATCGGAGAGTACTTTGGTTGGGTGATCAAGAGTGGTATAGATGTTGCGCGCGGTGGATGGCTCATTCAGCAAATAACTAACTTTGCCTGGGTTTTCATATATGACAAAGGGTATGTGGTGATTTTGTCTGTTGTTACTGTTGTTTGGTACGTGCGGTATCGCGGTGCGGTAAAGAACGAGTACAACATACTCCTCGAAATTTATCTGAAGGCGAAGATACCGATGCAAGTTCGGGATTTGGAGGGTGCGAACTACATCCCGCTTCTGTCAATTGGGTTGGCGCTGGGGTTTGTAATGATGGGATTTGTCGTTGATAATGTCCAGGTATTTTGCATCGTGGCGATCTGCATAAATGTTCTTGATCTGCGTGGAAACATTTTGATCATTAGAAATATGAACAAGTTCCTGTCCCTTGAGGAGTATAAGCCCGCCGAAGGGGATCCGATCGCGCCATATGTTTATCGCAGACGCGTTGTCGCTGACAAGTACTGGGTCAGGAGGCCGCAACTCGAGAGGGTTGGTGTGCTTTTGATATGCAATTGCGGGGCCTTTCTGATTTCCGGGCTCTCGGATTCCCTTGGGACGGCGGCGTCTGAATACCTTGCAGTGCTGATGGCAAGCTCTTCCATCTTGGGGAACGAGGCGCTCATGGCCAGTTGGCGGCATATTCGCGATAAGGAGTTCGCGGAGATCGACCGCGAGGAGGAGCGGTTTTTGGAGAGCCTGCAAGTCGCCACGGCCGAAGGCGGCGCGTGATGCCGAACAGGGTGCTGGACAGCCTGCACCGCCGGCACGCCCACTCGGCGTGCAGACAGCCGGGAGGCAAGGGGACGGAGATGTTGCGGTTCGACAAGGGCGGGCTGATGGCGGCTGTCTTGCTGCTGGCGCTGGGGGCGACTCCGGCCTTTGCCGAGAAGGGCGGCCACGGACACGCCGCGGAGCACGGCGGCGGGCATGCCGGCCACGACAAGGGCGGCAAGGAGAAGGGCGGCAAGGACAAGGGCGGCGACGCGGCGGTGACCGTCCGCACCGGCGACCGCACGCTGATCCAGAACTACTTCACCGCCAACCCGGTCGGCGTGTCACCCCTGCCGCCGGGGATCGCCAGGAACGTGGCGCGCGGCAAGCCTCTGCCGCCGGGCATCGCCAGGAAGCAGGCGCCCGCCGCACTGGTCGCGCAGTTGCCGTACTGCGCGGGCGGCCTGGAGTGCATCGTCCTGGGCGCCGACCTGCTGATCCTGGACGCGGTGAACGGCCTGATCCGCGACGTCGTCCGCGGCGTGGTGCGCTGAGCGCCGTCACGATCCGGTCAGCGGCACCAGTTCCAGGTCGCTGTCGGCGACCACGTGGCGGCAGGTGTCGGGGGCGGCGTGCTGTTCGTTCTTGGCGCGGTACATCGCCGCGTCGGCGGCGGCGATCAGCGCTTCCGGGGTCTCGGCGTCGGTGGGGAAGAAGGCGGTGCCGGCGCTGGCGTGCACCACCACCTGCGTGCCGTCGGGCAGCGCCACCGGCTGGGCGATGCGGGCGAGCGTGCGCTCCACCGCGCGGATGCAGTCGTCGCGGCCCGCCACGTCCTCCATGATGATGACGAACTCGTCGCCGCCCAGGCGGGCCACCGTGTCCACCTTGCGCACCGCCGCCAGCATGCGCTGGCCGGTGATCTGCAGCACCACGTCGCCGGCCTGGTGCCCATAGGTGTCGTTGATCGGCTTGAAGCCGTTCAGGTCGATGTAGGTGAGGGAGACGAAGTTGCCGTGCCGTTCGGCGCGCTGGAGGGCGCGCTTCAGCCGTTCCTCGCACAGCGTGCGGCTGCACAGGCCGGTGAGCTGGTCGTAGAGCGCAATGCGCTCCAGCGCCTCGTTGGCGCGGCGCAGCTCGGCGGTGCGCGCGGCGACCATGCCCTCCAGCCCCTCCCAGGCGCTGGCGAGTCGGTTGAGGAAGAGCAGGCTGAGGGCGGAGAGCACCAGGAACACCGCGCCGTGCAGCACGATGGTCTGGCGCGTCTGCGGCGCGATTTCCTCCAGCACGAAGGGGCCGGGGATGGTGACGCTGATGCCGCCGCGGATGTCGCCGACCTGATAGCCCTGCTTGGCGTGGCAGCCCAGGCACGGCTCCACCGTCACCAGCGCCGCCATGTAGCGGTAGGCGGGGCCGTCCGGCAGCTCGACCCGCTCCAGCACTTCCCGCCGGCCGGATTCGAACGACTTCAGCACCACCCGCTCCCAGTCGTCGGCCCGGTTGTTCGGGTTGATGGGGGTCAGGCTGGTGATGTTGAAGGTGACGCCAGCGTCCTTGCGCACCAGCTCGGCGATCTGGCGCGTCATGTAGGCGGGGTTGACCTTGGTGTAGGGTTCGCCGTTGATGACGACGTCGCGGTCGGGGTCTTCCAGCAGCGGGTTGGGCGGCGTGTGCGCCGACACCGCGGCGTAGACGCCGTTGCGCTCGGCGTTCCACAGGCGCGTCGTCTCGATCATCTTGAACAGCATGCGCCCGCGCGCCAGCGCGTTGTCGGCCGCCTGATGATCGAGCAGGCTCAGGTTGTAGGTCAGCGACCCACCCGTCAGCACGGCCCAGAAGAGGATGGACAGAATCGCAAGCGCGCGCCGTCCCCAAACCGCTTGGGCCATCACCATGCCTCGGGTTGGCGAAAATACATATCGAAACGTTCGCTTGCGACATATAGCCGAAGCGTTCCAACCCTGCCACTTCGTTTTGCGCGGGAACGGCGCCGGCACAAGGCGCGGCGCCGTGCGGGCGCACTACATGCCGGCGACGGTCATGCCGTCGATGCGCAGCGTCGGCGCGTCCATGCCGAAGCGCAACTCCAGGTCGCTCGCGGCTTCCATGTTGAGGAACATGTCCTTCAGGTTGCCGGCCACCGTCAGCTCGCTGACGGGGTAGGCGAGCCGGCCGTTCTCGATCCAGAAGCCGCTGGCACCCCGGCTGTAGTCGCCGGTCACGCCGTTGACGCCGGAGCCCATCAGCTCGGTCACGTACAGGCCGTCCTTGATCTCACCGATGATGTCCTCGCGCGAGCGCGTGCCGGCCGCCATGTAGATGTTGGACGGCGCCGGGCCCGGCGGGCCGGAGGTGCCGCGCGAGGCGTGGCCGGTCGTCTTCAGGCCGAGCTGGCGCGCCGAGCGCAGGTCGAGCAGCCAGGTGGTCAGCCGCCCGTCCTCGATGATCGTCCGCTTCTCCACCGTGACACCCTCGGCGTCGAAGGGGCGGGAGCGCAGGCCGCGGCGCACGAACGGGTCGTCGATGATGTTGATCGCCGCGGGGAAGATCACCTGGCCCAGCTTGTCCTTCAGGAAGCTGGTGCCGCGCGCCACCGACGGGCCGCTGATGCCACCGGTGAGGTGGCCGATCATGCCGCGCGACACGCGCGGGTCGTAGACGACCGGCACCTTCTGGCTCTTCACCTTGCGCGGGTTCAGGCGGCGCACGGCGCGCTCGCCGGCTTCGCGGCCGATCTCGGCGACGGCGCGCAGGTCGCCGCCGTAGACCTTCGAATCGTACTCGTAGTCGCGCTCCATCCCCGTGCCGGTGCCGGCCAGCACCGAGACGGACAGCGAGCGGCGCGACACCGCGTAGCCGCCGGCGAAGCCGTTGGACGCGGCGATGGCGATGTTGGACCGGCTCCACCCGGCATCGGCCCCTTCGGAATTGGTGACGCCGTCGACGGCGAGCGCCGCCTCCTCCGCCGCGCGGGCCTGCTCGATCAGCAGCTCGGACGCCGGCTCCTCAGGATCGCAGGTGTCGAGGTCGGGCCACGTGCGGGCCAGCAGCTCGGGGTCGGCGAGGCCGGCGAAGGGATCCTCCGGCACCACGCGGGCCATGGCGACGGCGCGCTCCACCAATTCGTCCAGCGCCTGCCGGCTGCGGTCGGTGGAGGAGACGATGGCCTGCCGCTTTCCGACGAAGACGCGCAGGCCGAGGTCGCCGGATTCCGAGCGCTCCAGCCGTTCCGGCTTGCCCAGGCGCTGCGACAGCGACAGCGAGGCGGAATCGAACAGCACCGCGTCGGCCGCGTCGGCGCCGGATGCCCGCGCCTTGCGGATCAGGTCTTCCAGAAGGTTCAGCAACTCGGTCTGGCTGGTGCTTGGGGCGGGCATGCGTGTCTCCGAAGGGTCTCCCACGTGTCTAGCAAATGGGGCGGCCCGGCAGAAGAGGAAGGGAAAAAGCTTCAGGCCGTTCGCGGCCGGGGCGGGCGCCGGGCGTACTCGAAGGCGGCCAGCGCCAGCAGGTTGGCGACGATCATGACCAGAACCATGGTCATCGGCTCCCACGCCTTCAGGGCACCCACGAGCGCCGCCGCGACGGCGCCGAAGCCCATCTGCAGGAAGCCCAGAAGGCCCGACGCGGTGCCGGCCAGCCGCGGCTCCACGCCGATGGCCAGCGTCATGGCCGGCGGGAAGCTCAGGCCGTTGCCGAAGGTCATCAGGATGATGGGCAGGAACAGCGTGACCGGCGTGAAGACCCCGGCCAGCACGAAGCCCAGCAGGACCAGCGGCCCGACGAGCGACAGCCCCAGCCCGGCCAGCACCAGCGATTGCGGTGCCACCCGGTGGGCGAGTCGCGAGACGATGACGTTGCCCGCCATGTAGCCGACCGACAGCAGGACGAAGTAGAGTCCGTACTCGCTGGGCGTGCGGCCGAGGATCTCCACCATCGCGTGCGGCGCCCCGGACAGGAAGGCGAAGAAGGCGGCGGTCGCCGTCGCGGTCGCCAGCGCGTTGCCGAGGAACAGCGGCTTGGACCCCAGCGCGCGGTAGGCGGCCACGAGCGCCGCCGGGCCGGGGAAGGGGGTGCGGTCGCGGTGCGTCTCCGGCAGGGCGCGCAGGCCGGCCAGCAGGACGACCGCGCCGAAGCCCACCAGCAGGACAAAGCCGGCCCGCCAGCCCGCCCATTCGTCGAGGAAGCCGCCCAGCACCGGCCCGATCATGGGGGCCAGGGCCATGCCGGCGATGACCAGCGCCAGCACGCGCGTCGCCTCGTCGCGGTCCCAGGCGTCGCGCACGACGGCGCGGCCGATCACCATGCCGGCACAGCCCCCCAGCGCCTGCGCGACGCGGCCGAGGATCAGCAGGCCGATGCTGGGCGCCAGCGCGCAGGCGATGCTGGCCAGCACGTAGAGGCCGAGCCCGCCCAGCAGCACCGGCCGCCGTCCGAAGCGGTCGGACAGCGGCCCGTAGGCGAGCTGCCCCACCGCCACGCCCACCAGATAGAGCGACAGGGTGAGCTGCACCGTGGCGTGCCCGGTGCCGAAGGCGGCCGGCAGGGCCGGCATCGACGGCACGAAGACGTTGAGCGCCAGCGGCCCGGTGGCGGTGGCGGCAACGAGCAGGCTGACCGGCGGCTTGGGGGGCTGCATGGGGTTCCTGAACAAAACGCAAAGGCGGCGCGCGGGGGCTGGAGCCTACCCGCGCGTCGCCTTTGCGGAAACCTTCGTGTACGAAGCGTCAGGGTTGCGCGGACGTCACAGCGCGCGGCGCGCCGTCAGGCCGGGGACCGGCAGCTTCAACGCGAAGGCGCCGTCGCCCAGCAGGGCCTGCACGCCCAGCAGCACCGTCCAGAAGGCCGGGAACTCCCAGCCGCCGCCCGGCGCGGAGAACAGCCAGCCGTTGCCGACGTGCTGGAGCATGGCGCCGATCATCACCGGCACCAAGGCCAGCGCCACCAGGGAGGTGTAGGTGCCGAGAACCAGCAGCAGGCCGCCGCCCAGTTCGGCGAGGATCACGAGGTAGGCGAAGAAGCCCGGGTAGCCGATCGATTCGAAGAAGCTGACGGTGCCCGGCACGGTGAAGACGAAGATCTTCAGGCAGGCGTGGGCGAGGAACAGGACGCCGAGGCTGACGCGCAGGGCGAAGGCGGCGAACGGGGCGGTGCGGGTCGTGTCGATCATGGCGCTCTCCATATCCGGTGTCGGTGGCTTGTTGAGGCCATTAAACCAGTTTCACACGGAGGGATAAATGCGCGTGTTACGCATAAACAGTTGCATCCAGAAGAACAATTATGGCTTCGGCAATTCGAACAGGTCGGCGTCCACAGTGGTCCCGCCGTCGTGCCGGCGTTGGGGGGCGGGCGAGTCGTAGGCCACCATCAGCAGCGCCGCCGCCCCCGGCCGTTCCAGCCGCGCGATGCCCTCGGCGTGATCGCAGCCGACGCCGAACGGCAGGTCGAGCAGGCGGGTGAGGCGGTCGCGCGGCACCACCTGCCCCTCGTCGCTGGCCAGCGCGCCGGCCCAGCGGTAGACGCGGACCGGCCCGTCCAGGTCCATGGTCGGCCCGGCGAGGATCAGCAGGTCGTCGCCGTCGATGGCCAGTTCGCGCACGCCCAGCCCGTCCAGGTCGACGAAGTGTTTGCGGTAGGGCTCCTTGTCCGGGCCGGCATCGCCCAAGCGCAGCCGGCGTCGCTTGGGCTGACGGACCGTCAGTTCCAGGATGCAGGCCCAGCCGCGCAGGACCGGCCCGCGCAGGCCGAGGAAGACCCGTTCCCCGCGCGCCGCGATGCCCTCGACGTCGAAACCGTTCTCCTTGGCCGGCACGTCGATGAAGCGGCCGATGTGATCGTCGCGGCGCAGCCGCTTGGCCAGCGCGTTGTGCTTGCGCCCCATCTTCAGGCAGGCGGCGGTGCGCTCGCCATCCGTACGGACCGGCTCGAACAGGCCGTCGGCGGTCTCCACCAGCGGGATGCGGCCGAGCAGGTAGCGGTTGGCGTCGCGCCGCACCTCGGTCAGCCGGTCCAGGCAGGCCGAGGCGTCGTCCTCGTCGGGCTTCGGCTTGCTGCGCGTCAGGCTGTGCGAGCCCACCACCCACAGCCAGCCGCCCCTGGAGTCCCGGTCCACGCACAGTCCCTCGATGTCCGCCTCTCCCTCCGCCCCGGCCGGCAGCCTGAAGAAATCGTTCAGTACGGCGCTGGCGTGCTCGCCGAAGGTGGCGCCGTCGTGCGTCGTCAGCCGCTCGATGCGGGCTCCCTCGTCCGACGCGGTGAAGAGGGTGCGGCCGATCCGTTCGATCGCCGAAAGGTTGGCGCCGATCGGCTTCTCCAGGTCCGCCGCCACCTCTTCATACGGACGGAAGGTGAGCCGGACGGTGCTCAGGCGCTGTGCGGGCGTGCGGGGGGCTGGCGTGCGGGGCATCGTCGTCTCCGGCGGTGAAGGGCTTCCGGACGGTGAACACGGCGCATGGCGTCTTCTCCCAACGATATTGTACGTCGGGTGCAGGCCAGACGCGGAACTATCGGCAGGTCCAGCGGTTGCCGCTTATGCCGCAGTGCAGCATGGCGTTGCGGCGAAGCAAGCAAACAGACCGCATCAACAACAGACACACGCAGGGAACACGACCGATGACGCTGGCCCAACTGATCCAAAGCGGTCCCGCCAAGGCGAACGAGCTGTTCGCCAAGCTGGCCGACACCTCCGACGGTGCGGTGAAGACGCGCGAAAAGCTGCTCGCGGACCTGAAGGAGGAATTGGAAGTCCAGTCGCAGCTTGAGGAACGGCACCTGTTCCCGGTGCTGCGCAAGCACAAGGAGACCAAGGACCTCGTCCAGGAGGCGATCAACGACAACCGCGAGGCCAAGGCGCTGCTCGCCGAGCTGGAGAAGATGCCGAAGGAGGGCGAGGACTTTGCCCGCAAGCTGGCCGAGTTGCGCAAGGTCTTCCAGCAGCACGTGCGCGACGAGCGCAAGGAGTTGCTGCCCGCCGTCCGCAAGGCGTTGAGCGACGAGGAGGCGCAGGCCGTCACCGAGAAGATCGAGGCGGGCCGCGCCCGCATCGAGGACGCCAAGCGCGAGGAGGCCGAGCAGCGCCGCGCCGAGGCCAGGCGCGAACGCGAGGCGGTGGAGGCGATGGCCCGTCCGGCCGAGCGGATCATCCGGGCGGAGTCGCGCATGGTGGAGACCGGCGCCGCCACCGCGAACGCCGGCATCGACGCCACGCGGCAGGGATTGCGGCATGCCGCCGGCATGGCTTCCCGGACCGTTTCACAGACGGCGCCGCCGGTGATGGAGCAGTTCCAGGCGCTGGCCGCCGTGCCGACCGTCGCCGCCCGCACCGCCGGCGAGGCGGGGGCGGTGTGGATGGAGTACGTGAACCGCACCACACGCGCCGGTGCCGAGGCGTTCGCGCGGCTGGCCCGCTGCAGCGGCCCGCAGCAGGTCGCCGAGGAGCAGCGCCGCTTTCTGAACGAGGCGTCGCGCGCCTGGATGGACGTCGGCTCCCGCATGCTCGACCTCACCATGCGGGCGTCGACCGACGTTCTGCGCTCCGGCGAGCGGCGGTGAGATTTACTCCCTCCCCCTGCGGCGCAGGGGGAGGGACTATGGACTGCTATTTCCAGATCGGCGTGCCGCTGCCCGGCAGGCCGTAGCTGGCCCATTTGCGGGTGACCTCCTCGACCACCGCATCGTCCATGCGGATCTTCTGGCCCCACTCGCGCTTGGTTTCCGGCGGCCATTTGTTGGTGGCGTCCAGGCCGACCTTGCCGCCCAGGCCCGATTCCGGGCTGGCGAAGTCCAGGTAGTCGATGGGCGTGCCCTCGATCACGGTGATGTCGCGGGCCGGGTCCATGCGGGTGCTCATCGCCCACATGACGTCCTTCCAGTTCCGCGCGTCGATGTCGTCGTCCACGACGATCACCCATTTCGTGTACATGAACTGGCGCAGGAACGACCACACGCCCATCATCACGCGCTTGGCGTGGCCCGGATACGCCTTCTTCATGCTGACGACCGCGATGCGGTACGAGCAGCCCTCGGGCGGCAGCCAGAAGTCGACGATCTCCGGGAACTGCTGGGTCAGCAGCGGGATGAACACCTCGTTCAGCGCCTCGCCCAGCACCGAGGGCTCGTCGGGCGGGCGGCCGGTGAAGGTCGACAGGTAGATGGGCGTGCGCCGCATCGTCATGGCGGTGATGGTGAACACCGGGAACGGCTCGACCGAGTTGTAATAGCCGGTGTGGTCGCCGTACGGCCCTTCGTCGGCGTATTCGTCCAGGCTGACGTACCCCTCCAGCACGATCTCGGCCTGCGCCGGGACCTTCAGCGGCACCGTCTTGCAGTCCACCAGCTCCACCTTCTTGCCGCGCAGCAGGCCGGCGAACTGGTATTCCGACAGCGTGTCGGGCACCGGCGTGACGGCGGCCAGGATGGTGCCGGGATCGGCCCCCAGGACCACGGCGCAGGGCAGCGGCTCCGTCTTCCCCGATGCCTGCCAGCGGCGGTAATGCTGGGCGCCGCCGCGGTGCTTCAGCCAGCGCATGATGGCCTTGTTCCGCCCCAGCACCTGCATGCGGTAGATGCCCAGGTTGAAGTCGTCCTCGCGCTTGCCCGTCGGCCCCTTGGTGACCACCAGCGGCCAGGTGATG
>DASPIO010000343.1:0-15099 GCA_035629155.1 Azospirillum sp. | reverse complement strand
GCCGCTGCGTCAGCCATGAGGGCACTCCGCGGCGCGCGCGGGACCCTCCCGTGGACTCCCTGGACAACGGGTTCTGCAACCGGAAGCGTGGCTGGGAATTGGACGCCGATGATGGCTGGTTTTTCGAAGCCGATTGACAGCCTGATCATCGTCCACGCCTTGTCGCGCCGCTCCTTGTGGGCGGAAGACAGCGAACTCTCGCTGATCGGCGCCAGCCAAGGATCATCCAGTGTTTCCCGTACCAAACCGCCGGCGAAGAGTTGCGCCATCTCCTCGCTCTTGCGGAAGACGGGGGCGGCGACCGGATCGGCGACATCGATCATGTAGCAGCCGCCGCCGACGCGATCGATCCACAGCACCCGTTCCGTCCGGGACTCGGCGAGGAACTCCACGAGTTGACCGACGCGAAGGATGGTCATGCCGACACTCTCCCGGTTTTCGGCGCCGCGAGGCGGAAGCGGCTCATCAAGACCTGATCGTCAACGGGGTCCGACAGGTCGCATGCCAGAACCTTCGTCACCAGCAAATGGCGCAGAAGCATCAAGCAGGCGCCGCGATCCAGCGACAGGCGAAGGTCCATCTCCTCGCAGAACCGCTGCATCGTCACATGGGCGCGCGCCGACACCTCGCGGGCGATCAGCGCGGCCTTTTCCGCGTAAAACCCCGGATAGGGCTGGGTCAGATCGTCGATCACCGCCCAGGCATGGATGTTTTCGATGTTGCGAACCAGGGTTTCGGGAATGTCGCGTTCCGTAACGATTCCCCAATCCACGCCTCGGTCGGTCCAATAGCGGCGCTCGATCTCGAGCTTTGCGACGGTTCGCGGCTCGTCCAGCTTTTCGGCCGGTTTCACCGCCCGGGCAACCTGGAGCAGTTGTCCTTCCTGGATCAGATCGACGACGAAATCCGTCGTCATCACCAGGGGAGCCTTCGACTGGCGGTCGACGGGATGCGGGACACCGATCTCCTCGGCGATCCGCATCGTTGTCGATCGGTCGAGCGGGAACTGTTCGCGGATGTCGCCGACGGCGTCCGACCAATCGAGCAGAAGGAAAAGGTCGCGCTCGATGTCCGAAAGCAGATGATGGACTCGGCCCGTCTTCAGGCCGAGAGGCCGGTGCGAACGTCCGCTCGACGGCACGTCCCGAACGGTGAGCCACGGCTTGTAGGCCGCGCCGCGTCCGGAGCCGCGCCCTTCTTTGTAGAAGCGCGCGATCTTGTCCTCGGTGAACCCGTACCGACTGCGAGCCATGCCTACCCCCACGGGGGCGCCTACCTCATTTGAGGATACGCCAACGTGGGGGAAACGCAAGCTGAGCTATGTGCGGACTTTTTTGTCCGTGCTCTCTGGAGGGCGGTCGTTCAGGTGCAAACTATTTTGTGTATGAGCACACCTTATTGTACATGAGCAGACTTTATTGTCGGGCGACAGACGGAGTAAGGCACCGCCCGACTCACTCCACCGTTACGCTCTTGGCGAGGTTCCTCGGCTGGTCCACGTCGGTGCCCTTCAACACGGCGGTGTGATAGGCCAGAAGCTGCACCGGGATGGCATAGAGCAGCGGCGCCACGATGGGGTCGCAGGCCGGCAGCTCGACCGACCAGCGCACGCGGTCGCCCAGGCGCTCAACGCCCTTCCGGTCGGCCACCAGAAGGACCTTGCCGGACCGCGCGCAGACCTCCTGCACGTTCGACACCACCTTCTCGAACAACCCGTCCGACGGCACCAGGACGATGACCGGGACGGACTCGTCGATCAGCGCGATCGGGCCGTGCTTCAGCTCGCCCGCCGCATAGCCTTCGGCGTGGATGTAGCTGATTTCCTTCAGCTTCAAGGCACCTTCCAGCGCCAGCGGGTACATCGAGCCGCGGCCGAGGTACAGCACGTCGCGCGCTTCGCTCACCTCCTGCGCCAGCTCGTGCAGGCGCTCGTCGTGGGCCAGAACGTCGGCGGCGCGGGCGGGAACTTCGCGCAGGGCGTGGGCGATCTCGCGCATGCGCTCCGGCCCGATGGCGCCGCGGGCGCGGCCGACAACCGCCGCCAGACAGGCCAGCGTGGTGAGCTGCGTGGTGAACGCCTTGGTCGAGGCGACGCCGATCTCCGGGCCGGCCATGGTCATCAGCACCGCGTCGCTCTCGCGCGCGATGGTGCTCTCCGGCACGTTGACAACGGACAGGATGTGCTGCCCCTGCCGTTTGCAGTAGCGCAACGCCTCCAGTGTGTCCAGGGTCTCGCCGGACTGCGAGATGAACAGCGCCACGCCGCCCTCCGGCATCGGCGCCTCGCGGTAGCGGAACTCCGACGCGATGTCGATCTCCACCGGCAGGCGGGCCAGCGTCTCGAACCAGTACTTGGCCACGAGGCCGGCGTAATAGGCGGTGCCGCAGGCGACGATGGTCAGGCGCGGCGCCTTGGCGATGTCGAAGGGGAACTCCGGCATCGAGATGTAAGCGGTCTCGGGGTTGATGTAGGCGTTCAGCGTGTCGCCGATCACCTGCGGCTGCTCATAGATCTCCTTGAGCATGTAGTGGCGGTAGCCGTCCTTGCCGATCAGCGCGCCGGACAGCGCCGTCGTCTTCACCGGGCGGTTCACCACGGCGTTGGAGGCATCGTGCACGGTGCAGCCGGTGCGCGTCACCTCGACCCAGTCGCCGTCTTCGAGATAGCAGATGCGGTTGGTCAGCGGCGCCAGCGCGAAGGCGTCGGAGGCCAGGTACATCTCGCCGTCGCCGTAGCCCACCGCCAGCGGCGTGCCGTGGCGGGCGCCGATCATCAGCTCGTGCTCGCCGGCGAAGATCAGGACCAGCGAGAAGGCGCCCTCGAACCGGGCGAAGGCGGCCTTGGCGGCCTCCACCGGCGTCTTGCCGGCGTCCAGGTAGTGGGTGACGAGATGGGCGATCACCTCGGTGTCGGTCGCGCTCTCGAACACGCGGCCTTCGGCCTGCAGCTCGGCCTTCAGCTCGGCGTAGTTCTCGATGATGCCGTTGTGGACGACGGCGACGCGCCGGGTGGCGTGCGGGTGGGCGTTGTCCTCGGTCGGGCCGCCGTGCGTGGCCCAGCGCGTGTGGCCGATGCCGATGGTGCCCGGCAGCGGCGCGTCGCGCAGCTTCATCTCCAGGTTGACGAGCTTGCCCTCGGCCCGGCGGCGGTCGATGTGGCCGTTGACCAGCGTCGCCACGCCGGCGCTGTCATAGCCCCGGTACTCCAGGCGCCGCAGACCCTCCACCAGCCGGGGAGCCGCCTCGTGCACGCCGATGATGCCGATGATGCCGCACATTGAACCGTATCTCCTGGAAAGACGGGCCCGAAAGAAAGAGGGAGCCCGAGCTTAAGCCTTCTTCGCCTTCTCGGCGCGTTTTCGATCGCGGAAGCGCGCGGCCCAGCCGGGGTAGGCCTGCTGACGGCCGCGCGCCACTGCCATGGCGTCGCCTTCGACGTCGGTGGTGACCACGCTGCCGGCGCCGACAATGGCGCCGTCGCCCACCTTGACCGGCGCCACCAGCGACGAGTTGGAGCCGATGAAGGCACCCGCGCCGATGTCCGTGTGGTATTTGCCGAAACCGTCGTAGTTGCAGGTGATGGTGCCGGCGCCGATGTTGGCCTTCGCACCCACGCGCGCATCGCCGATGTAGGTCAGGTGGTTGACCTTGGCGCCGGCCTCGACCTTGGCGTTCTTGATCTCGACGAAGTTGCCGATGTGCGCGTCCTCGCCGATCTCCGCCCCGGGGCGCAGGCGGGCATAGGGGCCGATGATGGCGCCGCTGGCCACCGTGACCTGCTCCAGGTGGCAGAACGGCTTGATCTCCACGCGGTCGGCGACGGTTACGCCGGGGCCGAACACCACGTTGGGGCCGACCACCACGTCGCGGCCCAGACGCGTGTCGGGGCTGAAGAACACGCTGTCCGGATCGATCAGCGTGGCGCCGTTGTCCATGGCCGCCTTGCGCAGGCGGCGCTGCATGATGCGCTCCACCTCCGCCAGCTCGGCGCGGGAGTTGACGCCGATCACCTCGGCCGGCGTGCCTTCGACCACGGCGCAGGGCAGCCCTTCGGACCGGGCGATCTGCACCACGTCCGTCAGGTAGAACTCGCCCTTGGCGTTGGCGTTGCCGATGCGCTCGATCAGGGCGGTCATGCGCACGCCGTCGAAGGCCATCAGACCGGCGTTGCACAGGGCAACCGCGCGTTCCTCCTCGCTGGCGTCGAGGTATTCGACGATTTTCTCCAGCCCGCCGCGGGCGTTGAGGATCAGGCGGCCGTAGGCGCCGGGATCGTCCGGGCGCATGCCCAGCACGACCACCGCCGGGTTGCTGGCCTGCCGGCGGGCGTTCACCATGGCGCGCAGCGTTTCCGCCGTGACCAGCGGGGTGTCGCCGTACAGCACCAGCACGTCGCCGTTGAAGCCTTCCAGCAGGCCGAAGGCGGCGCGCACCGCGTCGGCAGTGCCGCGCTGCTGTTCCTGCACGGCGGTGGGATAGGGGGCGACGGCGGCCGCCACGTCGTCCATGCCGGGGCCGACGACGACAACCACGTGGTCGGGGTCCAGCTCCGCCACGGCGGCCAGCACATGGCCGACCATCGGCCGGCCGGCGACGCGGTGCAGGACCTTGGGAAGATCGGACTTCATGCGCGTACCCTTGCCGGCGGCAAGGATCACGCAGGCGAGCGGACGGTGCGTCATGCCTTTCCCTGAACTGTCCCGTGGTCGGTCGCGCGTGCTCAGACGCGCGAGGATTTAGTGCCACAAGCGGCAGGCAAAGCCCAAGTCAACTTTTGTGTCACGCTGTCATATAGGACGGGCGGCAACGAAATAGCCATAACGGGCATTGACGCTGCCGGAACATGTCCCAGGTTGCAGCGGGGGATGCTTCGGCGTTGCCCCGTCTTCGCCTGTCGGGCGCGCGCGGTTGCTGATTCGTATGCGAAGTTTTTCGGGCGGACCTACCCGGTCGGGCGTTGTGGGCGGTGGGCGGAATGCGCTATGCAGCCAGCCTTGCCCGTACCGTGAGGTCCTTTCCGATGACCACCCGTCCGCCGCTCGCCACCCCCTTCGCCGCTCTTGTCTTCGATTTCGACGGCACGCTGATCGACAGCGTCCCCGACATCACCCGTGTGCTGAACCGCACGCTGGCCGCGTTCGGCCGGCCGCCGCTGGCGGTGGACCAGGTGCGCACCATGGTGGGCGACGGTTCGGCGACGCTGGTGCGCTCCGCCTTCGCCGCCACCGGCGGTGCTCCGGAGGGGGATGAGGCGCAGACGGTGCTGAAGACCTACCTCGACAACTATTATGAGGACACGGCGGAGCCGTCGTGCTTCTACCCCGGCGTGCCGGAGACGCTGCGCGCCTTCGCCGCCCAGGGCATCAAGCTGGGCCTGTGCACCAACAAGCCGGAGCGCATCGCGCGCAAGCTGCTGGGCCTGCTGGGCGTCGCCGACCTGTTCGGCGCGGTGGCCGGCGGCGACACGCTGCCCACGCGCAAGCCCGATCCCGGCACGCTCGCCTGGGTGCTGGAGCAACTGGGCGAGCGCAACGCGGCGATGGTGGGCGACAACGGCCACGACGTGAAGGTGGCGCGCGCCGTGGGAATCCCGGTGGTGGCGGTCAGCTACGGCTACCCGCGCATGCCCATTTCCGAACTGGGTGCCGATGCGGTGATCGACCATTTCGCCGATCTGCCGGCGGCGCTGGCCGCGCTGCCGACGGAAAAGCTGGCGGGCTGAGCCGGGCGCGCTATCATCGTCGGCAACGATGATAGGGCCGCGAGATCCCCAAGGGACCCGGCCGCGCAGGGACGGGACCACAATGACGTTGACGGCGACGGTGACGGCGCCACCCACGGGGCCGGCTTCATGAGGCTCGTGATCACGAACCTCAACCACCGGTACGACGACCTGCCCGTGCTGGAGGACGTCAGCCTCACCATGCATGAGGGCGAGGTGCTGGCGGTCATCGGCCCGTCCGGGTGCGGCAAGTCCACGCTGCTGGGCATCGCCGGGGGCATCGTGGCGCCCACCTCCGGCACGGTGGAGACGGTGGGCGAACCACCGGCCGGCTGCCTGAACCCGGTCACGTTCATCTTCCAGGACTTCGCGCTGCTGCCCTGGCGGACGGTGGAGGACAACGTCGCCCTGGTGCTGGAGCATCACCCGCTCTCCGGCCCCGAGCGGCGCGAGCGGATCGCGGACAGCCTGCGCCGCATGGGCCTGTGGGAGTTCCGCGCGGCGTTGCCAAAGCAGCTCTCCGGCGGCATGCGCCAGCGCGTCGGCATCGCCCGCGCGCTCGCCGTGCGGCCGGCCATGCTGCTGCTGGACGAGCCGCTGTCGGCGCTCGACGCGCAGACGCGCGAACTGCTGATGGAGGACTTCCTGGGCCTCTGGCAACGTGATCGCACCACCGCCGTCTACGTCACGCACAACCTGGACGAGGCGCTGCACCTTGCCGACCGTGTCGCCGTGTTCAGCCGGCGGCCGGGCCGCCTGCGCGAGATCGTTACCATCGACGCGCCGCGCGATGAACGGCTGACCGTGGACGGCCAGCGCCGCCTCGTCGAGATCCGCGAACGGCTGTGGCACCTGATCCGCGACGAGGCGCAGCGCGCCGACCGGGAGCTGTCCGATGCCTGACGCCCGTGATGGCATGCTGGCGGCGCGGCCCGTGCGCTTCCGCGGCGGCGGCTTCACCGTGTCGCCGCGCCGCTGGGCGGCGCTGGTCGCCTTCGCGCTGCTGCTGGCGCTGTGGGAGACGGCTGGGCGGCTGGGCTGGGTCAGCGTGCTGTTCCTGCCGCCGCCGACGATGGTTGGGCGAGCGCTCCTGGACATGGTGCAGGACGGCTCGCTGTGGCAGCACCTGCGCGCCTCGCTGCTGCGCATCGGCGTTGGCTGGGCACTGGGCACGCTGGCGGGGCTGGGCGTCGGGCTGGCCATGGGCATCTTCTCGCTGGCCCGTGCGGTGGGGCTGCCGCTGGTGTCGGCGCTGTTCCCCATTCCGAAGATCGCGCTGCTGCCGCTGTTCATCCTGTGGTTCGGCATCGGCGAGCCGTCGAAGTTCGCCACCATCGGTTTCGGCGTCTTCTTTCCGACCGTGATCGCCGCCACCAGCGCGGTGGACGCGGTGCCGCGCAACCTGATCCGCATGGCGCAGAGCTTCAACCTGCCGTGGCCGCGCATCGTGCTGAAGATCGTGCTGCCGGGCGCGCTGCCGGGCATCCTGGCCGGCTTCCGCATCACCGCGTCGATTGCGCTGATCCTGGTGGTGGCGGCGGAGATGATCGGCGCCGAATACGGCATCGGCGCCTTCGTGCTGAGTGCCGGCAACCTGATGCTGACCGACCAGTTGCTGGCCGGCGTGCTGGTGCTGTCGGTGCTGGGCTTGACGATCGGCACGGTGCTGACGGCGCTGGAACGGCGCCTGCTGCGCTGGCGGTGAGTGATTTGTTTGAACGCATAGGGGAGGGGAACGTGCGGAAGAATTGGAGTGTCGGCCGGCGGGCGTTGCTTGCGGCCATCGGCGGTGCGATGCTGGCCGCCGCGTCGGGGCCGGCTTCGGCGCTGGCGCAGGGATTGGAGAAGACGTCGGTCGGCGTGCTGGCGCTGTCCTCCTCCGCCCCGATCTACATCGCCAAGGCCAAGGGCTATTTCGAGAAGGAGGGGCTGGACGCCGAGCTGAAGATCCTGACCTCCGCCCAGCAGGTGCCGGTGGCGGTGGCGTCGGGCGACGTGGACTTCGGCATCACCGGTCTGACGGCGGGCTTCTACAACCTCGCCGCCAAGGGCGCCATCACCATGATCGCGGCGCAGGCCCGCGACGAGCCGGGCTTCCAGCTCAGCGCCTACGTGGCCGGCAACGCCGCGGCCGAAGCCGGGCTGAACAAGCCGGCGGACCTCAAGGGCAAGCGCATCGCCATCACCACGGTGGGCTCGACCTTCCACTACATGATCGGCCTCTTGGGGCAGAAGTACGGCTTCTCGGTCAAGGACGTGACCATGGTGCCGCTGCAGGACGTGCCGAAGATGGTCGCCGCCTTCAAGGGCGGGCAGGTGGACGCCATGATCGCCCCAGTGACGGTGGCGCGGCAGGTGACGGCCGACGGAGCCGGCAAGATCATCGGTTGGGTCGGCGACGAGACGCCGTGGCAGTTGGGCGCGCTGTTCACCAGCCCGAAGATGGTGTCGGACCGCCGGGCGACGGTGGAGAAGTTCATTCGCGCCTACCAGCGCGCCACGGCCGAGTACCACGCCGCCTTCAACACCCGCGACGCTTCCGGCAAGCCGGTGAAGGGACCCGGCTACGACGAGCTGCTGGCCATCGTCGCCGAGTCCACCAAGCAGAAGCCGGAGATCGTCGCCGCGGGCCTGCCCTACATCGACCCGCAGGGCCGCCTGCTGGTGAACGACATCCACAACCAGGTGAAGTTCTGGCAGTCGGAAGGGCAGGTGGACAAGGCGCTGGACGCCAAGGCCATCCTCGACCTGTCGTTCGTGCAGGGGCACATGGGCGTGCCGAAGTAACGTTCGGGAGACGGGCCCCCTCCCGGCCTTCGCTTCGCTCGGCCACCCTCCCCCTCCTCGAGGGGGAGGGTTCGGGAGGGGGCAACACCTTCCTCAGCGCCGGGGCTTCTCCCGCCCCTCCGTGCGCTCCACCTCCGCTTCCGTTCGGCGGGCGGTTTCGTTGATGGTTTCGCGGCGGGTCTCCACCGACTTGGAGACGTTGACCTCGCCGATCAGGCGCGCGGCCTTGCTGACCTCGGCCTCCTCGACGGTCTCCTGCATCTCGACGACTTCGGGCTTCAGCGCCTTTTCCGCTTCCTCGGGGCTCAGCTCCTCGTCGCGGTCGCGGTGCTCGACCTTCACCCTTTCCTGGCGCAGCGACACGGTCTCGCGCACGGGCTGTTCGACCACGTTGGTCCGCACGCGCACGCCGCGGGTGACCGCCCGCTTGCCGATCGACACCTCCTCCTCGACCTCCCGCAAAGTCTTCCGCTCGGTCCCCCGCGCCCGGCCCTTCTCCTCTTCGGCCTCCTCTTCGGCGGGCAGGGCGCCGTGGTCGCGCAGCGCCTCGATGGCACGGTCGGCCATGTCGTCCGACACCCGCGCCGTGATCACGATCCGTCCCTGCTCCAGCTCCGCGCGCAACTCGTCGACCTCGTCCTGTTCGAAGCCGAGCTGCTCCAGCGCCTCGGTGTCGCCGCTGTCCTGGTGGACGGCCACGGCCTCGCCGCGGCATCCCAGCTTGCCCAGCGCTTTGCGCACCGGTTCGATTTTGGCAGAGTCGTCGTATACCCCAATGACGATCGTCATGGTTTGAGCCTCTGTTCGCTGATGGGTGGAGATGATCGCCGCGTCAGGCGGAGCTGTCGGCGTCCGGGCTGATTCGTTCCACGGTCGCCTCGGTGCGCCGTACGGTCACCTGCTGCGGTTCGTGCCGGATGGCCTCGCGCTTGGTCAGGCGGATCTCCTCAACCACCTTCCAGCGCTTCTCCACCACCACGACTTCCTCCATGACGGAGATAATGGTGGTGTCGCCCTCCTGGCGGACAGGGACGGGCCCCTCGACCCATCGGTCGATGGGTCGCCGCTCCACGTCCACCGTCTCGCAAACCAAAGGTTCGTCGACGGTGTACGCGCTTTCGATCACGCGCGTCCGGACCCTGACCTTGCTGCTGATCCGTTTTTTCTTTCGGACGGTCACTGATTCTTCCACGATCGGAAGACTCACCTGCGCGAGATCATGCTCGGCGTCCATCGGCCCTCTCCCGTTCGCCCCTGTCGTAGCACTCCCAACAGGACCCGCCGGGCGGGGTTCCGCATTGCAGCATCATTATTCGGCGTTGCGAAAGAGGTGGGGTGGAACGGCGGGTCAGGGCTTCTCCGCGGTCTCCGGCAGGACGGTGGCGGCGACGAGGTGGACGAGCACGCCGCCGAAGGTGCTGTCCGTCTCCAGGCGCACCGGCACGGTGGGCCCGCCGGCGCGCAGCGGGGCGATCCAGACGTCGAGCGGCGGGCGCTCCTCCTCGCTGCCGCGCTGCCAGAAGCCGCTGCCTTCCGACAGCTTGCGGCCGGCCAGCGTGCGGCTCTCCACCCGGCAATGCCGTGTCATCCCGGCGAAGGCGGAATGGCGCGACGCCGCCAGCGCCTCCGGACCGGCGTCGCTGAAACTCAGGTCGTAGCGCCGCCGCCCGTCGTACACCGGCACCGTCCGCGTGCATCCCTCGCTGCGCCCGGCGGCGAGCAGCACCTCCAGGTGCGCGCTCAGCGGATCGACGCTGCCGTGCCTCATCGGCTCGGGCACCGGCTCGCGCCCCTCGACCTGTGGCGGCGGGTCGGCGGCGACGGTCAGTCCGCCCTGGCCGTCGTACTCCATGCGCACGTTGCGCGGATCGCCCCGCCAGGCGCTTTCCACCTGATAGCGCGACGGCCGCGGCCCGGCCGGGGTGATGGAGCCGGCGGTGCTGGACGTCGTCGTCCACGAGATGATCCGGCCGAGCATGCCCTGGGTGGCGCCTTTCATCTCGATGGCGTAGCGGTCACCGGTGAGCGCCAGCAGCGCCTGCACCTCCATCACCGTCACGCCGCCCACGTGCACGCGGTAGTCGAGCCGCAGCCGCTCGGCCTTCGCCGGCAGGGCCGTGGCCAGCAGCGGCGCGGCCAGCAGGCAGGCGGCGAGCAGGCGGGGGCGGGGGACGATCACGGGAGCCTCCGGCGGGTGGTGCGAATTTTTTGATTATATGGTGCTTTCCCGGCGCTTGACATCGGGGAAGCGGGTCTTTAGAAGAGCCTCCACCGCGGACGAAACGCCGCGGACGAGCTCCGGAGCTTCGGCTCCATGGGATGGGCGCATAGCTCAGCGGGAGAGCACACCCTTCACACGGGTGGGGTCGTAGGTTCAATCCCTACTGCGCCCACCATCCCAATTCGAAAAGGGCCGGACGAGTGATCGTCCGGCCCTTTTTCTTTATGGTCCGCGCTGTCAGAGGATGAAGTCGTCCGCCGCCATGGCCGAGACGCCGGTGACGTGGATCGTGAAGTCGGCGATGCCGTCGCCGTTCACGTCGCCTTCCACGGCGTTGCCGGTCCAGCGCAACTGGCCGGCGTGGCCGCCGAATCCGTCGGTGCCGATGAACGAGAACGAATCGTTGCCGGACCCGGCCTTGGCGTCGATCCCCGACAGGTCGATCCGGTCGCCCTGGGCGTGCGAGAAGTCGGTGATGGTGTCGCCGTCCGCTCCCTTGCCGGCCTCCTGGACGGTGTCGAAGTCGAATCGGTCGGCGTCGTCGCCGCCGGTGAGCTGGTCCTTGCCGCCGCCGCCGCGCAGCACGTCCTTTTCGCCGCCGCCGTCCAGCGTGTCCTCGCCGGCCTGCCCCTTCAGCACGTCGTTGCCGAACCCGCCGTCCAGCAGGTCGTTGCCGTCGCCACCGACCAGCGTGTCGTTGCCCGACAGGGCGTAGAACTGGTTGTTGAAGCCGTTGCCGGTGATGAGGTTGTCGGTCTCGTTGCCGTTGACCGTCAGGCCGACGGAATGGCCGAGCGTCGCCTCCTCGATCCCGTTGGTCATCGAATAGTCCATGACGCCGACCTCGACGCGGTCGTAGCCGCCGTCGTACGCCTCCAGGATGTGGTCGTACGGCGCGTCGACGACGTAGTGGTCGTCGCCCGGGCCGCCGGCCATCCAGTCGTTGCCGGAGCCGCCGTTGAGGGTGTCGTCGCCCGGACCGCCGTCCAGGCAGTCGTCGGCGTCGCCGCCGTACAGGCTGTCGTTTCCGGTCTGGCCCCACAGGAAGTCGCCGTCCTGGTCACCGTTGAGCGTGTCGTTGCCGTCGCCGCCGACCAGCCCGTCACGGCCGTAGCCGCCCGACATCAGGTTGTCGCCGGCCTTGCCGTAGGCCAGCACGTCGCCGGCCTCGTCGGTGAAGGACTCGGCATCCTTCGTCGCCTCCCACACGCCCTCCCAGGCGTGGTGCGGGCCGCCCTTCAGGCCGGCCGCCATGCCGCCGTGGTCGCCCAGGGGGACGGGCGTGGTGATCAGCGCGAACTGGCCGTCCCAGTGGTGCACCTTGGCCGCCGACCAGCTCGCCTCAGGGCCCCAGGCTTGGCCCTTGTCGGACAGATAGACGTGGGTGGCGCCGTTCAGGTCGGCGCCGGTGCTCTTGCCCGTGCCGGTGTTGTAGCCGCTGTGCGCGAAGATCTGCTCCGGCGGCGTGCCGGACGCCGGGTGGAAGTGCGCCAGCGCCGGGTGGGAGGTGTTGCCGGGGTAGAAGGCTGTGCCCATGGTGAGGGTGTCGACCGTCAGGTTGCCGAAGGCGAACTCCGACGCGTTGTTGATCCGCAGGTCCAGGTCGAACCGCAGGTCGTTCGCTTTCTCGTCGTTCGGCAGGTTGTCCTTGAAGACGTAGGTGACTGGCGCCGTGTCCACGAACTTCGGCGATACCGCCACCGTGGTGGTGTTGGTCGCCGCGTTGGTGCCGACGACGGGCGCGGTCGTCTCCTCGCCGAGCGTGGTGACGGTCCAGTTGTTGACGGTGAATGCCATGCGAGCCTCCGTATGCCATCCCCTGGTGGGGGCATTTCGGAGGCAGTGTGGCGCGCAGCGCGGTCAGGGTATGTGAGGTGCGCCACAGTGTGGCGATGGCGCCTCAGAGCAGGTCGGTGTCTTCGTCCTCGATGAAGCTGGACCATTGCCGCTCCATCCGGCGCAGCATCTGGTGGGTGGCGTCCAGCGTCTGGCGCTCGGCGTCGCCGGTCAGCAGGGAGCCGGCCAGGACCGCCACCGTCTCGCGCAGGCGTCCGGCCAGCTCGGTTCCCTTGGGCGCCAGCTTGAGGCTGGCGGCGCGCTTGTCGCGCTGCGAGGCGGTGCGCAGCACGTAGCCGCCGTCCACGAGCTGCTTCAGGTTGTACGACGCGTTGGAGCCGATGTAGTAGCCGCGGGTCATCAGATCGCGAACGTTGATCTCGCCCTCGCCCATGTTCAGCATGATCATCACCTGCGCGGGGGTGATGTCGTTGATGTCCATGCGGTTCAGCTCGATCCGCAGCACGTCCAGGAAGCGCCGGTGCATCCGCTCGACGAGGCGGGCGACCTCCAGATAGGTCTGCGGCGAGGCCGGCTTCTCCGCCGTGCCGCTGCGCCCGCCGTGGATCTCGTAGATGCGCGCCATGCTGCGACCCCCGCCATGCCGAAGAACCGCGGCGCGACCGGATCGCCAGCGGTGGACGGTTCTAGTACGAACGCAACACCGTTAAAAAAGGGTGAGTCCGGAGCAAAAGTAATTTTTGCTGCTGCTGTCCGATGTTTTCTTGCGTGGAGCGATCCCCCGTCGTTCAGGGAACAATGGGGACGGATACGCGCGGTGCGTTGCTCCGGCCGCCTGGGATCCCGATTCCGTCGTCATACTTTTGTACCTGTTCAATGCGATCCGACGGGACGGCCGTTTTCCGGCATGACGGCGCGCGCTACATTCCCTGCCATCCGCGGTGGTGGAGGGATGGAGATGCGCGCGTTTTCCCGGATTGTGGCGATGCTTCTGAGCGGTGTTGCCGCCGGCCCGGCGCTGGCCGACGATCTCAGCTACCACGGCTACGTCGACCGGCGGGAGCATCCCTTCGCCTGCCAGATGGCGTACTACGCCGACAAGACCGGCGACCATCCCTCGGCCATCGCTATCCTCGAGGACTGCATCGCCAAGGGGAACGTGTGGTCGATGATCTGGATGGCCATGCTGCACGAGAACGGGCAGGGCGTGCCGAAGAGCCTGGAGGCCTCGGCCGCGCTGATGGAGCGCGCGGCGTCCATGCGCGACCCCGCCGGCTATGCGTCGCTGGCGCGCTATCACTGGGGCATGGCGCTGCTGGAGGGGCGGGGGGTGGCCCGCGACGAGGCCGCCGCCGTCCGCTGGCTGCGCCTCGCCGCCGCCGAGGGTGTTCCGGAAGCGGCCGAGGCGCTGGGTGCGATGAAGGCCCGTTGACGTTGGGTTTTCGCCGGCGCTCGACCCAACGTCCATCACCCCCCCTCAGTCCACCCGCGAGTCCAGCGAATAGCCGGCGGAGCGGACGGTGCGGATGACGTCCGTCTCGGTGTCGCCGTTCAGTGCCTTGCGCAGGCGGCGGATGTGCACGTCCACGGTGCGCGGCTCGACGTACACATCGTGGCCCCAGACGATGTCCAGCAACTGCTCGCGTGAGAAGACGCGGCCGGGATGCTGCATGAAGTGGCGCAGCAGGCGGAACTCGGTGGGTCCCAGGTGCACGTCGCGGCCCTGGCGGCGTACCCGGTGGCCCGCCAGATCCATGACCACGTCGCCGAACTGCAAAAGCTCGTCCGATGTGCCGGGGGCGGCACGGCGCAGCACGGCGCGCATGCGGGCCGTCAGCTCGGTCGGCGAGTAGGGCTTTGTGATGTAGTCGTCGGCGCCGGAGTTCAGGCCGCGCACGCGGTCCGCCTCCTCGCCGCGTGCGGTGACCATGATGATGGGGATGTCGCGGGTCTTGGCGCCGCGCCGCAACTGCCGGCACACCTCCAGCCCGGACATCAGCGGCAGCATCCAGTCCAGCAGGATCAGGTTCGGCACCCGTTCGGAGGCCAGCAGCAGCGCCTCTTCGCCATCCCCGGCGACGGCGGTGCGGAAGCCGTCCTTCTCCAGGTTGTAGCGCAGCAGCGTGACGAGGTCGGCCTCGTCCTCGACGATCAGGACCAGGGGCTTGAGGGTCGGGTTCATGCTTCCACCGGACTCGCGTGAATGGCTCTCGCGGGACGGGCTCTTGGGCAGGGTCATGGCGGTGTTCATGCGCCGGCCCCCTTGGTCGAGGGGATGGCGCCGGGCGTCACGATGGCGAAGCTGCTGGAGTCGCCCTTCTGCCGGTCGCCCGCCAGCGTGTGGCCGCGCACCAGGAAGTGGATGGTCTCGGCGACGTTGGTGGCGTGGTCGCCGATGCGCTCCAGGTTCTTCGCCATGAACAGCAGGTGGGTGCACGGCGTGATGGTGCGCGGGTCCTCCATCATGTCGGTCAGCACCTCGCGGAACAGGCTGGTGTACAGCCCGTCCAGGTCCTCGTCGCGCTCGCGCACGGCGATGGCCTTGTCGACGTCGCGCTCGATGTAGGCGTCG
>DASPIO010000342.1:0-5439 GCA_035629155.1 Azospirillum sp. | reverse complement strand
ACTCGCTGGTGCCCAGCGACTCCTCCAAGAGCGCCGCAAAGCTTTCCTTATCGGCGGTCCGGGCCAGTGCTTGTGCCATTGAAACTCCTAAGGTTGCGCAAAAAGCGGTGCCAGCCCCCGGTCCGCCACGGCATCATGGCGAAAAGGGCCGATCCACCGCCGCGCCGGGCCCCACGCCCGGCGACTTGGGTTGAAAGGTTTCCCGAAAGGGCGTTCGGACCCGTGATCGCGATCAGCGCTTGGAGCCAAGACCGGTTTTCGAACCGATGTAGGCAAGGGCCGCGGCGAACGCCTGTTCGGGGTTCATCGCGGACGTATCAAGCACAAATGCGTCGGCAGCCGGCTTGAGCGGGGCCACCGCTCTCTGGCTGTCGCGCGCATCACGGGCCTTCATGTCCTCCAGGACGTCGGAGGGTATAGCCGGAATCCCACGTTCCCGCAACTCCTTGAGTCGCCGTTCGGCCCGCACCTCCACCGAAGCGGTAACGAACAGCTTGGCGGCGGCGTCCGGGCAGACCACCGTGCCGATGTCGCGCCCGTCCAGCACCGCCCCCGGCGCGCCGGCCGGCGGCACGGCGGCGAAGGTGCGCTGGAAGTCGAGAAGCGCCGAGCGCACCTCCGGCACCACGGCCACCTTGGAGGCCGCCTGCGCCGCCTCGTCCGAGCGCAGCTCGGGATCGCTGAGGATGCCGTCCTCCGGCCGCAGGGCGCGGGCGACCTGCGCGGCCACGGCGGCGTCCGCCGGGTCCTTCCCGGCGCGCAGCACGGCCACGCCGACCGCGCGGTACAGCGACCCGGTGTCGAGGTGCGCCAGCCCCAGTTCGGCGGCGATGCGCTTGGACAGCGTGCCCTTGCCGGAAGCGGCGGGGCCGTCGATGGCGATGATGATGGATTTCGGCATGCACGCACACTCGATAAGTCGATGTCGGTTGGGTTGAGGCACAGCCGAAAACCCAACATTCCCGCCACGGACGGCACGTTGGGTTTTCGCCTGCGGCTCAACCCAACCCACGCATTCACGCGATCTTGGCGCCCAGCCCGTTCATCAGCGCCACGAAGCCGGGGAAGCTGGTGTCGATGAAGGTGCCGTCGTCGACCTGCACCGGTTCGGCCGTGGCCATGCCCAGCACCAGGAAGCTCATGGCGATGCGGTGGTCCATGGCGGTGGCGACGGTGGCGCCGCCCTGCGGCGGCTTGCCGGTGCCGTGCACGGTCAGGCTGTCGTCCGCCCCCACCTCGACCTTCACGCCGCAGCGCGTCAGCCCATCGGCCACCATGGCGAGGCGGTCGCTTTCCTTCACCCGCAGCTCCTTCAGGCCGAGCATCACGGTGGTCCCCTCGGCGCACGCCGCGGCGGCGGCCAGCACCGGGTATTCGTCGATCATGCTGGGCGCGCGCTCGGCCGGGACCACCACGCCTTTGAGCGCCGAGCCGCGCACGCGCAGGTCGGCCACCGGCTCGCCGGCCAGGTCGCGACGGTTCAGGTATTCGATGTCGCCGCCCATCTCGACCAGCGTCTCATAGATGCCGGCGCGGCGCGGGTTGAGGCCGACGTCGGTCAGCAGCAGCTCCGACCCCGGCCGCAGCAGCGCCGCCACCGCCGGGAACGCGGCCGAGCTGGGATCGGCCGGCACCACGATCTCGCGCCCGGTCAGCTCCGGCTGGCCGGTGACGGACACGGCCAGCGCGCCGTCCTCCAGCCTCTCGGTGGTCACGGTGGCGCCGAAGTGGCGGAGCATCAGCTCGGAATGGTCGCGGGTCGGCTCCGCCTCGATCACCGTGGTGACGCCCTGGGTGTTCAGCCCGGCCAGCAGCACCGCCGACTTCACCTGCGCCGACGGCACCGGCAGCCGGTAGGTGATCGGCACCATCCGGTCCGATCCCACCACGGCCAGGGGCAGCCGCCCGCCGGCCCGGCTGACGAAGCTGGCGCCCATCTGCTCCAGGGGCGTGATGACGCGCGCCATGGGGCGCTTGTTCAGCGAGCCGTCGCCGGTGAAGAACGTGGTGATCGGGTGCGCCGCGACGAGGCCGATGAGCAGCCGCGCGGCGGTGCCGCTGTTGCCCATGTCCAGCACCTGCGCCGGCTCGCCCAGCCCGCCCACGCCCACGCCGCGCACGCGCCACACGCCGTCGGTGCCGCGCTCGGCGAAGGCGCCGAGTGCGCGCATCGCGGCGGCGGTGTGCAGCACGTCCTCGCCTTCCAGCAGGCCGTGGATGACGGTCTCGCCCACCGCCACGGCGCCGAACATCAGCGCCCGGTGCGAGATCGACTTGTCGCCCGGCACGCGGGCGGTGCCCGCCAGGGCGCCGGTGGAGGACGAGCGCAGCGGCTTCGCCTGCGGCATGGGAAAACCCTCGACTGCTATGACTTCGGCCGGAGTTCGTAGCACAGCCGCACCCATGATGCGAGAGGGGGCAGGCAGGGCGCGCAAAGGGCGGCCGTGAAGCCTTACCCCCATTCCCCGTGCAGTCTTTCCCGGCACCCCTTTGCTACTGTTCCGCCCAAGCCAGACGGAGCCCGGCATGAAGACCCAGCGCTTCCCCACCCGTTCGGAGGCCGAGCGGTATCTGGCCGCGCAGGGCTACCGCTTCCAGGGCGCCCCCAGCCGCTGGCGCAAGCCCCTGCCCGGCCGCGTCGTCTACGCCGCCGTCGTGCAGCGCGGCCAAGCGGCCATCGTGGTGTTCACCGACCCGAAGGACGCGCCGCAGGCGTGAGGAAAACTTGCCTCTTGAGACCCCGCGCACTAGGATCATCATCCTCATGGTCACGAAAAGGAGCACGCCGCGGACCATTGTGCAATTGGGCACATCAGCCGGACAGCACAACACAGCACAATACCCCACAACGGCGCATGATGACGGGCATCAATCCCCCACCGCCACGCCCTCGCGCCGGCTGTCGGCGCCGCCCAGGAGGCCGTCGGGCGTCACCACGATCGCCTGCGCGCCGGACGTCATCTCCATGAGCGCCACCGTGTGGCCCTTCGCCCGAAGGTCCGCCGCCCAGGCGTCCGCCTCGGTGCCGGCCTCCAGCTCGGTCGGGCCGTTGCGGCTGCCGAAATTGGGCAGGTCCACGGCCGTCTGCGGGTCCAGCCCCCAGTCGAGGAGGGCGACCAGCACCTTGGCCACGTAGTTGATGATGGCGCTGCCGCCCGGCGAGCCGGCCACGGCGTACAGCCGGCCGTCGGCGTCGAACACCAGCGTCGGCGCCATGGAGCTGCGCGGGCGCTTGCCGGGCTCCACCCGGTTGGCGACCGGCTTGCCGTCCACCTCCGGCAACGCGCTGAAGTCCGTCAGCTCGTTGTTCAGCAGGAAGCCGCGCACCATCTGGCGCGAGCCGAACCCGTCCTCGATGGTGGTGGTCATCGACACGGCGTTGCCGGCGGCGTCGACGACGGCGATGTGGCTGGTGCCGTTCTCCATCGCGTCCGCCAGCCCCCAGGCGCGCGTCTCCTTGTAAGGCGGGTCGCCGGGCCGCGCGGTGCCCATGGAACGCGCCGGATCGACCAGCGCAGCGCGGCTGCGGATGTAGCCGGGGTCGGTCAGCCCCTTCACCGGCACCGGCACGAAGTCCGGGTCGGCGAGGTACAGGTTGCGGTCGGCGAAGGCCAGACGCCCGGCCTCGGCGAACCAGTGCACCGCATCCGGCATGCGCGCCCGCAGCGCCGCCATGTCCTGCGTCTCCAGCACGCCCAGCATCTGCCGGATCGCCACCGCGCCGGAGCTGGGCGGACCCATCCCGCAAACGGTGTAGGCGCGGTACGGGCCGCACAGCGCCGGCCGCTCCTTCACCCGGTAGCCGCGCAGGTCCGCCTCCGTCATGTCGCCGGGGTTGGTGGGGTGGGTGCGGACGGTGCGCACGATGTCGGCGGCGACCGGCCCTTCATAGAAGGCGTCCGCCCCCCGGTCCGCCAGCAGGCGCAGGGTGGCCGCCAGCTCGGGGTTCCTCAGGACGCTGCCCACCGGCTTCGGCGTGCCGTCCGGCTGGTAATAGAGGGCGGCCGCCGCGGGCGTCTTCCTCAGGTGCTCGTCCTTGCCCAGCAGGCCGTTGAGCCGCGGCGACACGGTGAAGCCGTTCTCCGCCAGCGCCACGGCGCGCTCGAACAGGCGGGGCCAGGGCAGCACGCCGTGGCGCCGGTGCGCCGCCTCCAGCAGCCGCACCGTGCCGGGCACGCCGACCGACCGGCCGCCGACCACCGCCGCGGCGAACGGCAGCGGCTTGCCGTCGGCGCCCAGGAACCGGTCGGGCCGGGCGGCGGCGGGTGCCGTCTCCCGTCCGTCGAGGGTGGAGACCCGGCGCTGCGCCGCGTCATAATGCACAAGGAACGCGCCGCCACCCAGCCCGGAGCTTTGCGGCTCCACCAGCGCCAGCACCAGTTGCACGGCAATGGCCGCGTCCACCGCGCTGCCGCCGGCGCGCAGGATCTCCCGTCCGGCCTCCGCCGCCAGCGGGTTGGCGGCGGCCACCATGTATCGGCTGGCGGTGCCCATGGCGTGCGCCGCGCGGCCGGTCGCCGCCTCCGGCGCCTTGTCCGGCACGCCCTGCGCCAGCGCGGCGAAGGGCAGCAGCGCCAGCAGCCAGACGACGGCCAGACGGTGCCAGCCCGTGCGGATCGACATGACCAAACTCTCCTCCCTGCAAGCGTTCGCCGGTTGCCCCGGCGTTTCGAACAGCAGGATACGGCCACCGGCGCGGTCCCGAAAGGTCTTCGCACGGCCATCGCCGGGCACGGCTTCTCCTTTTGGTCCCAAGTTTTTTTTGACAACGGCCCCGTGGCATGGCAAAGGGCCGGCCTTGAGTTTTTTTGACAGGGACGAGACGGAGGAGTTCGCGGTGGCGAAACCGGAATGGGGCGTCAAGCGCATCTGCCCGAGCTGCAGCACGCGCTATTATGATCTGCGCAAGGAGCCGCCCGTCTGCCCGTCCTGCGGGACGCAGTTCGATCCGGAGGCGCTTCTGAAGTCGCGCCGTGCCCGGCCCGTGCCGGTGGACGACGTGGTGAAGAAGACCCCCGCCGTGGCGGAGGACGAGGACGTCGAAACCGGCCTGGACGAGGACGAGGCCGCCGAGATCGAGGAGGTCGAGGACGAGGTCTCGGTCGACGACATCGAGGAGGAGGGCGACGAGCCCGCCGAGGACGAGGATGACGTGCTCATCGAGGACACCTCGGAGCTGGGCGAGGACGACATGGACGAGGTCGTCGACGTCGAGGGCGAGGACGAGGAGGAGCGCTGATCGGCGCCCCCGCGCCGGCACCGGGAACGGGGCTGGAATCGGGGCCTGAATCGGCCTGAGAAAAAAGGTGGAGAGGGGCGAAATTTTTCGCTTGCATGACGGGCCTCCCCGGCCCTATATCCCCCTCCACCGAGGCCGCCGGCCACCACGAAGACCGGCAGCATCCCAGAGTTTCGGGGCCATAGCTCAGCTGGGAGAGC
>DASPIO010000341.1:0-10429 GCA_035629155.1 Azospirillum sp. | reverse complement strand
CTCGTCGATCACGCCGATGATGTCGGTGATCTTGCGGCTGGCGTCCTCGATGCGCTTCATCGCCTCGATGGCGGAGCCGGCGACGCCGCCGCCCTGCTCGGCCGCGCGGCGGGCGTCCTCGGCCATGCGGTTGGCGCGCTGGGCGCTGTCGGCGTTGGAACGGACCGTGGCGCCCAGCTCTTCCATGCTCGCCGCCGTCTCTTCCAGGCTGCTGGCCTGCTGCTCGGTGCGGTCGGCAAGGTCGGAGGAACCGGTGGAGACTTCGCCTGCGGCCGACGCGATGGTGTCGGCGGCCTCGGCGATCTGGCCAACGATCTCGGCCAGCTTGGCGGAGGTGGTGTTGACGTCGCTCTTCAGCCGCTCGAAGGCGCCCTGGTAGTCCTTGTCGATGCGCGCGTTGAGGTCGCCCTTGGCAAGCGCGCCGAGCACGCCGGCCAGGTCGGCGATGACGCCGGCCACCGTGTCGGTCAGGCGGTTGATGCCCTCCGACATGGTCTTGTAGAAGCCGTCCTTGCCCGACAGGTCGATGCGGCGGCTGAGGTCGCCCTTGGACACGCTGTCGATCAGCGCGGCGATTTCCTGGCCGATGGCCGTCTCGCGGGCGCGCTGCGCCTCGTCCTCGCGGCGCTCGGCCTCCAGGCGCTCACGCTCGGCCTCGTCCATGCGCTGCTTGGCGATGGCGTTGTCCTTGAAGACCTGCACGGCCTTGGCCATGGCGCCGATCTCGTCCTGGTTGGACAGCGCCGGGATGTCGACGGTCAGCTCGCCCGCCGCCAGACGGGTCATGGTGCCGGTCATGTCGTTGACCGGGCGGGTGATGCTGCGCGCCACGATCCACGCCAGCAGCAGACCGATCAGCACGGCGGCGACGCCGACGGTGATGTTGGTGGTGGCGGTGTTGTGCAACGCGCCGGTGATGTCCTGCGACGACGCCTCCATGGAATCGAGCGCCGACTTGCGGGTCGCCTCGGCCAGCCGCGCGAACTCGGCGGCGTCCTGGCCCATGGTGGCGATCAGCTTGGCCGTGTCCATGACGGCGGTGACGGTGTCGTCGAAGGCCGGCAGGTACTTGCGCACCGCCTCCAGCGCGTTCTCGGCGGCGCGCTTCGTCGCGGCGTCGGGCATCTGCGCCTGCAGCGCCTGCACGGCGGCGACCAGTTGCTGGGCGCGCTCGCGGAACAGGTCGGCGTACTTCAGGTCGGTGTCCATCAGGAAGCGCGCGGCGAACAGGCGGGCCGTCAGCACGCTCTCCACGGCCTGGGTGGCGGAGAGCGCGTTGCGGTCGTCGCCGCGCTCCTTCAGCGCCTGGACGAGGTCGGACAGGCCCTTGCGCGCCGCCTCGCCCTGCGGGGTCAGCACGTCGGTCACCATGCGGTCGCGTGTGTCGCGCGCCTTGACCAGCTTGTCGAAGTTGCGGGCGTAGCCGTCGAGGATGCCGCTCATGCGCTCCAGGTTGGCGCGCCGGGAAGGATCGCCGGTGCCCTGCGCCGCCGCCGTCAGCGCCGGACCGAGGGACGCCTGCAGCTCCCGCACCCGCTTCTGCGCCGCGTCGTCGCCCGTGTTGGAGTAGACGATCACGTTGCGCCGCATGTCGGCGACGGCGCCGGTGATGTCGGACACCTGCTGCGTGTTACGGGCGATGGCGGAGTAGTCGCCCAGCCCGTGCTCGGCCGACCCCATGGCGCGCACGCCCAGCACGGCGAGCGCCACGAGGAGCAGGAGCACCGACAGGAAGCCGGCGGAAATGCGCGTCGCCACCTTGAAGCGTCCGGCGAAGCTGGCGGTCTGCATGGTCTTTGATCCCAACAGAGTGTGGCGGCGGCGCGTCGTCGACGGCGGCTCCGCGGTCATGGCGTACGGGACGGTATGGGCAAAATGTTTCCCAACCCTTTACGAAAGGCCTATTCCGTCACTTAGGTCTTTATAAAGGCTGAATATTTTTTCGGCCCGATCCGCGCTCCGCCCATCAGGGTCACCTGATCAGCGAATCGGCGCGGTGACCACGTCGGCGGCGGTGCTGGCGGCCTTGGCGGTGACGCTGACGGCGGTGCCGGCAACACTGGCGGCACCGCCGACGACGCCGCAGCCGGACAGCGCCAGCGCGAGGAGGACGAGAGGAAGGATGCGGCGCATGGCGATGCTCCAAAGCAATACGGGGCGTGTTACACCCCCGGTCTGTGCCCGCAGTCTGCGCCGTTCCGCCTCACCGTTTCGTTAACCGCGCGGCCTTTCCGAAGCGGTCCGCACCGCCTAGGTTAGGCGGACAGCCCTTCCCGCAGAAAAGCCCGACTGCCCCATGCGCTCCCTTGGTTTTCCGTCCGCCGCCCCGCCCGAATCCGGCAAGCCCCGCCCGTCCGGAGCGGCCACGCTGCGCATGCTGGTCCCCTACCTGTGGCCACAGGGCGCCGTGGAGATGCGCGTGCGCGTCGTCCTCGCCATGCTGCTGCTGGTGGGGGCCAAGGCCGCCAACGTCTACGTGCCGCTCTTCTACAAGGAGGCGGTGGACGCGCTGACGCCGGCGGCCGGCGCAGCGCCGGCGGCGCTGGCCATCCCGATCGGCCTGATCCTGGCCTATGGCATGGCACGCGTGCTGTCGCTGGCCTTCGCCGAGCTGCGCGACGCCGTGTTCGCCAAGGTGGCGCAGCGCGCCATCCGCACGGTGGCATTGAACATCTTCCGCCACCTGCACGCGCTCAGCTTGCGCTTCCACCTGGAGCGGCAGACGGGCGGGCTGACCCGATCGCTGGAGCGCGGCACGCGGGCGATCGATTCGCTGCTGCGCTTCGCGCTGTTCAGCATCGCGCCGACTCTGGTGGAGATCGCGCTGGTCGTGATCATCCTGTGGAACATGTTCAACGGCTGGTTCGCGCTGGCGACCGCCGTCACGGTGGTGGGCTACATCGCCTACACCTTCCTGGTGTCGGAATGGCGCACCAAGTACCGCCGCCAGATGAACGAGGAGGACAGCCGCGCCAACACCAAGGCCATCGACAGCCTGCTGAACTACGAGACCGTCAAGTACTTCGGCAACGAGGAGCACGAGGCGCGCCGCTACGACAAGGCGCTGCAGTCCTACGAGAGCGCGGCGGTGAAGAGCCAGCAGAGCCTGTCGATGCTGAACGTCGGGCAGTCGGCGATCATTTCGGTGGGGCTGGCGGTGGTGATGGCGATGGCGGCGCGCGGCATCGTCAACGGCACGATGACCATCGGCGATTTCGTCCTGGTCAACACCTACCTGCTGCAGCTCTACCAGCCGCTGAACTTCTTCGGCTTCGTGTACCGCGAGATGAAGCAGGCGATCATCGACATGGAGCGGATGTTCGAGCTGCTGGGCGTCGGCCGCGAGATCGCCGATTCGCCCGGCGCCAAGCCGCTGGCCGTGTCCGGCGGGGCGGTGGCGTTCGAGGACGTGTCCTTCGGCTACGACCCGCGCCGGCCGATCCTGAAGGGGGTGAGCTTCGAGGTGCCGGCCGGGAAGACGGTGGCCATCGTCGGCCCGTCGGGAGCGGGCAAGTCGACCATAAGCCGGCTGCTGTTCCGCTTCTACGACGTGTCGGGCGGGCGGGTGACCATCGACGGGCAGGACATCCGCGGCGTGACGCAGTCGTCCTTGCGGTCGGCCATCGGCATCGTTCCGCAGGACACGGTCCTGTTCAACGACACGGTGTTCTACAACATCGCCTACGGCCGCACCGGGGCCAGCCCGGCGGAGGTGGAGCAGGCGGCGCGGCTGGCGCACATCCACGACTTCGTCATGGCGCTGCCCGACGGCTACCAGACCATGGTGGGCGAGCGCGGGCTGAAGCTGTCGGGCGGCGAGAAGCAGCGCGTGGCCATCGCCCGCACCATCCTGAAGAACCCCGCCATCCTGATGTTCGACGAGGCGACCAGTGCCTTGGATACCCACACCGAGCGCGAGATCCAGGCGAACCTGCGCGAGGTCAGCCGGGGGCGCACCACGCTGGTCATCGCGCACCGCCTGTCCACGGTGGTGGAGGCCGACGAGATCCTGGTGCTGGAACAGGGCCGCGTGATCGAGCGCGGCCGCCATGCCGACCTGCTGGCCCGCGGCGGCGCCTACGCCGCGCTGTGGGCGCGTCAGCAGGACACCAGCCACGGGCCGGAGCCGGTGCCCGGCGTGCTGGCGCCGACGTGATGGGCCCCACGCGCCAGTCCCTGCGCGCCGCGACGCAGGCGATCCACGACCGGCTGGACCATGCGCCGGTGCTGCGCCCGCTGACCGAGCCGGGGCTGACGGTGGACGGCTATCGCGCCGCGCTCGTCGCGCTGTACGGCGTCCACGCGCCGGTGGAGGCGCGGCTGGGCGGCGGCGGGCGGCTGGGTCTCCTGCGCGCCGACCTCGCCGACCTGGGCGTCGATGCCGATGGCCTCCCGGTCATGGACGGGCTGCCGGACCTCGGCGGGACGGCGGAGCGGCTGGCGGCGCGCTACGTGCTGGACGGGTCGGCGCACGGCGGGCGGGCGATGCTGCCGAACGTCACCCGCGCGCTGGGCTTCGACGCCGCGCGCGGGGCGCGCTTCCTGGCCTCGGCCGGGATCGACGCGGCGGCGGGCTGGCGGGACCTGCTGGCGCGGCTGGAGGCGGAGGTCGCCACCCCGGCGGCGCGCGACGCCGCCTGCGTCGCGGCGGTGGGGCTGTTCGCCGCCATCGAGGATTGGTTGGGGCGTTGCCGCCGGGCGTGAGGGGGGCTAGTTTCCCGGTCATGACCACCACGCCCCCCCTGCCCCCCACGCCCAACGATCCGGCCGCCCTGGCCGAGGCCGTGCGCCGCGGCGAGCGCCGGGCGCTCGCGCGCGCCATCACGCTCATCGAATCGACGCGCGCCGACCACCGCCGCGCCGCCGAGGCGCTGCTGGCGGCCCTGCTGCCGCACACCGGCAACTCGGTGCGCGTCGGCATCACCGGCGTGCCGGGGGTGGGCAAATCCACCTTCATCGAGGCGTTCGGGCTGCACGTCATCGGCCAGGGGCACAAGGTGGCCGTGCTGGCCATCGACCCGACCTCGCAGCGCACCGGCGGCTCGATCCTCGGTGACAAGACGCGCATGGTCGACCTGTCGCGCGAGGAGGCGGCCTTCATCCGCCCCTCCCCCGCCGGATCCACACTGGGCGGCGTGGCGCGCCGCACGCGCGAGGCGATGCTGGTGTGCGAGGCCGCCGGCTTCGACGTCATCGTCGTGGAGACGGTGGGCGTGGGCCAGTCGGAGACGGCGGTGGCCGACATGGTGGACCTGTTCCTGCTGCTGCTGCTGCCAGCCGGCGGCGACGAGCTGCAGGGCATCAAGAAAGGCATCATGGAACTGGCCGACGTCATCGTCGTGAACAAGGCGGACGGCGACCTCGCCAACACCGCGCGGCACACCGTGGCCGACTACCGCCACGCGGTGACGCTGCTGCGCCACGGCGCCGACTGGCGGGTGCCGGTGTTGAGCTGTTCGGCCTTCGAGAAGCGCGGCATCGACGCGGTGTGGGACACCATCGGCACGCACCGCGCCACCATGGAGGCCAACGGCGCCCGGAGCGCGCGGCGCGCCGAACAGGCGCGCGCCTGGCTGTGGAGCGAGATCCGCGAGACGCTGATCGACGCGTTCCGCGCCAACCCGAAGGTGCGCGCCGAACTGCCCGACCTGGAGGCCCGCGTCACCAGCGGCGGCTTGGTCCCAACGTCCGCCGCGCGCACGCTGCTGGGACACTTCCTGGGCCGCGAGGTGGGCGTGCGGGACTGAGGCGATCCCGCATCGCAGCAAATTTGTTGCACCGCAGCATCGGTTTGTATAGGGTATCCGTGGCGAAACCGGGTTTCGCCGGGGTGGCCGTGCGCCTTCGGGCCTGCCGCCGGTCTTGCGCCGCGTTCCAGGGCCGTTCGCCCAACGCCGCAGGACGCCTCCGTTCAAACTCGTGTTTCGGGGAGAAACCGCAATGAGCGACACGTTCCAGGGCATCTACGAGACGGCCGCCGCCCGTTCCGCCCGCGTCGGCAACGTCGTGCAGGAAGGCTACCGCCGCTGGGTCGACGGCCTGACCACCGGCTTCAACCAGACCGCCAAGGCCGCCGAGGAGATGCGCAAGGTGCGCAGCCCGGCCGATCTGGTGGCCTTGCAGCGCCAACTGTTCGACACCACCGCGGCCCGCGTCGCCGAGGACGTGAAGGCGTTCATCGACCTGTCGCAGAAGCTCGTCGCCGAAGTGACCGCCCCGGTCGCCCTCCCGAAGGCCGCCGCCCCCAAAGCCGCCCCGAAGGTCGAGGTGAAGGCCGAACCGGCGCCGGCCGCGAAGGCGGAAACCCCCAAGGCGGCGCCCGCCCCGACTCCGCCCCCGAAGAAGGCGGCCGCCCCCAAGGCGACGGTGAAGCCGGCCGTCAAGACCCAAGCGCCGAAGGCCGCTCCAAAGGTCGAGGCGCCCAAGGTCGAAGCCCCGAAGGCGGATACCCCGAAGGTGGAAGCGAAGGTCGAGGCGCCGAAGGCTCCGGCCGCCGCTCCGGCGAAGACCGAGGCCCCGAAGGTCGAGGTGAAGACCGAGACGCCCAAGGTCGAGGCCCCGAAGGCGGAAACCCCGAAGGCCGAGGTGAAGGCCCCGGTGGCCGCCGCTCCGGCCGCCGCGGCCCCAACTCCGGCTTCGGCCCCGGCTCCGGCCCCCGTCACCGCCAAGCCCGCGGCGGCGGAGTAAGCATCGGCTGACGATCAGGCGCGCGTCCGGATTCTCCTTCCTTGACGGGCGCGCGCTTGTTCGACTATAACGCCGCCTCCTTTCGGGCGGGCTGCTGCCCGAGACCGGCACTCATTTGTTAAAAAGGATCAGACCGATGGCTCGTCGGTGCTCCGTGACCGGCAAGGGCACGCAGTTTGGCAACAACGTCTCGCACGCCAACAACAAGACCCGTCGCCGCTTCCAGCCGAACCTGCAGGAAACCTCCCTGCTGAGCGACTCGCTCGGCCAGATGGTGCGCCTGCGCCTCTCCACCAACGCGATCCGCTCGATCGAGCACAAGGGCGGCCTCGACGCCTTCCTGCTCGACGCCAAGGACGCCGTGCTGAGCCTGGACGCGCGCCGCCTGAAGCGCCGCATCGCCAAGGCCCAGGACAAGCAGGCCGCGGCGTAAGCTGCTTGCCGGTCTTTAAGGAAATGAGCCCGCCGCGCGGACGCACGGCGGGCCTTTTCTATTCCAGATCCTCCACATCCTCCGCGTCCACCACCCGCCGCGCGATCTCGTAGGCGAAGCCGGCGCGGCCCAGGGCGGCGAGGTCCTTGTCGCGGTGGGCGGGGCGCGACTCGGGCGCGCGGAAGGGGCCGAGGCGGCGGCGCTTCGCCAGCGCCAGCGCGGCGGCGAGGTCCAGGTCGCCCTCCACGTCCTCGCGCACGCGGTCCAGCGCGCCGTCCACGGCGTCGCGCGCCACACCCTTGGCGGCCAGCTTCTCGCGGATGGCGCGGGTGGAGGCGCCGCGGCGGTGCAGGCTCTCCGCCTTCATCCTCGCGTAGCCGGCGTCGTCGAGCAGGCCGCTGCGCTGGTAGCGGGCCAGCAGGTCGTCCACCCAGCGCGCCGCCTCCTCGCGGTCGGTGCCGTGCTCCTGCACCGAACGGTCGACCCGGCGCATCAGCACCCGCCGCAGGTTGGCGGCGGAACTGGCGAATCGCTCCAGGTAATGGAGGGCTGCGTTCTCCAGGTACTGCGGCGTGACGCGCTTGGGCGGACGGCGGGCCGTCATGGCAGGCTTTCCCTTGGAAATGGTGGCCGGCAGGGGGGTTGCTCCGGCGGGGGAGGAGGGCCTAATGTCGCCCCTTTCCTGATGATCCTGAAAACGATGACCCATCCTCTCCCTCCCATGCCGCGCGCCGTCGGATCCGTCAACTGGATCGGGCTGTGGACGCTCTACGCCCGCGAGGTGCGCCGCTTCGTCAAGGTGCACCAGCAGACCGTGTGGGCGCCGGTGGTCACCACACTGCTGTTCTACGCCGTCTTCGCGCTGGCGCTGGGCGGGGCGGTGCGCATGGTGGGCGACGTGCCGTACATGGAGTTCCTGGCGCCGGGCCTGATCATGATGGCGATGACGCAGAACGCCTTCGCCAACACCTCGTCGTCGGTGGTGATCGCCAAGGTGCAGGGCAACATCGTCGACATCCTGATGCCGCCCATGGCGCCCATCGAACTGGCGCTGGGCTTCGTCGGCGGCGGGGTGACGCGGGGGCTGTGCGTCGGGCTGGTGACCGGGCTGGCGATCTGGGCCTTCACGCCGCTGCACATGCCGCACCCGGGCTTCGTCATCTTCCACGCGCTGATGGCGTCGATGCTGCTGTCGCTGCTGGGGCTGGCGGGCGGCATCTGGTCGGAAAAGTTCGACCACATCGCCGCCGTGACCAACTTCGTGGTGACGCCGCTGGCCTTCCTGTCCGGCACCTTCTATTCGGTGGGCAGCCTGCCGCCGGTGTTCTGGTGGATCGCCCACTTCGACCCGTTCTTCTACATGATCGACGGCTTCCGCTACGGCTTCATCGGCCGGTCCGACGGCACGCTGGCGCTGGGCGTGGCGGTCATGCTGGCGACCAACGGGTTCCTGTGGTGGCTGGTCCTGCGCATGCTGCGCACGGGGTACAAGCTGAAGGCGTGAGGCGGCGTTTCCCGGGGGCCGTAACGCTGGCATGCGGGTCCGGCCGCGCCCAAGCCGTTGACAGCGGGCGCTTATCTCTTGATATTGGCCGCTTTCCGTCGGGCCAGGAGGTCCGCCGGACGTATTCGTATTGGGGGAGTGTCCCGTGATTCCGGTCGTCATGCCCGTGTACAACCGCGCCGATGTCGTGTTCGAGCGGGGTGAAGGTGCGTATCTCTTCGATACCGCCGGGCGACGATACCTGGACTTCGCCGCCGGCGTGGCGGTGATGGCGCTCGGCCATTCCCACCCGCACCTCGTCGACGCGCTGGTCGAACAGGGCAAGAAGCTCTGGCACACCTCCAACCTCTACCGGGTCGCGGGGCAGGAGTCGCTGGCGCGGCGGCTGGTCGACGCCACCTTCGCCGACACGGTGTTCTTCACCAACTCCGGTGTCGAGGCGTGGGAGTGCTCGGTCAAGGTCTGCCGCAAGTACCAGTACGAGACCGGCAACCCGCAGCGCTGGCGCATCATCACCTTCCAGCAGAACTTCCACGGCCGCACCACCTCCGCCATCGCCGCCTCGAAGGCGGAGAAGATGGTGAAGGGCTTCGGGCCGGTGATGGAGGGCTTCGACATCGTCGCCTTCGGCAACCTGAACGAGGTGCGCGCCGCGATCACCGACGAGACCGCCGCCATCTGCATGGAGCCGATCCAGGGCGAAGGCGGCATCCGCGTGGGCGACACCGACTTCCTGAAGGGCCTGCGCGCGGTGTGCGACGAGTTCGGCCTGCTGCTCTTCATGGACGAGATCCAGACCGGCATGGGCCGCACCGGCAAGCTGTTCGCGCACGAGTGGGCGGGCGTCACGCCGGACGTCATGGCGGTGGCCAAGGGCATCGGCGGCGGCTTCCCGCTGGGCGCCTGCCTCGCCACCGAGAAGGCCGCCGTCGGCATGACGCCGGGCACGCACGGCAGCACCTACGGCGGCAACCCGCTGGCGACCGCCATCGGCAACGCCGTGCTGGACGTCATGCTGGCCCCCGGTTTCCTGGCGGGCGTGGAGAAGGTCGGCCGCGCGCTGCACCGCCGCCTCGCCGCCCTGGTGGACGCCCACCCGCGGGTCTACACCGAGGTGCGCGGGCACGGGCTGATGCTCGGCCTGAAGATCGACGACGCCGTGGCCAACACGGCCGTGGTCGACCGGCTGCGCGCCAACGGCCTGCTGGCCGTGGCGGCGGGCGACAACGTGGTGCGGCTGCTGCCGCCCCTGATCATCGAAGACGCGCAGGTGGACGAGGCCGTCGCCATCCTGGCCAAGACAGCACAGGAGTTGGTGGCATGACGACGCCGCGGCATTTCCTCGACCTCGACCGGCTCGACACCGCCACGCTGCGCGGCATCCTGGACCGCGCCGTGTCCATCAAGCGCGACATCCCCGGCCACCGCGCGCTGGCCGCCGGCCGCACGCTGGCAATGATCTTCGAGAAGCCGTCGACCCGCACCCGCGTGTCGTTCGAGGTGGGCATGACCCAGCTCGGCGGCCACGCGCTGGTGCTGAAGCACGACGACATGCAACTGGGCCGCGGCGAGACCATCGCCGATACGGCGCGCGTGCTGTCGCGCTACGTCGACGCCATCATGGTGCGCACGGGGCCGGAGGAGCGGCTGCTGGAACTCGCGCAGCATGCGGCTGTTCCGGTGATCAACGGTCTCACCAACGAATCGCACCCCTGCCAGATCATGGCCGACATCCTGACCTTCGAGGAGCACCGCGGGCCGATCGCCGGCCGCGTCGTGGCCTGGAGCGGCGACGGCAACAACGT
>DASPIO010000340.1:0-7923 GCA_035629155.1 Azospirillum sp. | reverse complement strand
TGCCGACAACCGGCAGGCCCGCAAGGTGGCGACGCTGCTGCGCGCCCTGGAAACGTATGTCGCCGGACAGGCCGAGTTGATCATCGACGCCGCCGCAGCCCGGCGCGAGGGCAAGCCCATCTCCACAGCGACGACCGAGAGACGGTCCAGCGCCTGCTGCACCGGCGCATGGGGCCAACCAGCCGATGCGCTGGTCCCCTCGTGGCGCCCACCGGATGCTGAAGGTGCGCACCGCCGTGATGAACGGCACGCTCGCCTCGGATCACGTCGCCGCCGAGCCATACGCCCGCCGACCTTTTCACCACGCGGCGTGAGGCCCCCCAGGTTTGCGACGGTCTCTGCAGCGTCTGGGGTGGGGCGAGTCGGGCATGGGGCAAGCTATACCTCAGCCGAGTCGCGGTTGCCCCCGTTTTGTGATGGGCTCCAGTTCCAGGGGTACGACGTCGCAGCGCGATCGATGTATACAATCGCTTCCGTCAGTCGTTCCGTCAATCGGCCGGCCGCGTGCCGCGGCACAGGGCGGCCTGCGCCGCCAGCACGTGCGCCCGCATGACGGAGGACGCCCACACACCGTCGCCGGTGCGCAGGGCGGCAACGATCTCGCGGTGGTGCGCCAAGCTGCGCCGCAGTTCCTCCTCGCCGTAGCGGTGGTAGGTGCGCAGCACGAGCGGCATCTCAACGAGCGCCCCGAGCAGGTCGCCCAGGCGGCGGCTCCTGGCGGCGCCCAGCAGGCCCTTGTGGAAGCGGTCGTTCAGCGCGGCGATGCGGTCGGCGCGGTCCGGTTGGCCGTCCTGCGCCGCAGCATCCATGGCATCGCACAGCGCCGCCAGAGCGTCCAGCTCGGACGGCGTGATGCGCGTGGCGGCGCGCTCGGCCGCGTGGCTTTCCAGCAGGGCGCGCAAGGTGAATATCTCTTCGTAGTCCTGCGGCGTCCAGGCACAGACCGTGGCGCCGGAGTTGGGCACCAAGTCGACCAGGCCTTCGGCGTCGAGGCGCCGCAGCGCCTCCCGGATCGGCGTGCGGCTGACGCCGATCTCGGCGGCCAGCGTGATCTCCCGCAGCGGGCTGCCGGCCGGATAACGGCCGTCGATGATGCCCGCGCGCAGGGCTTGATAGGCCGCTTCCCGCGGCGGAGGGGTTAGCCTAGCCCTTCTTTGCAGTGATTTGGCCATCGAATCCCGCGCCCAGGGGTTTGATTGTATACAAACTAACCCCATGATAGTCCGGACAGACAAGCCGTCAAGGCACCCCGGCCGCGCGGCGCGCCGGACGATCGCATGACAGAGCCCTTGAGGGAGGGAACCTTGACCCAGCATCCGCCGGGCGCTCCGGCGACCCTGTTCGAAAAGGTGTGGCGCGCCCACGTCGTCAAGGACCTGGACGACGGCCTGACGCTGATCCACGTCGACCGCCACGTCACCCACGAGGTGACCAGTCCGCAGGCCTTCGCCGCGCTGGACGCCGCCGGCCGGCGCGTCCGCAACCCCGAACTGACCTTCGCCACCCCCGACCATATGGTTTCCACCGATCCCGGCCGCACGGACCAGACCGTGCCAGGCGGCACCGAGATGATCCAGGCGCTGCGCCGCAACGCCGGCCGGCACGGCATCACGCTGTTCGACCTGGGTGACCGCCGGCAGGGCATCGTGCACGTCGTCGCACCCCAGCTCGGCATCGCGCTTCCCGGCACGACGCTGGCGTGCGGCGACAGCCACACCTGCACGGTCGGCGCGCTGGGCGTCATGGCCTGGGGCATCGGCACCAGCGAGGTGGAGCACATCTTCGCCACCCAAACCGCCGTCCGCCGCAAGCCGCGCACCATGCGCGTCCGCTTCGACGGCGTGCTGCCGCCCGGCGTCACCGCCAAGGACATGGTGCTGCACCTGGCCGGCCGCATCGGCACCGCCGGCGCCACCGACTGCGCGCTGGAATACGCGGGCACGGCGGTCGAGGCGCTCGACATGGAAGGGCGCATGACACTGTGCAACATGGCGGTCGAGCTGGGCGCGCGGTACGGCATGATCGCGCCGGACGACACCACGTTCCAGTATCTCGCCGGCACGCCCTACGCGCCGAAGGGGGAGCTGTGGGAGCGGGCGGTCGCCCACTGGCGCACGCTGCCCACCGACGCCGAGGCCCACTTCGACATCGAACTGAGCGTCGATGTCGGCGATCTGGCGCCGCAGGTGACCTGGGGCACCAGCCCGCAGGACGTCGTGTCCATCGATGGCCGCGTGCCCGACCCGGCGACCGCCGGCGACGAGACCCGCCGCCGCTCCATGGAGCGCGCGCTCGGCTACATGGGGCTGGAGCCGGGCATGGACCTGGCCGGTTTGGCCGTCAACACGGTCTTCATCGGCTCCTGCACCAACGGCCGCATCGGCGACCTGCGCGCCGCCGCCGGGATCGTCAAGGGGCGCCGGGTAGCCGAGGGGGTGCGGGCGCTGGTCGTCCCCGGCTCCGGCATCGTCAAGGAGCAGGCGGAGGCCGAAGGGCTCGACCGCGTCTTCAAGGACGCCGGCTTCGAGTGGCGGGAGCCGGGCTGCTCCATGTGCGCGGGCTTCAACGCCGACAAGGTGGGGCCGGGCGAGCGCTGCGTGGCCACCTCCAACCGCAACTTCGAAGGACGCCAGGGCCCCGGCGCGCGCACCCACCTCGCCAGCCCGGCGACCGCGGCGGCGGCGGCCGTCACCGGCCGGATCACCGACGTCCGCCACCTGGAGCGCTGAAGCCATGGAAAAGTTCACGGTCCTCACCGGCATCGCCGCTCCGCTGATGCGGCCCAACATCGACACCGACGCCATCATTCCCGTCGCCTACCTGATCACCACCACCCGGGACGGCATGGGCAAAGGGCTGTTCTCCGGCTGGCGCTACGACCGCGACCACCGCGAGCGTCCCGACTTCGTGCTGAACCGGGCGCCCTACCGGCACGCAGGCATCCTCGTGGCCGGCGAGAACTTCGGCTGCGGCTCGTCGCGCGAGCACGCGGTCTGGGCGCTGAAGGACTTCGGCATCCGCTGCGTCATCGCCCCCAGCTTCGCCAGCATCTTCCAGGAAAACTGCATCAAGAACGGCGTGGCCCCCGTGGTGCTGCGCGAGGACGAGGTGCGCCACGTCGCGGCGCGGGCCGAGCAGGCGCCGGACCAGCCGACCACCGTCGACCTCGCCGACCAGACCGTCGTGGCGAACGACGGCCGCGAATTCCGCTTCACCATGGCGCCGTCGGCGCGCGAGGCGCTGCTGCTCGGCCTCGACGCCGTCGGCCTAACGCTGCGCCACGAGGCGGACATCGCCGCATTCCAGGCCGCCGACCGCGCGCAACGACCGTGGGTCTACGCCGTTTGACCGTCGGCGCTTCTCACGCGCGAGCGCTGTTGAACGAACCAGGGACGGCCGGGCCGGCCTTCGGCCAACGGTCGCCGCACCGGAGGAAATGCCCATGCTCATCACCCGTCACGCCGCCCGGCTGGCGCGCGCCGCCGCCCTCGCGTCGGTCCTCGCCGCCCCCGTCGCCGGCTCCGCCGCCGCCGAGCAGATCTCGGTCACCCACTGGGGCGTCCTGATGTACGGCGCCCCGTACGCCGTCGCCATGGAGAAAGGCTACTTCAAGGAAGCCGGCGTCGACATCGACGGCATTCTGACCTCGAAGGGCGGCGGCACCACCATGCGCAACGTGATGGCCGGCGGCCTGCCCTACGGCGAGGTCGCGCTCTCCGCCGCCATCGCCGCGGCGCAACAGGGCATCGACGTGCGCATTGTCAACGCCGGCGTTCAGACCGTCGGCGAGATCCTGTGGGTCACGACCAAGGACTCGCCAGTCAGGACCATCGCCGACCTGCAGGGCAAGAAGCTGGGCTTCACCAGCCCGAAGTCGATCACCGACATCCTGTCGCAGATGGCGCTGGAGAAGTCCGGCATCCCCGAGAACAAGGTGCAGCGCGTGTCGATCGGCGGCATCGGCTCCGGCCTGACCGCGCTCCAGCAGGGCGGCGTTCAGGCGGCCCCTATCATGGATCCCGTGTGGGCCAAGGAGAAGAACAACTACCGCCCGGTGTTCTGGGTGAAGGACCTGGTGCCGCCGATGACCCAGACCGTCGGCGTCACCACGACCGAGTTCGCCGAGAAGAACCCCGACACGCTGCGTGCCCTCATCGCCGCGCGCCGCAAGGGCGTGGAGTTCATCCACGCCAACCCGGCCGAGGCCGCCGCCATCGTCGCCAAGGCCTACAACATGGAGCCGGCGATCGCTGAGGAGAGCATGAAGAACCTCCAGGAACTCGACTACTGGAGCACCGGCGCGTTCGACCGCGAGGGGCTGGAGAACATGGCCGAGGGCCTGCGGAAGGTCGGCGAGATCAAGGGCGAGGTCGCCTGGGACAAGCTGCTCGACGAGCGCTTCCTCGGCAGCGAACCATCGGTCGCCGAACAGCCCCAGGCCAAGCAGTAGACACACCGTCCTGACGCAACGAAGGGGAACGGCCATGGCGGACGTTCATGCGGAACTGAAGGGCGTCACCCGGGTCTATCCGGCCCAGGGGCGCCAAGCGGAGGTGCACGCGCTGGGGCCGGTCGATCTGACGCTGCGCCAGGGTGAATTCTTCTCGGTGGTCGGGCCCTCGGGCTGTGGCAAGTCCACGCTGATGGACGTGCTGTCCGGCCTGGGCGCCCCCACCGACGGCACCGTCACGTTCGAAGGCAAGCCGGTGCGCGGCGACGTGCCCGACGGCGTCGGCGTCGTCTTCCAGGAGGACTCCAGCTTCCCCTGGCTGACGGTGTGGGACAACGTGGCCTTCGGCCTGCGCCGCGCCGGCGTGCCGGAAACGGAGATCAAGGAGGGCGTCGCCTACGCCCTGTCGTTCATGGGGCTGGAGAGCTTCGCCCACGCCTACCCGGCGCAACTCTCCGGCGGCATGCGCCAGCGCGTGTGCATCGCCCGCACGCTGGTCATGCGGCCGCGCCTCATCCTGATGGACGAGCCGTTCGGCGCGCTCGACCAGCAGACGCGGCTGCTGATGGGCGACGAGTTGCTGCGCCTGTGGCGCGAGACCGGGGCGACGGTGCTGTTCATCACCCACGCGCTGGACGAGGCGGCGATGCTGTCCGACCGCATCGGCGTGATGTCGTCGCGGCCCGGCCGGCTGATCGAGGTGGTCGAGACGCATTGGCCGCGCGAGCGGGATTCGCGGGTCGCCGCCTCCGATCCCTTCGGCCACATCACCGGCCACCTGTGGAGTCTGCTGCGCACGGAATCGCTGAAGGCCATGGGCAAGTCCCCGGCGCCCGAGTCCACGCCCGAGGCGGCGAAAGGCCCGGCCGAGCCCCGCCCCTTCAAGAAGCGGCCCTCCAACAGGCGGGAGGACGCGGCATGACCCGCATCGGCTGGATCCGGCTGGGCGTCGTGGTCGGCGCGGTGCTGCTGCTGGAGGTGCTGTGCCGCACCGGCGTGATCGATCCGCAGACCGTCATCGCGCCCAGCGCCATGGCGGTGGCGCTGTTCGACCTGCTGCGCTCCGGCGAGATGAACGCCGACATCGCGTCGACGCTGACCAACGTGGCGATCGCCTTCGTCGCGGCGGTGGTCGGCGGCTTCGCCATCGGCGTCGGGCTGCACGCGGTGCCGCCGTTGCGGCGCGCCGCCGACCCGTTGCTCGCCACCTACTACGCCATCCCGTTCTTCGTCTTCTACCCCGTGCTGATCGCGCTGTTCGGCATGAACGACCTGCCGATCATCGTCATCGGCTTCCTCTTCGCCGTGGTGGCGATGGTCATCAACACGCTGAACGGGCTGGACCGCATCCCGCCCGTGCTGCTGAAGACGGCGCGCCTCATGCACATGGGGCCGCTCAACACCGCGTTGCGGGTCAAGCTGCCGTCGGCCGCGCCCTACCTGTTCACCGGCGTCAAGCTGGCGGTCGCCTACGCGTTCATCGGCGTCATCGCGGCGGAGTTCATCCTGTCCACCTCGGGGCTCGGCTACTCCATCGCCTACGCCTACAACAACTTCGACAACGCGCGGATGTACGCGCTGATGCTGTTCATCATCATCCTGGTGACGGCCGTCAACATGGCTTTCTACGTGTGGGAGCAGAACCAGATGCAGCGCCGCAGGAGGCCGTCATGAGGCGCGCCCTGGAAGTCCTGGCGCTGGTCGCCGTCCTGGTCGCGGTGTGGCAGGCGCTGCACATCGTCGGCGGCGACGTCGCCCTGTCGTCGCCGGCGGACACCGCCGTGCGCGCCGGCGAGATGCTGGCCTCGGCCGGCTTCTGGCCGCACGTGGCGGAGACCTTCACGGCGCTGGCCTACGCGCTGGCCATCGCCGTGCTGGGCGGGCTCGCCATCGGCCTGCTGCTGGGCCTGCACCGGCTGTCCGGCGCGGTGGCCGAGCCGATCCTGGTGTCGCTCTACTCGCTGCCGAAGATCACGCTCTACCCGGTGATCCTGCTGATCTTCGGGTTGGGCTTGTCGGCCAAGGTGGCGTTCGGCGCCATCCACGGCATCGTGCCGGTGATCATCTTCACCATGGGGGCCGTGCGCGCCATCAACCCCGTCTATTTCCGCGTGTCGCGCGTCATGCGGATGACGACGGCCGACCGCATCCGCAGCATCGTGCTGCCGGCGGCGCTGCCGGAGATCGTCTCCGGCCTGCGGGTCGGCTTCTCGCTGACGCTGCTGGGCGTGATGATCGGCGAGATGTTCGCCTCCCAGCAGGGGCTGGGCTTCCTGATCATGAACGCCATCGGCCTGCACGACGTGCCGACCATGATGGCCGTCACCCTGCTGCTCGCCGTCGTCGCCGTCGCCATCAACGCCGTCCTGCTGATGCTCGACCATCGGCTGCACCGGCGCGCGGCCTAACAGAAGGACCCTCGCGATGCCCGATACCGACACACTGAAGCAGCGCCTGGCACGCGGCGAGCTGATCGTGGCGCCCGGCGTCTACGACATGATCTCGCTGCGCATCGCCGACCGGATGGGCTTCCAGGCCCTGTACATGACCGGTTACGGCGTCGTCGCCTCCTACCTCGGCCTGCCCGACGCCGGGCTGGCGACCTACACCGACATGCTGAACCGCGTGGCGACGATGGCCGGCATGGCTAGGACGCCACTGATCTGCGACGGCGACACCGGCTACGGCGGGTTGCTCAACGTGCAGCACACGGTGCGCGGCTACGAGGCGGCCGGGGCCGCGGCGATCCAGATCGAGGACCAGGAATTTCCCAAGAAGTGCGGCCACACGCCGGGCCGCCGCGTGATCGCCACGGAGGACATGGTCCGCAAGATCAAGGTCGCGGTGGAAGCGCGCGACAGCGCCGACTTCCTGATCATCGCCCGCACCGACGCGCGGACTTCGCTGGGCCTCGACGAGGCGCTGCGGCGCGGCGAGGCCTACGCCCGGGCGGGGGCGGACATCCTGTTCATCGAATCGCCGGAAAGCGAGGCGGAGATGGAACGGATCGGCCGCACCTTCGACGTCCCGCTGATCGCCAACATGGTCGAGAAGGGCCGCACGCCGCTGCTGAGCGCCGAGCAGTTGCGCACGTTCGGCTTCTCCATCGCGATCTTCCCCGGCACCGCCTTCCTCGCCGCGGGCGCCGCGGTCGAGCGGGTCTACGGGGCGCTGCGGCAAACCGGATCGTCGCAGCCCGTCGCCGACCAACTGTACGACTTCGACGCCTTCAGTCGCCTGATGGGCTTCGAGGCCGTCTGGGACTTCGACCGCCGGCACGCCGACTGAAGCCGGCTTGTGGAGCGGCGCCCAAGGACTTTGGTGCGCAAATCGGCTCTGTTGCAGCATTTGCGGCGCGGCGTAGATCGCGTAGAACCTTGACCGGAGTGGCGGCTGGGGCGACACGGTGATGCATTCCAAGAAGACCCCGTTCAAGGGGCGGCAGTTTACGGCGGAGGTGATCCTGTGGGCGG
>DASPIO010000339.1:0-40720 GCA_035629155.1 Azospirillum sp. | reverse complement strand
ACAGCCTGGAAGTTGACCCGGCTATACAATTTGCTGCCAGGATGGAGGCAACATCATGAATCGGTATCTGCTGGCGGGCTGCGCCGCCGTTGCTCTCGCGATGGGAAGCGGCGCGGCCAATGCCCAGGCCAAGTTCGAGGTTAAGGTCGGTGGCGACGCGTACTTCGAAGGCGGTTACGTCGATCAGGACAACGACACGAACCTGCGTTCGGTCGAGTTCCGTAACCGTTTCCGTCTGAACATCGTTCCGTCGGCCAAGGCCGACAACGGTCTCGAGTACGGCGGCCGCATCCGCATCCGCTCGAACAGCACCACCCGCAACATGGACGCCGACCGCGCGTACATCTTCGTGCAGGGCACGTTCGGTCAGGTCCGCATGGGCGTGTCGAACAGCTTCAACGACGAGACGGTCGTCTCCCGTCCGATCGACTACCTGCCGTTCGGCCTGTACGACCAAGCTCTGAACTACGTCGGCGCCAACGGCACCGGCGTTGCCGGTGGCGGCACCATGGCCGGCGTGAACCGCTTCGGTGGCGGTAGCATCGTGTGGCCGTCGATCGTTCCGGACACCGCGACGAAGATCGTCTACTTCTCGCCGCGCTTCGCCGGCTTCCAGCTCGGCGCGTCGTACACCCCGAACGGCAACAGCTGGAACACCGACTCGGATCGCAACGAGCGGGCCGTCATCGCCGCCACCGGCGCCATCACCCCGTACTTCCAGGACGAGCTGGAAATCGGCGTGAACTACAACGGCAGCTTCGGCGGCGTGACCGTCAAGGGCGGCGCCGGCTACATGTGGGGTGAGGCGACCGAGAGCACCACCGGCGCCAACAACTTCAAGAACCTGAACGCTTGGCAGGCTGGCCTGCAGGTCGGCTACGCCGGCTTCGTGGTCGGTGGTTCGTACACCGACTTCGGCAAGAGCGGTCAGCGCCAGGCCCTGGGCTTCTTCAACGAGAACTCGCACGTGTGGCAGCTCGGTGCCCAGTACACCATGGGCCCGATCGTGGTCGGCGGCGGCTGGTCGTACGGTCAGGACCAGGGTTCGGCCAGCGTTATCGGCAAGCGCAAGGTCAACGTCTACGAGATCGGCGCCAGCTACACCGTGGCTCCGGGTCTCGCGGTCCAGGCCCAGTACGACTACGTGAAGTCGGACAGCGATGTGAACGCGCTGGACGACAAGGCGAACGTGGTCGTCCTGCGCACGACCCTGGCGTTCTGATAGAACGTCCGTCTGGAAAGGAGGCGGCAGCTTCGGCTGCCGCCTCTTTTTTTGTGCCGAATTTGTGTGCAATTCGCCCTTTTTTGCGGCAGCGAATGTGCCAATAATGCAGCAATTTGAAAATTCGCTATCATATCAATACGTTACATATGTGTCTCAATCGTCACACTGTCTCATGACCGCACGCTTTCGGTTTCTTGCGCCTTGCGCGGACATTTCCGTCCGGTTTAACTCGACCTCGACAACGATACCGTTTCCGGCCCTCCCCAATCGGCCGCTCGTCAAGAGGATTGACCTATGATGAAGCGTTCTCTCGCTCTCGGTTGCGCTGCGGTTGCGTTCGCCGCGACCTCCGGCACCGCCCTCGCCCAGGCCAAGTTCGACGTCACCGTCGGCGGCGATGCCTTCCTCCAGGGCGCTTTCATCGACCAGGACGACGACGCCGGTCTGCGCAGCTTCGAAATGCGCAACCGCTTCCGCCTGGTCGTGACTCCGACCGCCAAGGCCGACAACGGCCTGGAGTACGGCGGACGCGTCCGCATCCGCGCCGCGCAGCAGAGCCGCAACACCGACGCCGACCGCGCGTACATCTTCGTCAGCGGCGCCTTCGGCACCGTGCAGGGTGGCGTGATCAACGGCCTGTCGGACGAGTACGGCATCATCGGCCCGAACGTCGAGGGCATCGCCGGCGGTCCGGACAACGCCACGCTGGAGTTCCTGACGGGTTCGTCGTCCTACAACCAGGGCACCGCCGCCCTGGCCCAGAACTTCCGTAACCTGGTCAGCGGCGACATCGGCACCAAGATCGTCTACCTGACGCCGAAGTTCGCCGGCTTCACCGGCGGCATCGCCTACACGCCGCGCACCGGCGACCACAACACCGGCGTCAACCGCCTGGAGCGCAGCGCCCTTCCCGGCGGTCAGCGCACCTTCGACTTCCAGGACGTGGTCGAGGTCGGTGGCACCTACGCCAACGAGTTCGGCGCCGTCACGGTCGAGGCCTCGGCCTATTACCAGTTCGGCAAGGCCACGGACACCACCGGCGGCGGCCTGAACACCTATGAGGACCTGTCGTCCTACAACGTCGGCCTGAACGTCGGCTTCGCCGGCTTCAAGGTTGGCGCGATGTACATGAACGCCGGCGAGAGCGGCTACAACAAGAACTCGGTGGCGAACTTCAACCGCAGCAACCAGGACGTCTGGATTGTGGGCGCCAACTACACCACCGGCCCGTTCATCCTGGCCGCCAACTACCTGCGCTACAAGGACGCCGGCGACCTGACCATGTCGGGCAACGCCAAGATGGACCTGTACCAGGCGGGCGTGACCTACGTCGTCGCCCCGGGCCTGACGGCCGGCCTGGAGTACAGCCACTTCAAGTTCCGCAGCGACGATCGGGCCACCTTCCCGAACGACAAGGGCAACATCATCATGCTGGACACCCGTCTGGCGTTCTGATCGGCGGCACCGGGCCAACGCACCGGGTCAAACGGCGACGGCGGCGGAGCAATCCGCCGCCGTTCGCTTTTCGGCCCGTTCGTGTGTTGGCCCGTTCGCCGTCCGCGGGGCCCTACTTCTTCGCGCCGGTCTCGCAGAGCAGCAGCATGATGGCGTCCTGCACCGGCGCCCAGAACAGCAGGAACTGCTTCTTGTTGGTGTCGGCCGTATAGACGGCGAGACCCGGCCCGGCGACCTTGCTGCTCACCTCGGTGATGGTGTAGCCGCCCGCCTTGAAGGCGCCCATGGTCGTCTGGAAGATCCGGTCGGCCCGCGCCTGCGCCGCAGCCTCGTCCAGGCCGGTGAACTCCCAGCCATAGGTTTCCAGCCGCCCGCAGGTCCGCCCGACGCCGGCGGCCACCGGGCTCATGTACTCGGCGTAGGTGCCGTCGTCGCGCAGAGGGAACGGCCGCTCGGCGAAGCGCACGCCGGCGAGCGGCGATCCCTCCATGGTGACGGGGGCGGCCGGTTTCTGTTCGGCGGGCTTTTGCTCCGCCGGTTTCTGCTGCGGGGGCGGTGCGGGCTGCGCCGGCTTCGTGCCCTGCGCGAAGGCCGGCGTCGCCGCGAGGGCCGTCAGCAGCACGGAAGCAATCCAAACACGCATGTCCCTTGTCTCCTCGAACGCTTGCGTTTCGACGGGGCGTCCGTTACCACGCCGCCGCCGCCGGTGTATACATCGGGCGACGAACCGGAGATCAACCATGCCCGCCACGGAATCCGCAATTGCCGCCCGCCTCGCCGAGGTCCGCGCCACCATCGCCGAGTCCTGCGCCGCCGCCGGGCGCGACTCGGGCCGCGTGACGCTGGTCGCCGTGTCGAAGACGCACGGGCCCGAGGCCATCGCCCAGACCCTGGACGCCGGGCAGCGCGTGTTCGGCGAGAACCGCGTGCAGGAGGCCAAGGCCAAGTGGCCGGACCTCAAGGCGCGGTACGCGGGGGTCGAGCTGCACCTGATCGGGCCGCTGCAGACCAACAAGGTGAAGGACGCGGTGGCGCTGTTCGACGTGATCGAGACGGTGGACCGCCCCAAGCTGGCCGAGGCGCTGGCGGCGGAGATGGCGCGCAGCGGCCGGCGCCCGCGTTGCCTGATCGAGGTCAACACCGGCGAGGAGCCGCAGAAGGCCGGCATCCTGCCCGCCGACGTCGACTCGTTCGTGGCCGCCTGCCGCGACCGGTACGGCCTGCCGGTCGCCGGCCTGATGTGCATCCCGCCGCAGGACGAGGAGCCGGCCATGCACTTCGCGCTGCTGACCGAGATGGCCCGGCGCAACGGCCTGACCGAGATCAGCATGGGCATGAGCGGCGACTATCCCACCGCCATCCGCTTCGGCGCCACCCACGTGCGCGTCGGCACCGCCATCTTCGGCGCGCGCGAGTCCTGGCACCAACCGTAACGGCTCAGGGGTCCAACACGCGCAGCGCCGTGTCCGGACCGCAGTCCTTCAGCAGGCGCAGCAGGTCGGCGATCGCCAGAGCGACGCAGCCCGCCGTCGGCTCCCAGTCCGGGCGGGCGACGTGCATGAACACCGCACTTCCCAGGCCCGGCACGACGGGGTCATCGTTGTGGCCCAGCACGACGATGACGTCGTACACCGCGTCGTCGCGCCACAGCGCCTCGTGGCTGGCGGGGTAGGGCCGCTTGACCGGGCGGTTGTAGGCCGGGTCGGCCGGCTCGTCGCACCAGCCGTCATCCGGCGCGATCGGCTGGGCGGGCAGGGCGGTCTCCGGCCGGGCCACGCGGTCCGGGCGCCACAGCACGCGGCGCAGCGCCCAGACGCCGCCGGGCGTGGCGCCGTCGCCCTCGCGCTTGTCGGCGCGCACGCCGCCGCGGCCCAGCGCGCAGCGCAGCGTGCCACCCGGCCACACCAGGCGGCCGTCGGGGAACACCGTGATCTCCATGGGTCCGGTCATCTCCCTGCCCCGCGTCAGCCCGACACCCGCACGTTCGACGGCGCGGCGCGCGTGGCGGCCGCCTTCCTGGCGGCCTCGTACTTGGCGAGGTTGCGCATCATCACGTCGGACAGCATCTCCGGCGGCACGGGGGTCGGCGCCGACGCCGCCTTGTCGGCCGGCGTCGCGCCCTCGGCGCCGCCGCTCGCCGGAGCCGGCTGCGGGGCCGCGACGGGGACGCCGGCCGCCGCCATCGACGCGGCGGCCCCCGGCGTCGGCGCGGTGCGGGCGGCGGCGTGCTTCGCCTGCATGGTGTTGGCCAGGATGGTGTCGCGGGCGGGCATGCGACTCGGCCGATTCTCGCCGGCGAAGGGATCGCGCGGCGTGGTGATGGTCGCGGCGGGCGGCGCCTTGACGGCGGTCGGGGCGGCGGCCTCGGCGACGGTGGCGGCCGGCGGCGAGGCCAGGGCGGGCGCGGTCGGGGCGGCGGCAACGACGGGGGGGGCGACCGGGGGGGCGGCCTGGATGGCGGCCGGCGTGGCGGCGACGGCGCCGCCGTGCTGGTTCGGGTCCTCGAAGCCGAGCGCGGCCATGGCGTGGCCTTCGATGCTCTTGCCGGTGGACTGCTCGACGACGGCGCCGAACATCGAGGTGACGGCGCCGAGCGGCCCGCCGTACAGCATGCCGCCCATCACCTGCTGGGCCGGCTTGATGGTGTCGCCGGTGAGGCTGCGGTAGATGGTGCCGACGATCGGGATGTGCTGTAGCGGGTTGATGACGTCCAGGAAGTCCAGGAACGACATCTCGCCGGGCTGGTCGTACGGTTCCTCGGTCGGGCTGCGGATGATGGCGCTGAGGGAGGATTCGCGCTGCGCGGCGCGCGCGCTGGCGGCGGCATCGTAGGTCGTTGCGTCGATCGCCATGGGCCGGTCCTCCGGACAAAAAGGGTCCGAACTCCCTACTGCAACCGCCGTGCCAGCCGAAACGGCCAATTCCCGTCCGCGATCGGCGTTCCCAAGGGCCGTTCCCGGCAAGTCCTGCCGGGCGGCGGTCGATTCCTGCCCGGCCAAATCGTCAGAACATGTGGCCGCTGCGTTCGGCCTTGGTGCGCAGGTAGGCCTCGTTGTGGCCATTGGCGGCGAAGATGTGCGGCACGCGCTCCACCACCTCGATCCCGCAGCGGGCGAGCTGGCGCAGCTTCTCCGGGTTGTTGGTCATCAGCCGCACGCTGCGGAAGCCGAGCTGGCGCAGCATCTCGGCCGCCGGCAGGTAGACACGCTCGTCCGCCTCGAAGCCCAGCATCTCGTTGGCGTCCACGGTGTCGAAGCCGCGGTCCTGGATGCGGTAGGCGCGCAGCTTGTTGACGAGGCCGATGCCCCGCCCTTCCTGCGCCAGATACAGCAGCACGCCGCTGCCCAGAGCGGCGATCTCCGTGATGGCGCCGCGCAACTGCTCGCCGCAGTCGCAGCGCAGCGAGCCCAGCAGGTCGCCGGTGAAGCATTCCGAATGCAGGCGGGCCAGCACGGGTGCGGACGGATCCGGATCGCCGATGATGATGGCCAGGTGCTCCGGCCCGCCGTCGGCCGGGCGGAAGGCGACGATGCGCGTGTTCTCCGCCCCGTCCAGCGGCACGCGCGCGTCGGCCACCTGGCGCAGCGTGCGCACCACGTGCACGCGGTAGTCCGCCACGTCCAGCGCGCGCGCCATCAGCACATCGTTGCGCGCCGCCCAGGCCGCCGCACCGCCGCGCATGCCGCGCACCGGAACCAGGACGGCGGCCGGCAGGAGACGGGCCAGCTTGGCGAGGTCCACCGCCGCCGCCTCGCGCGTGCCGGGCTCCGCCATGGCGCCGCTGAGGCCGGCGGGCAGCGGCACGCCGGGCCGCTGTTCGGGATCGGCCAGCATCAGCGCGTCGTCGGCGGTGAAGCCCTGGGGCAGGGTGAGGACCACGGCCCCCTCGCCCTCCGCCGTCAGGCTCAACGCCTGGGCGCGCCGCCGGCTGACCGCCAGCACGGCGTCGCCGCCGCCGGCCAGGGCGCGCAGGCGCGCCAGCGTGTCGGCCGCCAGCGACTCCACCGAGAGGACGAGCGCCGCGCTGCCGTCCGCGCCTTCGATGGCGACGGGCTCGCCCCGGCGGAGTGCGGCGAGCACGCGGTCGACGGCGCGCAGGACGGCCTCGTCGAGGGGGTGGGCGGGGGTCGGGTGGAGGTCAGCGTACATCGTGCGGAAGCCGGTGCTTGTGGTCGCCGCGCGGGGCGGCGACTCGGGAATTCGCGCCGAACCCTAACGATGACGAACGAGAAATGCAAAAGCGCAAGAGCCGCCCCGGTTTCTCCGCCCGTCGCGATCGGTTCGGGATCGGCCGACATGGAACCGCCTGGATATGGGGTGGCGGCCGCGTGTTCCCAGAGTGCCCCCGGCGGGCGCGGCCCGGCAAGCCCTTCCCGCGCGCCGGTCCGTTGCGCGCCGTGGAACGATCCATACACCGCGTGCTAAGGTTCGTGCCGGACGGCCCGGAACTCCGACGATCGGCATGAACCCCGCCAAACGCATCCTTCTGGTCGATGACGACGACGCCCTGCGGCAATCGCTGGCCGAACAGCTTCACATGCTCGAGGAGTTCGAGACGGTGGAGGCCGGCACCGGCGCCGCCGCGCTGGACATCGCGCGCCGCGACCCGTTCGCCGCCATCCTGCTGGACGTCGGGCTGCCCGACATGGACGGGCGCGACCTGTGCCGGCTGCTGCGGCGCGACGGCGTGCGCTGCCCGATCATCATGCTGACCGCCGCCAGCAGCGACGCCGACGCCATCCTGGGCCTCGACTCGGGCGCCAACGACTACGTCACCAAGCCGTTCCGCCTGGGCGTCCTGCTGGCCCGGCTGCGCGCGCAGCTCCGCCAGTTCGAACAGAGCGACGATGCGGTCTTCAGCATCGGCCCGTACACCTTCCGCCCGTCCGCCAAGCTGCTGCTGGAGGAGGCGCGCAACCGCAAGATCCGCCTGACCGAGAAGGAGACGGCGATCCTCAAGTACCTGTACCGCGCCGGGGACAAGGTGATCGGCCGCGACACGCTGCTGGGCGAGGTGTGGGGCTACAACGCCGGTGTGACGACGCACACGCTGGAGACGCACGTCTACCGCCTGCGCCAGAAGATCGAGCGCGACCCGTCGAACGCCGAGATCCTGGTGACCGAGCCGGGCGGCTACCGTCTGGTGCCGTGATCGACGTGCGGTGATCGACGGGCGTTACCGCCGCGGGCCCTTGCTGCGGCGCTCGGCGATGGTGACCTCGCCCGTGCAGCCGATCCAGCGGCGGCGCACACCTTCCATCCCGGCCATCCCGGCCATCCCGCCCACGCGGGCCCCCTGCGGGCGCCACAGCCCGCGCCCGCGTGGCACCACCGGCAGCAGGCGGACCTTGCGGCCGACGATGGCGAGGCGGCGGCGCCAGTGCGCCACCACCTGCACCGAGGTGCCGACGCGGCGCGCGATCTCGTGGTCGGACAGCATGGCGCTGCCGGGGTCCTGCAAATGGTCGAGGATGGCGCGGCGCTTCTCCACTGTGGTGTGGCGGCTGTGCCGGCGCTCCAGCGCCTTGCCCAGGTCCCACAGCTTCTCGGCGGTCTCGCGGGCCAGCGTGCGCCAGCGGTCGGTCTCCTCCTTCTGCTTCTCCATATCGCCGTTCGCCTTGTCGAGCTGACGCTTCAGGGCGGCGACCTCGCGCTCCAGGTCGCCCACCTGCCGGCGCAGGCCGAGCACGACCTGATCGGGCGGCGGCTGGGTGACGGGCGGCTGCGGCGGGGTCGGCGCGGGCTCCGGCCCGGCGGCGGGGCGGACGGCGGCGTTGGCGAGGTCGCGGAACGTCAGGCCGGCGCGGGACAGCATGATCCGCGCCGCGCGAAGCGCCGACAGCGCCTCACCCTGGTGCTCCGACTCGGCCATGGCGAGGACTTTGGCGAGCTTGGCAGGATCCATCCGTGGTTCGGCCGTTGATCCGTCCCGGCGCCGCGGGTGCGGCGAAGTATGGGCGAAGAGTGGAGTCCGGGCGACGTTACCACATCTTATGGTCTGCGGCACCCCCACATGTAGGGGCAGCCCCGGTGAACGCCGGTTCCGGCGGATCGTCCGCTTTTCCCCTCGACTTGGCGGCACGCGCTGAGCACCATGCGCGGACCATGACGTCCTTTTCCGCGCGCTTCTGGGGTGTGCGCGGCAGCATCGCCGCTCCCGGTCCCGACACCGTCCGCTACGGCGGCAACACCGCGTGCCTGGAGGTGCGGTGCGGCGACGCGTTGCTTGTCTTCGACGCCGGCACCGGCATCCGCCCGTTGGGCGTGGAACTGGCGAAGGGCGGGGCGGTCGACCTCGACCTGTTCCTGACGCACACCCACCTCGATCACATCTGCGGCCTGCCGTTCTTCGCCCCGGCCTTCTGCGCCGCCAGCCGGCTGCGCGTGTGGGCCGGCCACCTGCCGCCGGGACGCACCATCCGCTCGGTGGTGGGCGACATGATGACGGCGCCGCTCTACCCCATCCCGGTCGAGACGTTCCGCGCCGACTGCGATTTCCGCGAGTTCGCCTGCGGCGCGACATTGACGCCGCGGCCGGGCATCGCCATCCGCACGGGGCCGCTCAACCACCCCAACGGCGCGGTCGGCTACCGGGTCGAGTTCGCCGGGCGCAGCCTGTGCTTCGTCACCGACACCGAGCATTTGGCGGAAGGGCGCGACCCCGCCGTTCTGGACCTCGTGCGGGGCGCCGACGTGATGGTCTACGACAGCACCTACACCGACGAGGAATACCCGCGCCACGCCGGCTGGGGCCATTCGACGTGGCAGGAGTGCGTGCGGCTGGCCGAGGCCGCCGGGGTGGGGCGCGCCTTCATCTATCACCACGATCCCGGCCGCACCGACGATGCGCTCGACGCCATCGCGGCGCAAGCCGCGCGCCTGCGCCCTGGCGTCGAGGTCGCCCGCGAGGGGCTGGAAATCCGGCTTTGAGAACGGCGGGGCCCGGTTCGCGAGTCGCGACTCGGGCAGCGGGCCGTGCGTGACCGCCGGATGAACTCCGGCACGGCGCGTGGACGCGCGGTGCGCCCCTGACGCCGTTGTGACAGAAAAAAGACGCTTTTCGAGTGCGAATGTAACTTCGCCCTGTAATGGATTGGCAAACCTATGATATGAACGTCGCTTGCAACCGGCAGGGGAAACCCGGGGGTGGGCATGCGACGTTCTTCGCGCCTGGGCGCGCTCATGGTCGTCATTGGTGGCATCCTGTCAGGATGCGCAACCTCTCCCCCCGTCACCACGGCCGACGCTCCGCGATCGGTCACCCTCCTGCATCCGGCCAGCGGCGAGTCCGTCTCGGTCACTTACTGGCGTCCCGGCCAGGGCTATGACCAGCGCGCCATGGGCGAGATCGTCGACATCTTCCGCGACCGCCGCACCGGTGATGCCAGCCCCATCGATCCGGGGCTGATCGATTATATGGTCGAACTGCGCGACCGGCTGGGCGTGGCGGAAGAGACGCCGATCCACCTCACCTCCGGCTATCGCTCGCAGGCGACCAACGCGGCGCTGTCGCGCAGCAGCCCGAACGTCGCCGAGAACAGCTACCACATCCGTGGCCAGGCGATGGACTTCCGCATCCCCGGCGTGCCGGCGCAGCGCGTCGCCGACGTGGCGGCCGGCATGCACCGCGGCGGCTACGCCGCCTACGCCCACACCGGCCACGTGCACATCGACACCGGCCCCTACCGCACCTGGACGCCGAAGGGCGGCGACGGCAAGCCGTACGACGGCATCGTCGAGGCCCGCGCCACGCCGCCGAAGCGGACACCCGCCGCCAAGGCCGAGCCGCCGAAGGTGGAGGTGGTGGAGGCGCCCCGGCCGCCCGAGACCCGAGTCGCGGAGGCGCGTCCGGCCCCTGCGCCGGTGGCCAAGGCGGCGCCCGGCAAGGCGGGCGGGGCCGAACTGGCGCGTGTGCGCATGGTGCTGGTCAACCTCTCCGCCCAGGACATTCCGGCGGGCAAGGACAAGCGCGTCACGCGCTGAACAGGGTCTCCGCGCCCACCCACCGCGCGGCGGGGTGGGCGCGCGTCTCCTCCAGGAAGCGTTCGGTGAACGCCCACGTCCCCTCGTCCATGGCGAGGTGATGGGTCAGCAGGCCGGTGGGCTCGTTGCGGTCGGCGGCGCCGGAGCGGCGCGCGCGCAGGTGGGCGAGCGCCGCCCCGAGCGCCGCAGCCTCGCCGGTGAAACGGCCACCGGCGCGCCAGTCCATCGGGTCCACGTGCGTGTTGACCTGGAAGGGGCTGGCGCGCGGCTTGAAGGTGGACAGGCCGGCGAAGCCAAACGCGGTTAAACGCTCCACGACGGCCGGTGCGACGCGGTTCCAGGGCGGCACCAGGGCAGGCACGAAGCGGGTGCCGAACAGCGCCGCCAGACGCTTGCGGCCCTCCGCCAGTTCGGCCAGCACCGAGTCGGCGGAACGCGTGCCGCCCAGCTCGATCTTCCTCTCGCCGGGCGTGGCGTGACTGGTGTGCGCCCAGCCGTGCTGGAGTACGGTGACGCTTGCCGACTCGGCGACCGCCTGCGCCAGACCCGCCGTGGCGTGCGCGGGTACGACGGCCAGGGCGAGCGGCACGCCGGCGCGGGCGGCGAGCGCGGTGAGGCGGGCGAGCGGCGGGGTCGGCTGCACGGCGTCGTCGTCACGCCACCAGAAGGTGGCGGTCAGGCCGGCGGCGGCCCAGGCGTCCAGCTCGGCGCGCAACGCCGCCCAGCCGTGCGGCAGGGCAGCCAGCAGGCGGGCCGACCCGGCGGCACCGTCCAGGCGCAAGGGCAGAGCGGCCGGCGGCGGGGCGGCCAGGGCGCGGGCGATGCCGGCGGCGAGGCTCCCAGGCGTCAGACCGGCCTCCTCGACCACCGTCAGCCGGCCGCGCTCCTCCAGCAGGCGGGCGCGCAGGGCCTGTTCGGTCTGCCCGGCGGCGGCGAAGGGCACCACCACGGCGCGGCAACCGGCCTGCAGCAGGTCGAGCACGGTGTTGTAGCCGGCCTGGCTGACCGACAGGCGACAGCGCCGCAGCAACGCCGGGAAGTCTGGCCGGGCGCGCTCCACGGTCACGCCGGGCGGGGCGTCGGCGGCCAGCGCGAGCCGCGCGTCCTCCGGCACGTCGGGGCCGGCCAGCAGGCGCCAGCGGGCGTCGCGGGCGGGCGTCAGCGGCCGGGCGAGCAGGGCGGCGCGCAGCAACGGCAGGCCCACCGCGCCACCACCCACCGAGACGATCACCTCGTCCGTGCCGTCGGCGCTGTCCGCCGCCAGCGTCGGGGCGGCGACGTAACCGGTGTACCGGATCCGCCCGGCGATGCGATCGGCGGCGGGGAAGGTCGCGGCGAAGGGGATCAGGGCGGGGTCGCCGTGCACCAGCACGGCGTCGACGAAGCGCTCGACCGTCGCCACCACCTCGTCCAGGCGCTTCGGCTCGGCCTTGCCGACCAGGATGTCGCGCACGGAGACGGCGATGGGGATGCCGCGCGCGCGGGCCGCTTCGAACAGCGGCAGCATTTCGAAGCGGAAGGCGCGCCGGCCGAAGGGGAACGATTCGACGAGCAGCACGTCGGGAGCGGCACGCGCGAAGGCGCCGAGCGTCGCCGCGGCGCGGGCCGCGCGCCACGCGTCGTCGATGGGTCGGCCGGAGTCGTCGAGCAGCACCTTGAACGTCGCGTCCGCGGCGCGGGCGGTGGGGAGCTGGACGACCTCCGCCCCGCCGTGGTCGATGCCCGGCACCGGGTGCCCGCCGCGCGCCAGCGTCACATGATTGCCGGCGTCGGCCAGCGCGCGGGCGATCAGCGCGGCGCGCCGGTCGTGGCCGATGCCCAGCAGGTGCTGGACGTGGAAGAAGATCCTCACGGCGCCGGTGGAGGAAGGAGCGGGATGTTCATCGCCACCACGCGCGGCGTGCCGTCGGGCGCCAGGGCGAAGCGGTGGATGCAGAAGTCCCGCGGCTTGTCGGCCGGACGGCCGAACATGTCCCAGCCGGTGGCCAGCGCGTAGAGCGCGCGGATCACCCCGGCGTGCGCCACCGCACCGGTGGGCCGTCCGTCCTGCGCCACCTCGGCCAGCCAGGGGCGCAGGCGGGCCTGCACGTCGCGCGGGCTCTCGCCCTCGGGCGGGCGGAAGTCCAGGCCGCGCTCCTCGCGCTCCGGCGTCAGCTCCCCGGCGCGCAGCTCGGGCAGCAGGCGGCCTTCCCAGGCACCCCAGCTCATCTCGCGCAGGCGCGGCTCGGGCGTGGGAGCGAGGCCCAGCAGGTGCGCCGTCTCCCACGCGCGCTTCAGCGGGCTGGCCACCCAGCGCAGGCCCACGGCCTCCGGCGGCAGGCGCCAGCGCGCCACCATGGCCCGGCCCTCGTCCGACAGCGGCTCGTCGATGTGGCCCTGGATGCGGCCGGCGGCGTTCCAGGCGGTGGGGCCGTGGCGCAGGATCAGCAGGTCGGTCATGCGCGTCAGGCTCAGACGAAGGGCGCCTGGACGGCGCCGACCACCCGGTTGCGGCCGGCGTGCTTGGCCTGATAGAGCGCCTCGTCGGCGCAGGAGAGCAGGGTGTCCACCGTGTGCTCCCCGCCGCGGCACGACGCGATGCCGATGCTGACGGTGAAGCGCACGACATCGCCCTCCGCCGGCACGGCCGCGTGCATCACCAGATGGCGGATGCGCTCGGCCAGGCGGCGGGCGCCGGCCGCGTCGGTCTCCGGCAGCAGGATGGCGAACTCCTCGCCGCCCATGCGGCCCAGCAGATCGTTGCGGCGCAGCGTGCGCTGGCAGATGGCGGTGAAGGCCTTCAGCGCCTCGTCGCCCACATGGTGGCCGTGGGTGTCGTTGATCCGCTTGAAGTGGTCGAGGTCGAGCATCAGCATGCTGAGTGGCCGGTGGTAGCGCTGCGCGCGCTCCACCTCGCGCTCGGCCGCCTCGATGAAGTGGCGGCGGTTGGAGGCGCCGGTCAGCGAGTCGGTGAGCGACAGCCGGCGCAACGTCTCCTCGGTCTCCTTCAGCGCGGTCACGTCGTTCAGCAGCACGTAGATGACCGGCAGCCCGTCCCACGGCAGGGGCGACATGCTGACCTGCACGTTGGTGCGCCGGCCGTCGGCGCCGACCAGCACGCAGTCCTTGATGCGCACCAGCTCGCGCTCCAGCAGGCAGCCCAGGAGGCACACCCGCTGCGCCGCCGCGTCGGCGTCGTCGACGAAGTCGAGGAAGTGCCGGCCCACCAGCGCGTCGGGCGAGACGCCCAGGATGCGCGCCGCCTCCAGGTTGGCGTACACGACGCCCTGCTCCTGGTGAATCAGCAGGCCGGCCGGCAGCAGGTCGAGCAGGTCGCCGATCTTGCTGCGGGTGACGGTCAGTTCGTTGTGGGTGACGACGGCGTCACGGTCGTCGTCGAGTTCGATGAAGTCGAGCCCGGCGGTCAGCGACGCGAGGTCGGAGGGGGTGTTCATGGCGCAAGCCGGTGTCGGGCATACATCCAAAGTCTATCCTTCACCTTCCAATCGTGCAATGAGCCCACCGCCGCACCCTGGCAAATCATACGTCGGACCGGAAACGATCGTATAGGGCGTGGATCCCGGCGCCGCAACCGAAGGACCGCCGTACGCGCGCGCAGCCGGCGGCGGCCAGTGCCGCGCGGCGTGCCGGATCGCGGATCAGCGCGGCCAGCGCGTCGGCCAGCGCCGCCGGGTCGCCGGGCGGGGTGAGGACGCCGGTGGCGCCGTCCGCGATCAGCTCGGCGATCGACGGCATGGCGCTGGACAGGCAGGCGAGGCCCAGCGCCTGCGCCTCCATCAGCACGTTGGGCAGGCCGTCGCGGTCGCCGTTGCGCGCCGGCCGGCTGGGCAGGACGAAGAGGTCGGCCGACTGGTAATGCCCGATCACCGCGTCCTGCGGCTGCGCCCCGCACCACGTCACGCGTTCCGCCACGCCGAGGCGTCGCGCCTGCGCCCGCAGAGCCTCCAGCCGCCCGCCGCCGCCGACGTGGATCCAGCGCCAGCGCAGATCGGCCGGCAGCCGCGCCAGCGCGTCCAGCATGACGTCCAGCCCCTTCTTCTCCACCGCCCGGCCGACGGTCAGCAGCACGGCGGGGTCGCGCGGGTCGCCGCCGTCGCGAGGAGGACGGTCGAGCACCGGGGCGGGAAAGCGGTCGAAATCCAGGCCGTGGTAGAGCAGTTCGATCCGCGCCGGGTCCGGCGCCAGGGCCGCCAGCCGGGCGTGCCCCGTGGCGGTGCAGGTGACGCCCCAGCGCGCCTCGCGCAGCTTGCGGCGGATCTCCCACGCCGGACTGGTCCAGATGTCCACCGCGTGGGCCGAGAAGCTCCACGGCAGGCCGGTGAGCAGGGCGGCGGTGCGCGCCACGCTGGCCGGCGTGTGCAGGAAGTGCGCGTGCAGCCAGCCGACGTCGGCCGGCAGCTCGGCCGCGAGCACGCAGCCCTGGGCGAAGCGGCGCAGGCGGTCGGGCGCGGGGGAGCGGGCGAGGTCGGCCGCCAGGGCGGCGCGCGCCGCCGGCCAGCCGGGCATGCGGCGCGCGACCGCCAGCGCACGGGCGACGCGGCGGGGATCCTCGCGCAGCCGTTCGGGCAGGTACAGGACGGGGGCCGCGACCCGGCGGTTCAGCGCGTGCACGGCGCGGTCGGTGGGGTGGCGCAGCGAGACGACGAGCTGGGCGAGCCCGAGTCGCTCCAGCCCCAGCACCTCCTGCGCGATGAAGGTCTCGGACAGGCGCGGCCAGCCCTTGACGACCACGGCGACGCGCCGCGCCCCGGCATCCATGCCGCCAACCATGGCTGACGGCCCTCAGCCGTAGGCCAGTTCGGCGGCCGGGTGCGGGTGCAGCCGGGGGACCGGTGCCGCCGGCCGCGCCAGGTGACGGCCGGCCAGCCGGTCGACCGCGTCCAGCCCGTCCAGCAGGCCGGGCAGCGGCACCGACGAGGGCGGCGCCTGGTGCGGCAGGCGGCGCAAGGCCGCGGCCATGTCGGCCGCCCGGCGCTCGCCGTCGTCGACCAGCATGGAGGCCAGCCCCAGCTCCGTCGCGCGGGCGGCGCGGATGAACTGCTCGCGCCGCGGCACCTCACGTGGGACGATCAGCGCCGGCCGGTCGAAGGACAGGATCTCGCAGAAGGTGTTGTAGCCGCCCATGGCCACCACGCCGGCCGACGCGCGCATCAGCGATTCCAGCCGTGGCTCGAAGACGGTCGCCGTGACCTGGGGCAGGGCCCCGGCGCGCGCCAGGAACGCGGCCCGCCGGTCCGGGTGCATGAAGGGGCCGAGCACGACCACGGCGCGCCAGGGAATGCCGGGGTCGCTTTCGTAGGCGCGCAGCACCCAGTCGACCAGCGCCTCGCCGTCGCCGCCGCCGCCGGGGGTGACCAGGATGTAGGGGTGCCCGGGCGCGTCGGCGCCGTTGGCGTTGGCTTCGGTGGCGGCCGGCGCCTCGCGCCGCAGATAGCCGGTGTAGCGCATCTTGCGGCGGACCGACGGCGGCACGGCCACGCCTTCCAGCGGATCGCAGAGGCCCGGCGGGCCGTAGACCCACAGCTCGTCGTACAACGTCTTCAGCGCCGGCAGCACGTTCTTGCGCTGCCATTCCGGCGCCAGCAGGGCCGGCTCGTCCAGCACGTCGCGCAGGCCCAGCACCAGCGGCACGCCCCGGCCCTTCAGGATGGCGAGCGTGTCGGCCACCTCGCCGCGCAGGCCCAGCGGTTCCTTGTCGACGATGAACAGGTCGGGCCGGAACGCCTCGGCCGTGTGGCGGATGAGTGCGGCGCGCAGGCCCAGCACCTCGTCCACGCCCATGTCGAGGTTGAGCGCGGAATATTCGCCGTCGCGCCGCTTGGTCACGCCGGGGATGCGGACGAAGTCGACCCGCGCGTTGAAATCGAAGCTGCCGACGATGGGCGAGCCGGAGAGGATCAGCACCGAGACGTTCCGCCGACGCTCCACCAGCGCGTGCGCGATGGCACGGCAGCGCCGGAGGTGGCCGAGACCGAACGTGTCGTGGCTGTAGATCAGGACCCGGTTGGCGGTCGGGCGATCGGGCATGGGGAGTCCATCGGCTGTCGAGACCGGAATGGTACGGCAGCCGGTGGAATCGATCGATAATCAATAGCCTTCATTACAAATGTGGAACTCGTATGCCGTTCCGTCGGCGCCAGGCAAAACTCGTGCGAACCCGCGCCCGGCCCGCGTTCCCTTGGCGTTCATAACGCTGTATTGGCGGGCGCTGAGGCGCGGTTTTGCTTACTTTCCGGCGATGCGGCGGCGCTGGTGGAGGGCGGGGCCAGCGCGCGCTCCGGTGCCCGCCGCCGGTTCCGGGGCGGAAACAGGCAGCGGCCCTTTATGCATACAGGGGTATGACAGGGGAGGCGTGCTCGCGCCCATCGGGCAACCGACTCGGGAAAAAACGCCGATGGCGACGCGCCCAGGGATCGTCGGCTGGTGCCAAGCCGAAGGCGCGGCCCAACCCGCGTCGCCGTGGAAGGGGATGTTGGGCCGCGCTGGCGCTTGGCCCAACCCACGACATTGTCCTCCGATCCATTTCATTCCGAAAGCGGAATGAAATGGTCAGGCCATGTCCAGCTCGACGATGACCGGAACGTGGTCGGACGGCTTCGGCGCCCAGCCGCGGGCGTCGCGGCGGATTCGCTGGCTTTTCAACGTGTTCCTGAGCGCCGGGGTGACCCAGACATGGTCCAGCCGGCGTCCGCGGTCGGCGGCATCCCAGTCGCGCGCCCGGTAGCTCCACCAACTGTACAGCTTTTCTGTTTCGGGAACGAAATGACGTACGGCATCGACCCAGTTGAGCGAATCCCGCATGGCCGTCAGCTTCTCGACCTCGATGGGCGTGTGCGAGACGACGTCCAGCAAGGCCTTGTGATTCCACACGTCTTGCTCAAGCGGGGCGATGTTCAGATCGCCCACCAGGACCATCGCCCGGTCGCCGCCGCGGCGGGCGGCGAGCCACTCAGTCATTTCGTCGACGAAACGAAGTTTGTGGGCGAACTTTTCATTTTGTTCCGGGTCCGGAATGTCTCCGCCGGCCGGGATGTAGACACTGTGCAGCTCGATCCCGCCCGGCAGCATGGCCAACACGTGCCGACAGTCCTGCTTGCCGCACCAGTGCTGCACCTCGCACGCCTCCAGCGGCACGCGCGAGAGGATGGCGACCCCGTTGTAGCTCTTCATCCCGTGCACGTGGGCGTGCACGAAACCCCGCTCGGCCAAGGGTTTCAGCGGGAATTCGCCATCCACGCACTTGGTTTCCTGAAGGCAGATGACGTCCGGGTTCTCCTCGTCGATCAGGCGCTGCAGAAGCTCGATGCGCAGACGGACGGAGTTGATGTTCCAGGTGGCGATGCGCATCCCGGATCACCCGATGGTGACGGCGAGGGTGCCAACACCCTCCACGCTGCCGTCCAGCCGGTCGCCCGGAACCACCGGGCCGACGCCTTCCGGCGTGCCGGTGAAGATCAGGTCGCCGGGCGCCAGCTCGACCAAGCCCGACAGATAGGAGATCGTTTCGGAAACGGACCAAATCAGGTCGGACAGGTCGCCCTGCTGGCGCAGCTCGCCGTTGACGGTCAGGCGCACGGCGCCCTTGCCTGGATGGCCGATGTCGGCGGCGCGGCGGATGGTGCCGCAGGGGGCGGAGTGGTCGAAGCCCTTGCCCATGTCCCAGGGCTTGCCTTCCTTCTTGGCGGCGTTCTGCAGGTCGCGCCGGGTCATGTCCAGGCCGACGGCGTAGCCGAAGACGTGCTCCAGCGCCGTGTCGACCGGGATGTCCTTGCCGCCGCGGCCGATCGCCACCACCAGCTCCACCTCGTGGTGCAGGTTCTGCGTGGCGGGCGGGTAGGGGACGGCGCCGCCGTCGGCCACCACCGCGTCGGCCGGCTTCATGAAGAAGAACGGCGGCTCGCGGTCGGGATCGGCGCCCATCTCGCGGGCATGCGCGGCGTAATTGCGCCCGACACAGTAGATGCGGCGCACCGGGAACGGGTCGCTGCCGGCGACGGCGACCGCGGGCTGCGGCGGCGGGGAGACGGCGAAAGCCATGGGCGGCACTCCTTGAGGGCGGGCCTTGAGGGCGGGTCCGCCCCAAGAGGTAACGGGCGCCCACGGTCTTGCCAAGCATTTGGGCCGGGGCGCATGCACAAGACGAGCATGCACAAAATAAGACGCCCGGTCTGGGGGGGACCGGGCGTCGGAAGCTCCTCGTTGGAGCCCGTGGAGCGGCAGGGGAAACCACTTCCCGGGCGACCGCGTCCCGGGGGACGGGCGCGGTCACTTCGTGCCTCTACAGGTGGGCGCGGACGGTTTTTGGACCAATGCAGAGGGCGAATATGTGGTATGCGATAGGTGGCGTGTGCGTTGTTTTTGCTGACAGCAATGCTCCACGCCTGCATTTTACACAGCCGAACAGCCTAGTCCGAAAATCATGGCTACTTCCTTGACCGACACTTCTTCGCCGTCCGACCGGCGCTCCCGCACCCGTCCCAGCAAGACCGGCAAGCTGGCCCTGGGGCCGCTGCCCGAACTGGTGGGCTACAACCTGCGCAAGGCGCAGGTCGCGGTGTTCCAGAACTTCCAGAACGCCGTCGCTCCGCATGACATCACGCCCGGCCAGTTCGGCGTGCTGATCATGATCAAGGAGAACGAGGGGCTCAGCCAATCCGACCTCGGCGCCGCGGTGGGCATCGACCGCTCCACCATGGTGGCGGTGATCGACCGGCTGGAGTCCCGCGGCCTCGTGATCCGCGCTCCCTCGCCGAACGACCGGCGCTCCTACGCGCTGAAGCTGTCCGCGGACGGCGAGAAGCTCCTCGAGGAGCTGGTGCCGCGCGTGCGCGAGCACGACCAGTCGATGGTGAAGGAGCTGTCGGCGGAGGAGCAGGCGCAGCTCATCGAGTTCCTGCGCCGCGTCGCCCGCTCGCGCTGATCCTTCGCCCCGACGTCTTCAGGCAGAACGCCGCCGGGCCGCCCGCTCGGCGGCGGCGGTGCCGAAGGCGGCGAACAGGGCGGCGGACAGCGGATCCTCCCAGAAGCGCCATTCCGGGTGCCACTGCACCGCCAGCGCGAACGCTGGCGCCGCTTCCACGCGGATGGCCTCCACCAGGCCGTCCGGCGCCGTCGCCTCGATGGCCAGCCCCGGCGCCAGCCGCGCGATGCCCTGCCCGTGCAGGGAGTTGACGCGCACCTCCTGCCTGCCGACCAGACCCGCCAGCCGGCCGCCGGGCGTCAGCCGCACGGGGTGCGACGGGCCGTACTGCACCTCCAGGGGGTCCGAATCGTCCTCGCGATGGTCGTTCAGGCCGGGCACGTCGTGCACTGCCGCGTGCAGCGTGCCGCCCAAGGCCACGTTCATCTCCTGCAGGCCGCGGCAGATGCCCAGCAGCGGCACGCCCGTCCCGATGGCGGCGCGGAGCAGCGGCAGCGTCGTCGAGTCGCGCGCCGGGTCGTGCAGCGTACCCTCGGCGCTCGGCGGCGCGCCGTAGTGGTGCGGCTCGACGTTGGAGGGGCTGCCGGTCACCAGGATGCCGTCCAGGCGGCCGACGAGGTCGGGAATGTCGAGGACGTCGCCCAGCGCCGGGACCAGCAGTGGCGTGGCGCCGGCACCCTGCGCCACGGCGCGCACGTACTTGTCGCCGGCCACGTGGAAGGGGTGGTCGCCCAGCATGCGCGCGCAGGCGGTCACACCGATGAGGGGCTTTGGTGCGGATCGTGTCATAGTGGGGAATATGAACCCTTCCGTGTGCGTCGAAAAGCCATGACGGTTGCGCTGGACACCCTGATCGCCGCCAAGGCCGCCGCCGTCGGCGGCTGGCTGGCCCTGCTTTTCGTGCTGGAGCGCGTGCGGCCGGCGGCGCCCTGGCCGGGAACCCAAGGCCGCTTCGGCTGGCGACGGGTGGCGCGCAACGCCGCCCTGTGGGCCATCAACACCGCGCTGTCGCCGCTGATCGTGGTGCCGCTGGCGGCGTGGGCCGGCAACCTGCACGTCGGGCTGCGGCCGGATTGGTGGAACGTGGCGCTGGACCTGCTGGTGCTCGACCTGTGGGTCTACGCGTGGCACCGGGCGAACCACGAGGTGCCGCTGCTCTGGCGCTTCCACGCCGTGCACCACCTGGATCCGTTCCTCGACACCACCTCGGCCGTGCGCTTCCATTTCGGGGAGGTGCTGCTGTCGACCCTGGCGCGCCTGCCGGTGATCATCGCGTTCGACATGCCGCTGCTGTCGGTCGTGCTGTTCGAGACGCTGGTGCTGGCGGCGGCGCTGTTCCACCACTCCAACCTCAAGCTGCCGGCCGGGCTGGAACGGGCGCTGTCGTGGCTGGTGGTGACGCCGTCCATCCATTGGGTGCACCACCACGCGGTGCGCGCCGACACCGACAGCAACTACGCCACGCTGCTCAGCGTGTGGGACCGGCTGTTCGGCTCGCGCAGCCGCACGCAACGGACGCCGGCCATGCCGATCGGCCTGGAGGGCGCCCGGGAACCGGGATTCGGCGCCCTGCTGCTCTCCCCGTTCCGGTCGGCGGTCAGCCGCCGTGCTCCTGCCGCGAGCCCGGAGCCTTGAAGTAGAAGAGATCGGAGGGAAGCTGCACGCCGACACGCGGATTGAGCAGCGCCACCTCGGTGGTCAGGCCCTGCGCGTCGAGCACGCGCCACTTGCGCAACTGCAGCGGCCGGTCCTCGAACACCAGGGTGAGCGAGCCCTTGCGCGGGTCCTTGGTCTCGACCAGCGTGATTTCCAGAACGCCCTGGGCGCGGAACACGTCGGTGACGGTGACGTCGCCCGACAGCTTGATGTCCGGCCGCAGGATGAAGTCGGCCAGGGTCGAGCCGATCGGCGTGCTCGACTGCTGCTTCATCTCCGAGTCCCAGTAGAACAGGAACAGACCGTCGGCGACGATGAAGTCCTTCACCGGCGCGTCGTATTCCAGGCGCATCTTGCCCGGCCGCGACAGGTAGAAGGTGCCGCTGGCCTGCCGCCCGTCGGGATTCAACTGGACGAACCTGGACTGCAAGGTGTGGATGGCGTTCAGCGCCTGCTCGGCCTGGGCGACGGCGGCACGGTCCTCGGCCGAGAGCTGGGCGGCCGAGAGCTGGGCAGCCGGGGACTGGCCGCGCGGCGCCGCGGCGGCCGGGACGGTCGGCGACGCGATGACGGCAATACCAAGCGCGAGGGCGGCGAGGAGGCGATTGAGCACGGTCGGCTTACCTTGATGAGTCGGACGCTGATCCTGCTCGCCATTCGTGGCGGAAACACGGCCGTGGGGCAAGAGGCGCGCGCGGCGGTGTCGGGGTAACCCCATGGCTCCGGCCGCGTCACTCCTCGATGTTGCGGGCCAGCACTTCGCGCTTGCCGGAGTGGTTGGGTTTGGAGACCACGCCCTCGGCCTCCATACGCTCGATCAGGCGGGCGGCCGAGTTGTAGCCGATGCGGAGCTGGCGCTGGATGAAGCTGGTCGAGGCCTTGCGCTCGCGGCAGACGATGGCGACGGCCTTGTCGTACATCTCGTCGCCCGACGCGCTGCCGCCGCCGGACCCGCCGTCGTCCTCGAAGGCGCCGCCGTCCTCGTCCTCCTCGGTGATGGCGTCGACGTAGTTGGGCTCGCCCTGCGCCTTCAGGAACTTGACGATGTGCTCGACCTCGTTGTCCGACACGAAGGGGCCGTGCACGCGGGTGATGCGGCCGCCGCCGGCCATGTACAGCATGTCGCCCTGGCCCAGGAGCTGCTCCGCCCCCTGCTCGCCCAGGATGGTGCGGCTGTCGATCTTGGAGGTGACCTGGAAGCTGATGCGGGTCGGGAAGTTGGCCTTGATGGTGCCGGTGATGACGTCCACCGACGGGCGCTGCGTCGCCATGATCAGGTGGATGCCCGCCGCGCGCGCCATCTGCGCCAGGCGCTGGATCGCCGCCTCGATGTCCTTGCCGGCCACCAGCATCAGGTCCGCCATCTCGTCGACAATCACCACGATGTAGGGCAGTTCCTTGAGGTCGAGCGGCTGCTCCTCGAAGATCGGCTTGCCGGTGTCGGGGTCGAAGCCGGTCTGCACGCGCCGGGTCAGCGATTCGCCGTTGGTGCGCGCCTCGCGCAGGCGTGCGTTGTAGCCCTCGATGTTGCGCACGCCCAGCTTGGACATGTTGCGGTAGCGGTCCTCCATCTCCCGCACCGTCCACTTCAGCGCCACGACCGCCTTCTTGGGGTCGGTGACGACGGGGGTGAGCAGGTGGGGGATGCCCTCGTAGACCGACAGCTCCAGCATCTTGGGGTCGATCATGATGAAGCGGCAGCGGTCGGGCGGCAGCCGATAGAGCAGCGACAGGATCATCGTGTTGATCGCCACCGACTTGCCCGAACCGGTGGTGCCCGCCACCAGCAGGTGCGGGAAACGGGCGAGGTCGGCGCACACCGGCTGGCCGCCGATGTCCTTGCCCAGCGCCAGCACCAGCTTGCCCTGGTTGCGGTCGAAGGCTTCGGCGGCGAAGATCTCGCGCAGCAGAACGGTCTCGCGCCGGGCGTTCGGCATCTCGATGCCGATGACGTTGCGCCCCGGAACCACGGCGACGCGAACGGACACGGCACTCATGGAGCGCGCGATGTCGTCGGCCAGCCCGATGACGCGGGACGACTTGGTGCCGGGCGCCGGCTCCAGCTCGTAGAGGGTCACGACCGGGCCGGGGTGGACCTTCTGCACCTCGCCCTTGACGCCGAAGTCGGCCAGCACGCGCTCCAGTTCCTCGGCGTTGCGGCGCAGCGCCGTTTCGTCGAGCTGTTCGGACCGGCTGGAGAGGATCGGCAGCTGCAGCAGGTCGAGCGGCGGCAGCTCGTAGCCCTCCGCGTCGGGGTCCAGGTGCAGGGTCGGCTGGCGCGGGTCGGCCTTGCGCGGCGTGTCGGCCTTGGCCTTGGGCGGGGTCACCACCGGCACGGCGCGGGCCGGCGGCTCGTCCGCCGCGCGGTCGGCCGGGCGGTCGGTGAAGCTCGGCGCGTCGTTCAGGTCCGGGGCACGGTCGCGGCGCGGGGCGCGCAACTCGTCGCGGTTCGCCTCGGCGGCCGGGGCGTCCTCGAAGCGGGGCTCGCGGCGCAGCATGTCGCCGGCGGCGGCCTGCGCCGCCCTGGCGGCGGTCAGGCCGTGGCGGCCGGCCAGGGCGGCGCCGCGCCCGGCGAAGCGGCCGGCGGCGGCGGCGAGGCCGAAGGCGTTGCGCAGGCTGCCCAGCCACTCGCGCACCGACATGCCGAAGGCGACGAACAGGATGCCGCCGGCCAGCACCGACGCGCCGGTGGCGACCGTGCCGCGACCACCGCCGTGAAACAGCAGGTCGCTGGTCCAGTACAGCAGCAGCACGCCCGCACTGCCGCCGGGATGGCCGTGCAGCGCCTCCCCCTCCACCGGGAAGTAGCCGGCGAAGCCGACGGCGGCCAGCAGCACGCCCCACAGCGCCAGGACGAGGCGCAGCAGCGGATGCCGCACGTTCTTCTGGGTGGCCAGCCGCAGGCCCCAGCCAATCGGCACGAAGGCCAGCAGCCACGCCGCCCAGCCCAGCGTCTGCACCAGCACGTCGGCCAGATAGGCGCCGGGCACGCCCAGCAGGTTGTGCGTCTTGCCTTCGATCGCGGTGTTCCACGACGGGTCGGTCGAGCTGTAGCTGCCCAGAACGGCGAACAGCAGCAGCCCGACGCAGCCGAGCACGAAGCCGCCCAGCTCCCGCGCGCGGGCCACCACGAAGGCGCGCGCCTTGGGCGAGAGCAGCGGCGGCCGCTCCGACCGTCCGGCCGCCCGGGCGGCGCGGCTTGTCGTCGTCGAGGCGTTCGGGGAACGGGCCATGGGATCCCTAGCCGAGGATGCGGGTCATGGCGGCGCAGGCCTGGCCGATCGCCGCCGCGTCGTGCACCAGCGCCACGCGGATGAAGGGGGCGCCGGGGTTGGGCTCGCCGGGCTGGCTGCGCGTCAGGTAGGCGCCGGGCAGCACGCGGATGGCGCCTTCCGCCCACAGCCGGCGCGCCGCCTCCTCGCCGTCGCCGACGTCGAGCCACAGGAAGAAGCCGCCGGCCGGCCGGTAGTAGCCGTAGCGGCCCCCCAGCGCGGCCTCCGCCGCGTCGAACTTGGCGCGGTACAGCGCCCGGTTTTCCGCCACGTGCGCCTCGTCGCGCCACAGCGCCGCCGCGGCGGCCAGGACAGGGTAGGGCGTGCCGGCCATAGAGTAGCTGCGCAGCCGCTGGTAGCGGGCGATCAGCTCCGGATCACCGGCGACGAAGCCGGAGCGCAGTCCGGCGGCGTTGGACCGCTTGGACAGCGAGTGGAAGACCAGGATGTTGGCCCACGGGTTCCCGCCATGGGGAAGCGTGCTGGCCACCTGCAGGGATCCCACCGGCGGCGTGTCCAGGTAGATCTCGCTGTAGCACTCGTCGACGGCCAGGATGAAGTTGTACTGTCGCGCCAGCCCGATGGCCCGCGCCAGGTATGCGGCGTCGGCGGCGGCCCCCTGCGGGTTGGCCGGCGTGCACAGGTAGAAGATCGCCGTGCGTTCCAGCAGGTCTGGCGTCAGGGCGTCCAAGTCGGGCAGGAAGCCGGTCTCGCGGGTGGCCGGCAGGAACACCGGCTCGGCCCCGGCGAGCACGCTGCCGCCCTCGTAGACGGCGTAGAACGGGTTGGGCATCAGCGCGGCCGGGGTGCGGCCAGCCTTCTGCTCGGGCACCGCCAGCAGAGCGGCCAGGAACAGCGCCTCGCGCGTGCCGGAGACGGGCAGGACGGAGGTGTCGGCGTCGAAGGCGTCGGGGGGCAGGCCGAAGCGGTGGGTCAGCCAGCCGCCCACGGCGTCGCGCCAGTCGGGCGTGCCCTGCACCGGCGGGTACTTGCCCCACAGCGCGGCGTTGGCCTGCAGCGTCTCGGCGATCACCGCCGGCGGCGCGTGCTGCGGCTCGCCGATCGACATGACCGTCGGTTCGACGTTGGCGCGGGGGGTGATGCCGGAGAGAAGGGTGGCGAGACGGGTGAAGGGGTAGTCGGTCAGCCGGTCCAAACGGTTGTTGTACGGCCGGTCGTTGCCGATTGCCGGATTCATGGCGGCTCCGCGCCCCTTTCTGCCCTGTTTCCCGAGTACGGCCGGGGAGTCTACCGGCCGGGCCGGGGCGGTACAAGCGCGGAACACCGCAACGCGGAAAAGGACACAGACCCTTCAGCCCCTCCCCCGACCACGTCGGAGGAGGGAGGGACTGTAAGGGTCAGAGCGCCTCGGCGTTGGTCTCGCCGGTGCGGATGCGCACGGCCTGGGCGATCTCCAGGACGAAGATCTTGCCGTCGCCGATGCGGCCGGTGTTGGCGGCCTTCTGGATCGACTCGACCACCTGCTCGGCCTGGTCGTCGGAGACGGCCACCTCGATCTTCACCTTCGGCAGGAAGCTCACCGAATATTCGGCGCCGCGGTAGATCTCGGTCTGGCCCTTTTGACGGCCGAAGCCCTTGACCTCGCTGACGGTCAGGCCCTGGATACCGAGCGACGTCAGCGCCTCGCGCACTTCGTCGAGCTTGAACGGCTTGATGATGGCCATAACGAGTTTCATGTGGCTCCCCTTGAAGCAAAGTGTGCCGGCCGGCGTCCTCGCCCGCAGCGTGTTCGCACCGGCCGCAAAAATCAACGATTACAAGAATCGTGCCGGTCGCCATCGGGCGTGGAATCGGGCGTGCCGCGTGGAATGCGGCGCCGCGTTGGGCGGCGTATGCCTATATTTTGAGCAGTGGCCGCGCATCGCGCGCCCAGCCTCTGGACAGGGGCGCGGCGGCGGGGGATTGTGGCGGCGCAACGACGATCCGGGCGGCGGTCCGGGCGTCGACTTGGGTCAACTCGGGCAAGGACGGGAGCGGTCATGACCGACTCGGATATCATCACCACGGAGGTCGTCGTCCTGGGCGGCGGGCTGGCCGGGCTGACCATGGCGGCGGCGCTGGCGACCGTCGGCGTGCCGGTGGTGTGCATCGACCGCGACAGCCCGGACCTGCATCGGCGCGACGATTTCGACATCCGCACCACCGCCATCGCCTACGCCTCCATGAAGGTGCTCGAAGGGGCGGGCGTGTGGCGGCACATGGCCGAGGACGCCGGGCCGATCCTGGACATCCGCGTCGCCGACCAGTTCTCGCCGCTGTTCGTGCACTACGACCACCGCGAGGTGACGCTGGACGGCCGGAACGAGCCGTTCGGCTGGATCCTCGACAACAAGGACATGCGCCGCGCCCTGTTCGCCCGCGTGGCCGAGCTGCCGGGCCTGCGTCATATCGCCCCGGCCCAGGCCGTGCGCATCGGGCGCGACCGCTCCGGCGCGGTGGTCGAGCTGGCCGACGGCCGCGTGGTCAAGGCGCGGCTGGTGGTGGGCGCCGACGGCCGCCGCTCGCTGGCGCGGGAGACGGCGGGCATCCGCCTGCGCACCTGGAAGTATGACCAGACGGCCATCATCTGCACCATCCGCCATTCCGAGCCGCACAACGGCGTGGCGGTGGAACACTTCCTGCCCAACGGCCCCTTCGCCGTGCTGCCGATGACGCAGAACCGCTCCTCCATCGTGTGGAGCGAGAAGTCGTCGCTGGCCGACATGTACATCAAGCTGCCGGAAGCCGAGTTCATCGCGGAGCTGCAGCGCCGTTCCGGCGGCTATCTCGGCGACATCGAGCTGCTGACCCGGCGCGAGGGCTGGCCGCTGTCGGTCCTGCTGGCCGAGGAGTTCGTGTCCCAGCGCATCGCGTTGGTGGGCGAATCGGCGCACGCCATCCACCCCATTGCCGGGCAGGGGCTGAACCTGTCCTTGCGCGACGTGGCGGCGCTGGCCGAGGTGGTGGTGGACGCCCACCGCCTGGGCCTGGACGTCGGATCGCCGGAGGTGCTGGCGCGCTACCAGCGCTGGCGCCGCTTCGACACGGTGCTGCTGGCCGCCGTGTGCGACGGGCTGGTGCACCTGTTCTCCAACAACTTCGGCCCCGTGAAACTGGCCCGCGACGTCGGTCTGGCCGTGGTCAACCGCCTGCCGCCCGTGAAGCGCTTCTTCATGCGGCACGCCATGGGCGTGGTCGGCGACCTGCCGCGCATGGTGCGGGGCGTGCCGCTGTAAGGTGCCCGTTCGCCGGGTGGGGGATCTGTAAAGCGCGGTATGCCGGATGTTCGGGCTTGTAATCCCCCGCCCACCCCCCATTTCCGTTCAGTCATTCTGTTTCGGACTACCGGCCTCCTACACCCTTCGGGTGCCTAGACCGCGGACGTTCCTGGGCACAGTCTGATGCGTCCTACCGGTGGTGGGGCGCTCCCTCATGTTTGGAGGACAAACAATGCCGATCGGCACCGTCAAGTGGTTCAACGGTACCAAGGGCTACGGTTTCATTCAGCCCGACAACGGCGGTCCGGACGTTTTCGTCCACATCTCCGCCGTCGAGCGTGCGGGTATGCGTGGCCTCAACGAAGGCCAGAAGGTCTCCTACGAAGAGCAGCGCGACCCGAAGCGCGGCAAGACTTCGGCCGAGAATCTGAAGACGGTCTGAACCGTCTTTCGTCGCTCAGTCGACCGGGGGCACCAGATTTCTGGTGCCCCTTCTCTATTTCCGGGAGTCCGTTCCCGGTCGCTGTTGCCAGTCCCGCTGGTGGCGGCCTTTTTTTGTCAGGAGGCGAGGCCCATGGCCCGCAAGCAGAAGCAGACCAACACCGACAGCGCCTTCGTGCTGTTCGACGTCCTCTACCAGGACGGTGCCCGCACCTCCAACCGCAAGGTTCCCCGCGCCGAGGTCGAGGGCCTGGACGGCGAAGCCCAGGCGCGCGCCTTCATCGAGGCGCAGGACCGCAAGATCGCCGAGATGTCCGGCAACCCGCGCGGGCCGATCAAGTCGATGACCCGGTCGCAGGGGTGAGGGCGGAAGCCCTTCCCCGTCACGTCTTCAACGGATACTCCCGCAGCGCCTCGTAGACGGCGGCCCCTTTGCCCAGGTGGCTGCGGTAGAGGGTGAAGTGGTCGATGGGGAAGGGGCCGGCGCGGAACAGGCCCCGATCTTCCAGAAAGCGGCCGATGCGGTCCTTGGGCGCGTCCTTCAGGCGCGCCAGGGTCACGTGGGGGGAGAAGCGGCGCTCCTCCGCCGGCAGGCCACAGCGCACCAGCGCCGATTCCACCTTGGCCTGCACATGCGACAGCGCGTCGGAGCGCTCCACCCCCGCCCACAGGACGCGGGCGTTGCGTCCGGTGCCGAAGACGCCGACGCCGTCCAGCACCAGGGGGAAGGCCGGGGCCTCCACCTCGGCCAGGGCCGCGTCGATGTCGGCCGCCGTGTCGCCCGGCACCTCGCCGATGAAGCGCAGCGTCAGGTGCAGGTTGCCGGCTTCCGTCCAGCGCGCACCCGGCACGCCGCCGCCGAGACCGGCGAGCCGGTCCCGGACGTCGGCGGGGAAATCGAGGGCGACAAAGAGGCGCATGCTCAGGGGCAGGGGTCGGTGTAGCGGTCGTTGACGGCATCGATCTCCTTCAACACCTCGTCGGACAGTTTGATGCCGCCGGCCGCGATGTTGGAGACGAGGTGCTCCATGCTGGTGGCGCCGATGATCGCCGAGGCGACGAACGGCTTCTGCGCCACGAAGGATATCGCCATCTGCGTGACCGACAGCCCGTGCTTCTTGGCGATGGCCATGTAGGCGCGCACGGCGGCGTCGGCGTTCGGCGTGGTGTAGCGCGACGGGCGGTGGTCCAGCGCGCGGCGCGTGCCCGGCGGGATCTGCCCGTCCAGGTACTTGCCCGACAGCGTCGCTGCCCCCAGCGGCGAGTAGGCGAGCAGGCCGACGTCCTCGCGCAGCCCGATCTCCGACAGGCCGTCCTCGTAGGTGCGGTTCAGCAGGTTGTAGGCGTTCTGGATGCTGGCGATGCGCGGCAGGTCCTGCACCTCGGCGTGCTTCAGGAACGTCATGACGCCCCAGGGCGACTCGTTCGACACGCCGATCGCGCGGATCTTGCCGGCCTTGATCAGGTCCTGGAGCACGCCCAGCGTCTCGGGTATGGGCACGCCGTCGTACTGCGGCTTGTGGGCGTAGCAGCGCTGGCCGAAGCGGTTGCTGACGCGGTCGGGCCAGTGGAGTTGGTAGAGGTCGACGTAGTCCGTCCGCAGCCGCTTCAGGCTGGCGTCCAGCGCGGCGGTGATGTTGGCGCGGTCCAGGCGCGACTTGCCCTCGCGGATCCAGGTGAAGCCGCCGGCCGGGGCGCCGATGACCTTGGTGGCGAGGATGACCTTGTCGCGCTGGCCCCGGCTCTTGAACCACGTGCCGATGACCTGCTCGGTCTTGCCATACGTCTCGGCCGTGGGCGGGATGGCGTACATCTCGGCCGTGTCCCAGAAGTTCACGCCCTGGTCGAGCGCGTAGTCCATCTGGGCGTGGCCTTCGGCCTCGGTGTTCTGGCGGCCCCAGGTCATGGTGCCCAGGCCGATGACGGACACGTTCAGGCCGGTGCGGCCGAGCGGACGGTATTCCATGGTCTCGAAGATCCTCGCTGCCATTGATTGTTCTTCTATTGACCGTCATGCCCGGCCTTGTCCCGGGCACCCACGCTCTCCGACGAATCCAAGGTGCGTGGGTGCCCGGGACAAGCCCGGGCATGACGGTATAAGAAAGGGTCGTTACACGAACAGGGTCAGGACCCCCGTGTAGCCGTACAGCCGGCTGTGGGAAATCTCGCCGGCGGCGAAGAAGCCGACCAGGGGGAAGTCGCCCAGCGCCTTGTGGATCATCGCCAGTTCCTCGCTGTCGCCGCCGAACAGGTTCGGGCCGCGGGCGATGCAACTGACGTAGACGCCGCCCTTCGGCGGCCCCGGCAGGCGCTTCTTCAGGTTGGCGAGCATGCGGGCCATGTCGGCCTCCGCCGCCGCCTTGTCGCGGCGGGCGAAGAGGACGGGCTTGCCGCTCTCCACCCGCTCGCCGATGGCGATCCAGCCGGTGCGCGGGTCGATGGCGACGAGGTCGCGCACCAGATAGTCCGCCGTGTCGGAGCCGGGGATCGGCAGGCCGGCGAAGATGGCGCCCGCCACCTGGCGCAGGTCGCGGGCCAGCTCCTCCCCGATGTCCTCCTTGAAGACGTCGAGCGCCGGGCGGCCGTCGATCTCCAGGATGACGTTGTCCTCGCACGCGGTGATGGTGCGCATCGGGCCGATGGGCGTGCAGCCCTGCGTGTGACCGGCGGCCAACCCCACGTCCGGGGCGAACAGCACGCCGGACAGGCCGCCGTCGGACACCGGCCCCTCGGTCCCGGTGGCGGCGGAGGCGGGCGGGGCGAACTGCGGGAAGCGGTCGCCGCGCGACGAGGTGAGTCCGCCCACCAGGAAGGCGCCCGTCGAGTCGGCGACGCTGCCGACGAGGTCGGTGAGGCGCTGGTTGCGCGGGTCGGCGTGCACGAGGCCCAGCGAGGCGCCGTGCCGGTCCAGCCAGCCGCCGGCGGCGCGGCGCATCGGCTCCAGGTCGCCGTCCACGGTGGGGAAGACGCGGAACGCGCTGTCCGGCAGGCGGGCGGCCATGACGGCGATGGCCGGGCGGTCGAAACGCTCCACCCCGCCGCCCAGCACGCCCAGGCCGACGGTGCCGACCCAGTCGCGGATGCCGGTGGTGCCGCGCAGCAGCTTCAGGATGTTCTCCGCGTTACCCGCCAGCGGGTCGGAGACGTAGAGGATGCCCAGGTTGCAGCCCGTGACGTCGCCCAGTTGGTCGAGGCAGGCGCGCACGGTCTGCGTCCACTCGGCGCCTTCGGCGCTGGCGGCGTGGAAACGGGCTTCGGATACGGTGTCGGTGGTCATTGGTTCAGCCTCCCGTGCGGACCCGGTTGTCGAGCAGGCGGGTCACGTGCGGCAGGATGCGCTCGACGATGACCTTCACGCCGGCGGCGCTCGGGTGAATGCCGTCGCCCTGGTTCAGCGCCGCGTCGGTGGCGACGCCGTCCAGGAAGAACGGGTAGAGCGGAACGCCGTGCTTGGCGGCCAGCTCGGGATAGATGGCGTCGAACCGCTCCGTATAGGCGCGGCCGTAGCTGGCGGAAGCATACATGCCGGCCAGCAGGGTGGGGATGTTGCGCTCCTTCAGCCTGGTCAGGATGGCGTCCAGGTTGGCGCGCGCCGCCGCGGGGTCCAGCCCGCGCAGCATGTCGTTGGCGCCCAGTTCCACCAGCGCCGCGTCCGGCTTGTCGCCCAGCGCCCACTCCAGACGCGACAGGCCGCCCGCCGTGGTGTCGCCCGACACCCCGGCGTTGATCACCGTCACGTCGTAGCCCTTGGCGCGCAAGGCTTTTTCAAGCTGTGGCACGAAGCCCTGCCCGTCGCCCAGGCCATAGCCGGCGGTGAGGCTGTCGCCCAGCGCCAGCAGGCGGACGGGGCCGTTCGCCGCCACCTCGGCAGCCCCCGCCGGACCGCTCAGCGCCATGGCCGCCACCCCCAGGAGTGCCGCCATGCCGGCGTTGAAATGGCGGCGTGCCACGCCATATGGCGAAAGGCTTTTCCGCTCTCTGCTGAGACCCATTGCAATGTCCCGACCCGATTCTGCGGCTACCCCGATCGTCGAGATCGACCCCATAGTCGACATCGACGACGTGCACCTGAGATTGGACAGCGCCGCCGGACCCGTCAACATCCTGAGGGGAATGAATCTCTCGGTCGATCGCGGAGAGCGGGTGGGGGTGGTCGGTCCGTCCGGCTCCGGCAAGTCGACCATGATGATGGTGATGGCCGGGCTGGAGCGGCCCAGCAGCGGGCGCATCCGCGTCGCCGGGCACGACCTGGGCGACCTGAACGAGGACGGGCTTGCGCGCTTTCGCCGCGACCACGTCGGCATCGTGTTCCAGGCCTTCCACCTCGTGCCGACCATGACGGCGCTGGAGAACGTGGCGATCCCGCTGGAGTTCGCCGGGGCGCCGGACGCCTTCGAGCGCGCCCGCGCCGGGCTGGAGGCGGTCGGGCTCAAGCACCGGCTCACCCACTATCCCGGACAGTTATCGGGCGGCGAGCAGCAGCGCGTCGCCATCGCCCGCGCCTTCGTGGCCGAACCGTCGCTGCTGCTGGCCGACGAGCCGACCGGCAACCTCGACCTGGAGACGGGGGCGCACATCGTGGAGCTGCTGTTCGGTCTGGCCGAGCGGCGCGGCACGACGCTGGTGCTGATCACCCACGACCCGGCTCTGGCCGGGCGCTGCGACCGCACGGTGAAGCTGATGGACGGCCGCATCGCCGACGATGGCCGCCACGCCGCCCGCGGCGTGGCCGTAGAGGCGTGAGCGGCCGATGAGTTCCCTTCTCCTCGCCCTTCGATTCGCCCGCCGGGAGCTGCGCGGCGGGTTCCAGGGATTCCGCATCTTCCTGGCCTGCCTGACCCTGGGCGTCGCGGCCATCGCCGCCGTGCAGTCGGTGTCCAGCGGCATCCTCGAGGGGTTGAAGGAGGACGGGCGCGCCATCCTCGGCGGCGACGTGGCGATCCGGCAGATCTACCAGCCGCCCGCACCGGAGGCGATGAGGCACCTGGAGGCGTCCGGCCGCGTCGCCGCGTCGGTGGAAATGCGGGCCATGGCGCGCAGCGTGGACGATTCGCGCTCCTCGCTCGTCGAGCTGAAGGCGGTGGACGGCGCCTATCCGCTGTACGGCCGCGTGGAACTGCGCGGCGGCGAGGACCTGCACGCGGCGCTGGACCGGCGCGGCGGGCGCTGGGGCGTGGTGGTCGAGGACACGCTGCTCGACCGGCTGGGCGTCAGGCCGGGCGAGGCGATCAAGCTGGGCGATGCGACGGTGGAGGTGCGCGGCGTGCTGGCGCGTGAGCCGGACCGCGCCTCGTCCAACACCTTCAGCCTGGGGCCGCGCCTGATGGTCGGCCTGGGTGCCATGACCGAGACCGGGCTGACGCAGCCGGGCAGCCTTGTCTACTGGAACCACAAGATCGCGCTGCCGCCGCGCACCGACCTCGCGGCGTGGCAGGAGGAGCTGAAGCGCCGCTTCCCCGACGCCACGTGGCGCGTGCGCGACTACACCAACGCCTCGCCGCAGGTGGCCTCCTTCATCGAGCGGATGACGCTGTTCCTGACGCTGGTCGGGCTGACGGCGCTGCTGGTGGGCGGGGTCGGCGTCGGCAACGCGGTGCGCAGCCACCTGGACGCGCGCGGCGAGACCATCGCCACGCTGAAGTGCGTGGGCGCGCCCGGCGATCTCGTGTTCCGCACCTATCTCGCGCAGATCCTGGCGCTGGCCGGGGTGGGCATCGTGCTGGGGCTGGCGCTGGGCGCGGTGGCGCCGCCGCTGCTGAGCCTCGCGCTGGAGGGGCTGCTGCCGGTCAGCGTGCGCGTCGGCGTGTACCCCGGCGCGCTGGCGACCGCCGCGCTGTTCGGGCTGCTGACGGCGCTGACCTTCTCGCTGTGGCCGCTGGGCCGGGCGCGCGAGGTGCCGGCGGCGGCGCTGTTCCGCGACGTGGTGGCGCCGGCGCAGGGCTGGCCCAGGCCGGTCTACGTGGCGGCCACCGCCGCGTCGGCGCTGGCGCTGGCGGCGCTCGCCGTTCTGACGGCGGAGAACAAGGTGTTCGCCGGCTGGTTCGTCGGCGGCGCCATCGCCACCTTCGCCGCCTTCCGGGCGGCGGCGGCGCTGGTCACCTGGGCGGCGGCGCGCGCCGGGCGGCCGAGGCGACCGGGGCTGCGGCTGGCGCTCGCCAACCTGCACCGGCCGGGCAACCCGACGGGCAGCGTGGTGCTGTCGCTGGGGCTGGGGCTGACGGTGCTGGTCGCCATCGCGCTGATCCAGGGCAACTTCACCCGCCGCGTCACCGAGACGATCCCCAAGGACGCGCCCAGCTTCTTCTTCGTCGACGTGCAGCCCGACCAGTTCGAGCCGTTCAAGCGGATCGTGCAGGACGTGCCCGGCACGCGCGGCTTCGACGCCGTGCCCTCCCTGCGCGGGCGGCTGGAGACGGTGAACGGGATGGAGGCCGAGAAGGCGCTGCGCGACCCGGACAAGGGCTGGATCCTGCGCGGCGACCGCGGCATCACGTGGTCCGCCACCAAGCCCGCCAACTCGGAAATCGTCGCCGGCACGTGGTGGCCGGCCGACTACAAGGGCCCGCCGCTCATCTCCATCCACAAGGACGTGGCGGAGGCCTTCGGCATCGGGCCGGGTGCGAAACTGGGCGTCAACATCCTGGGCCGCACCATGGAGGCGGAGGTCGCCAACGTGCGCGCCGCCGACTTCACCAGCATGCGCATCAACTTCGCGCTGGTCTTCGCGCCGGGTGCGCTGGAGGGGGCGCCGGTGACCTGGATCGCCACCGTGAACGCCACGCCGGAAGCGGAAGAGGCGGTGCAGCGCGCCGTTCTCGCGCGCTTCCCCAACATCACCATGGTGCGGGTGAAGGACGCGCTGGAGACCGTCAACACCATGCTGGGCCACATCGGCACGGCGGTGCGGATCACCGCGTCGATCACGCTGGCGGCGGGCACGCTGGTGCTGGCGGGTGCCGTGGCGGCGGGGCACCGGCGGCGGGTCTACGACGCCGTCGTCCTGAAGGTGCTGGGGGCGACACGCGGCGACGTGCTGCGCGCCTTCCTGCTGGAATACGGCCTGCTGGGGCTGATCACTGCCGCCATTGCCGGGGTCATCGGCACGCTGGCGGCGTGGGCGGTGCTGACGCGGCTGATGCGGTGGGAGTGGACGTTCCTGCCCTCGGCCGTGCTGTGGACGGCGCTGCTGAGCACGGCGATCACGCTGGCGTTCGGATTCTTCGGCACGTGGCGGGCCCTGGGCCAGCCGGCGGCGCCATTGCTGCGCAACGAGTGATACGGACGGCGCCTGAAGATTCCCGGTAAATGCGATTCGTCTTGAAGGAGGCGGCAAAGTCCACAATATGACTGGGTGTTGAATTCCACCAACACCCCGAGGACCACTATGTCTGACCCGATGTACCGTTCCTACGCGACCGCAGGCCGCGCGATCGATCGGGGATACTTCGACGCAGGCCTGCGCCAGTTCATGCTGCGCATCTACAACTACATGAGCGCGGGCCTGGTGGTGACCGGCCTGGTGGCCTTTCTCGCCTCGTCCAGCCCGGCCCTCATGCAGGCGATCTTCACCACGCCGCTGAAGTGGGTGGTGATGCTGGCGCCGCTGGCCTTCGTGATGGTGCTGTCGTTCGGCATCCAGCGGTTGTCGTTCGCCACGGCCCAGCTCATATTCTGGGTCTACTGCGCGGCGATGGGGTTGTCGCTGTCGGCGATCTTCCTGGTGTTCACCGGGGCGTCGATCGCGCTGACCTTCTTCGTCACGGCGGCGACCTTCCTGTCGATGAGCCTGTGGGGCTACACGACCAAGCGTGACCTGTCGGGCATGGGCTCGTTCCTGATGATGGGCCTGTTCGGCATCATCATCGCCAGCCTCGCCAACCTGTTCTTCGCGTCCAGCGCGCTGCAGTTCGCCATCTCGATCATCGGCGTGCTGATCTTCACCGGCCTGACCGCCTACGACACGCAGCGCCTGAAGGAGGTCTACGCCGACGGCTTCGACCGCGAGAGCGAGGGCAAGCTGGCGCTGATGGGTGCTTTGACCCTGTACCTGGACTTCGTGAACCTGTTCATGTTCCTGCTCCACTTCATGGGGCAGCGGGACGAGTAAACGGCGGCCGGTATCGCCCCCGCCCTATCCCTTTCCCGCTGGGCGGGGGAGGGGATCGCCGCCCGGAGGCTTCCGTCTCCGGGCGGCTTTCGTTTCAGGCCGACGACGATGCCGGTCCAGGCAAGGCCGCATCGGCAACATTGGACGGCACGCCGGGCGCCAGGGGCACGTCGAACCAGAAGCGGCTGCCGCGGCCGGGTTCGCTCTCCACGCCGATCTCGCCGTCCATCAGCGTCACCAGCCGCTTGCAGATGGCGAGGCCCAGGCCGGTGCCGCCGAAGCGGCGGGTGATGCCGCCGTCGCCCTGCACGAAGTCCTGGAACAGCTTGGCCCGCACCTCCTCGGTCATGCCGATGCCCTGGTCTTCGACGCTGAAGCGGTACCAGTCGCCGCTCTGGTCGGGGAAGCGCAGCCGCGTGAGGCTCAGCGTGACGCGGCCGCCCTTGCTGAACTTCATCGCGTTCGACAGCAGGTTCACCAGCACCTGCCGCAGCCGCATGGCGTCGCCCTTCAGGCGGGTGGGGACGCCGTCGTCGACCGATATCGACAGCGCGATGCCCTTGGTCCGGGCCGTCTCCTCGAACGGGCAGGTGCTCTCTTCCAGCAGGTCGGCCACGCTCAGGTCCCGCACGTCCAGGTGCATGTGCCCGGCGTCGAACTTGGACAGATCCAGGATGTCGTTGAGGATGTCGAGCAGGCTCTGCCCCGACGCGAGGATCGTCTGCGCCTGACGCCGCTGGTCGTCATCGAGGCGCGACAGCAGCAGCACCTGCGCCATGCCCATCACCCCGTTCAGCGGCGTGCGGATCTCGTGGCTCATCATGGCGAGGAACTGCGCCTTGGCGCGCTCGCCGGCCTGGGCGCGGGTCTTCTCCGCCTCCAGGTCGACCATCAGGGCGCGGATCTCGCGGTTGTGGGCGTCCAGCGCCGCGTTGCGCAGCGACAGCTCGTGGTTGGCGCGCTGCGTTTTCGTCCACAGGACGGCAATGACGATCCACAGCGCCAGCATGGCGCCGGCGAACGGCAGCCCGACCACGTCCCACACCTGCCGGCTGGGCAGATCGGCGTTCCAGGCGATGGTGCCGGCCGGGGCACCGTCCACCGCCTTCAACGCGACGCCGCCGTCGACCGGCCCGTCCTCGATCCGCATGTCCGAGAACGAGCCTTCGAACATGGTTCCCAGGTCGGTGACGATGTCGGTCAGGGGCCGCAGGAGGACCAGCACCGACGACGTCGTGGTGTCAGGCGTTTCCGGCGGGTTCTCGAAGGGCGAAAGGCGGCTGGCGGCCACGGTGTAGGCCGCGCCGTTCAGGAGGACGATGCCGTTCACGTACTTCGGGTCGGGCGTGGGGACGGCGCGGGCCTGCCGGATGAGCGTCATCAGGCCGGCGTTGTCCTGGACGCGGAAATCGCCGTCCAGCGCGCCATCGCGGCTGCGCGCCCAGCGCACGGTGTCGGTGCCGTCCACGACCAGCGAGGCGCCGACGGCGAACGAGGTGAACATGTACTCGCCCAGGTTCTTTTCGGCCCAGGTGGTGTCCCGCACCTGTTCGTCGTGCAGCTTGGCATAGGCCTCGTCCCACCAGGCGTAGTCCGACACCCGCTGGCCGAGCTGCTGGCGCGTGTGCCGCATCTGGGCGCCCACCAGCCGTTGCGCGTTCGCCTTGAACACGCCGTCGTTGAAGGCGGCGGAGTACTGGATGAGGCCGCCTGCCGTGACGGCCAGCCCCAGAACGATCAGGGCCGGCCACAACAGCCCGGAGAGCAGGCGATGAAGACGGTCGGCACCGCCGCCCGCCGGTGAGGCTGGCGGATCCGCATGGGACGGCGCTGCCTGCGGGTTCATTCCCTGCGCTCCTGCGGTTCTTTTCCGCGGCCGGCATTCAAGGCCGGCGGAATTGGAATACGCGACTATGACTTAGGAGCGGTCAGGACGGCAAGTTTGTTAACAGTCGTAACGACGCCGGCCGAAGGGCGGTCAGCCGGCCAGGGCGTCCTCGGCCGGCTCGCCGGCGACGACGCGGTCCTTGCCGCCCTGCTTGGCGAGGTACATGCGGCGGTCGGCCAACTCGACCAGCTTTTCCCACTCCTGCGGGCCGTCGGCGGTGTGTTCGGCGATGCCGACGCTGGCGGTCTGCCGCGTGCCGTCGGGCCGGCGGCCGAAGCCCTGGCCGCGCAGCCGCTCGACCGCCTTGCGCGCGCCCTCGCAGGGCGTGTTGGGCATGACCACCAGGAACTCCTCGCCGCCCCAGCGCACCAGCACGTCGCTCTGCCGCAGGATGCCGCGGATCGCCTCGGCGGCGCCGCGCAGCACCTTGTCGCCCTCATCGTGGCCGTAACGGTCGTTGACCGTCTTGAAGTCGTCCAGGTCGATGAAGATGAGCGACAGCGGCTGGTCGGAGCGCTGGGCATGCGCGAACTGGAGGCGCAGCAGTTCCTCGCCGATGCGGCGGCCGAAGGCGCCGGTCAGCCCGTCGTGCGAGGCCTGGTCGACCAGCGCCATCATGAAGTGAAGCTGGCTCATCGCCGCCAGCGTCGCCACCACCATGATCAGCACCAACAGCCACAGCGCGCCGACGTAGGACGGGAACGGGAACACCAGCGAGCCGTAGAGCCCGGCCGTGAGGTGCGCGGTCAGCATGGGCAGGGCGAAGCCGATGCCCTCGACGGCGGTCAGCGGGAAGACGCTGAGGCCGGCGACCATGACGAAGGGCAGGAAGGCGTATCCGGCGCCCACCGCGGCGGCGACGCCGATGATCTCCCGCTGGTTCAGCATGGGGTGGGAGAGCAGGAAGAACACCGTGGGCACCGCCAGCAGCAGCGCCAGCCCGCGCCACGCCGAATGGATGTCGTCGGTGACGCGGTAGCGCAGCGCCAGCACGCCGAAGGCGATGCTGGCGACGATGCGCAGCGCCGCCAGCCAGCCCGACAGCGGCCATTCGAAGATGAAGGCGTCGATGACGATCCACAGCGGCGTGAGCAGCGCGAAGGCCGCCGCCACCATGCGCACGCGCGAATGGATCAGCACCGCGCGCCGCCGCTGGATGATGGGCGTGTGATCGACGGGGACGATCAGGTCCCGCATCTGGCCCAGGGAGAGATCACCGCTCACGGCTTGGAACGCCCTCTCCATGGACCGTCTGAGGATGTCAAGGGCCCGTAGATACACGTGTTTCCCCCCACCGGCAACGGCCATTCCTGTGACCTCGGCCCGCCGCCGGAGGTTCCCGTGCGGCGCGGATTCCGTCAAGAAACCTTGGTGTGGCGGAGCGCCGCGCGGCCGACATCGAAAAGGGTCCGAACAAAAAGGGCGAGACGGCTTTCGCCTCCTCGCCCGTTCGCGATGGCAGGGGCGTTGGGTTTTCGCTGACGCTCAACCCAACCTACGGATCCTACTCCTTCAGATCCTCCCACAGCTCCTTGACCTTGGCGAAGAAGCCTTCGCTCTGGGGGTTGGAGCCTTCCTTACCGGCCTTTTCGAACTCGCGCAGCAGCTCCTGCTGCTTCTTGGTCAGGTTGACCGGCGTCTCGATCACCGCCTGGATGTACATGTCGCCGCGGTGCGGGCTGCGCAGCACCGACATGCCCTTGCCCTTCAGGCGGAACTGGTGGCCGGACTGGGTACCGGGGGGCACCGTGATCTTGGCCCGCGTGCCGTCGATGGCCGGAACGTCGACCGAGCCGCCCAGCGCCGCCGTCACCATCGGGATCGGCACCCGGCAGTGGATGTTGGCGCCGTCGCGCTGGAACAGCGGGTGCGGGGCCAGCGCCAGGAAGATGTACAGATCGCCCGGCGGGGCGCCGCGCAGGCCCGCCTCGCCCTCGCCGGCCAGGCGGATGCGGGTGCCATCCTCGACGCCGGCGGGGATGTTGACCTGGAGGGTCTTCTCCTTGCGCAGGCGGCCCGCACCACCGCAGCTCTTGCAGGCGTCCTTGATGATGCGGCCCTGGCCGTGGCAGGCCGGGCAGGTGCGCTCGATGGTGAAAAAGCCCTGCTGGGCGCGCACCTTGCCGTGGCCCTGGCAGGTCGGGCAGGTCACCGGCTGGGTGCCGGCCGCCGCACCCGAGCCGTTGCAACTGTCGCACGCCACGGAGGTGGGGACGCGCACGGTGGCCTGCGTGCCCTTGAAGGCCTCCTCCAGCGAGATCTCCAGGTTGTAGCGCAGGTCCTGGCCACGGCCCGAGGAGGCGCCGCCGCGCCGGCCGCCCATGAACTCGCCGAACATCTCGTCGAAGATGTCGGCGAAGCCGCCGCCGCCGAAGTCGAAGCCGCCGAAACCGCCGCCGCCGGCGCCGCCGCGCCCGCCGTTCTCGAACGCCTGATGGCCGAAGCGGTCGTAGGCCGCGCGCTTCTGCTCGTCCTTCAGGACGTCGTAGGCTTCGTTGATTTCCTTGAACTTGTGCTCGGCCTCGGCGTTCCCCGGGTTGCGGTCCGGGTGGTGC
>DASPIO010000338.1:0-63135 GCA_035629155.1 Azospirillum sp. | reverse complement strand
GACGATGGTGGCGCGGTCCGGCCGCTTGCCGCCCTCGTCGTTCGGCGTGTAGCTGTCGTTGTGGCGCAGCCGCCGGTCGGACGTGTAGCGGTTCACCATGGAATCCATGTTGCCGCCGGTCACGCCGAAGAACAGGTTGGGCTTGCCCAACGCCTTGAACGGTTCGGCGTTCTGCCAGTCCGGCTGCGCGATGATACCGACCCGGAAGCCCTGCGCCTCCAGCAGCCGCCCGATCACCGCCATGCCGAAACTGGGATGGTCGACGTAGGCGTCGCCGGTCACGATGATGATGTCGCAACTGTCCCAGCCCAGTGCGTCCATCTCCGCGCGCGACATGGGCAGGAACGGGGTCGGGCCGAAACGGTGGGCCCAGAATTTGCGGTACGAGAAGATGTCCTTGGCGCTCTGCAAAACGGCGTGCTCCGGTTAGACCGCGTTACATAGCGCGTCCGGGCTGCGGCGAAAACACCCCGCGGCGGAATAATTGACCTGCAAAGTCGGATTTATCAGTGGATGGCCGCCAGATGCCGGCGGAAGCGGCGCAGGCTCCAGGCGAAGAACAGGGCGCCGATGCCGGCCACGGCGGCGAAGCGCGGCCACACCACCTCGAACCCGGCATCGCGGTAGAGGATCGCCTGGGCGAACGCCACGAAGTGGGTGGAGGGGGAGAATTGCATGGTGAATTGCAGCCAGTTCGGCATGCTCTCCAGCGGCGTCTCGCCGCCCGACAGCAGGTCCATGGGCAGCACGATCAGGATGAACAGCAGCCCCAGTTGCGGCATGGACCGCGCGATGGTGCCCAGGAAGATGCCCAGCGCCGTGGCGAAGAACAGGTACAGCGCCGTCCCCAGCAGGAACAGCGGCACCGACCCGGCCAGCGGGATGCCCAGCACGCCCTGCAGCACCACGCGCAGCGACAGCACGGTCAGCACCAGGATCACCACGCCGTTCGCCAGCACCTTGGCCGTCATGATCTCCGCCGGGCGCACCGGCATGACCAGCAGGTGCTCCAGCGTGCCGTGCTCGCGCTCGCGGATCAGCGCCGCACCCGCCAGCAGCACCGCCAGCAGCGTGATGTTGTTGATCACCGCCATCACGCCGGTGAACCAACTCGTCCTCAGGGTCTGATTGAAGGCGATGCGCAGCTCCAGCCCAACGGGGGCCGCCGTCCCCGGCGCCTCGCGGCGGACGAAGCGGCCCACCTCGTCCTCGACGATGCCCTGGATCTGCTGGGCGCCGATGCCCGCCTGCATCATCGCCGTGGCGTCGATCAGCAACTGCACCGCCGGGCTGTGGCCGGCCAGCACGTCGGCCTGGAAGTTCGGCGGGATGTCGAGGACGAAGGTGAAGCGCGCGGAATCCATGGCCGCGTCCACCTCGTCCTCGCGGATCAGGGCGGGTTCGCGGAACTCCGGCGCCCGGAAGGCGGAGACGAGGCGCTGCGACAGCGCCGAGCGGTCCTCGTCCACGATGGCGAGCGAGGCGTTGCGCAGCTCGTGCGAGATGCCGGTGGCCTCGCTGTACACCGACACGGTGAAGGCGTACAGGACGAAGCCCATCATGAAGACGTCGCGGAACAGGCTGATCCATTCCTTGCGCGCCAGGACGAGGCTGTTGCGGAGGAAGCGTCCCATGGCTCACCGCTCCTGCTTGTCGAGGAAGATGAGGCACAGCACCACCAGCGCCGGCACGAACAGGGCGGTCGCTCCAATGAAGGGCAGCAGCTCGGCGAAGGCCAGCCCCTTGGTGAAGGCGCCCAGGCTGACCTTGAGGAAGTGCGTGGTCGGGAACAGCGCCCCCATCACCCGCGCCGGCCCGTCCAGCGTGGAGACGGGCTGGAGCATACCGGAGAACTGGATGGCCGGCATGGTGGTGGCGATGGCCGTGCCGAAGATCGCGGCCGTCTGCGTGCGCGTGAAGGTGGAAATGAGGAGACCCAGCGCGGTGGTGGCGCACACGTACACGAACCCGCCCAGCAGCAGCCCGGCGACGCTGCCCTTTATCGGCACGCCGAACAGCGTCACCGCCATCAGCACCATCAACAGCAGGTTGAAGGCCGCCAGCGCCACGTAGGGGATCTGCTTGCCCAGCAGGAACTCCAGCCGCGTCACCGGCGTCACATACAGGTTGGTGATGGAGCCCAGCTCCTTCTCCCGCACGACGCCCAGCGCCGCCAGGATGGCCGGTATGAAGATCAGCAGCAGCGCGATGGTCGCCGGCACCATGGCGTCCAGGCTGCGGAACGCCTGGTTGTAGCGGTAGCGCGCCTCCACCGTGGCCGCGGTCGGCGGCAGGTCGATGCCGGCTTCCCGCGCCTTGTCGGTGATGAAGCGCTGGTGCAGGCCGGCGACATAGCCCTGGATGGTCTCGGCGCGGAACGGCATGGCGCCATCGATGCGCACGGCGACCTCTGGCGCCCGCCCACGCCGCAGGTCGCGCCCGAAGCCCGGCGGGATCTCGATCGCCAGCGCCACGTCGTTCTCCTGCAGCCGGCGGCCAAGCTCCACCGCGTCGGCGATCGGCGGCTTTTCCAGGAAGTAGGGGGATCCGCTGAACTGCTCGACGTACGCCCGGCTCTCCGGCGTCTGGTCGCGGTCGAGGACGGCGAAGGGCAGGTCCTCCACGTCCATGGTGATGCCGTAGCCGAACACCAGCATCAGCAGCACCGTGCCCAGCAGCGCCACCGTGAGGCGCACGGCGTCGCGCCGCAATTCCAGCGCCTCGCGCCACGCATAGGCCAGCAGGCGGCGCGCCGAGAAGGCGCGACGCCGCTCCGCCGTGTGTTCGGCGGTGGCGACGATGGGTGCGGCGTCGGGCATCGCGTCCTCCGCGTCCGCAGCCGCCCGGCGCATGGTGGCGACGAAGGCGTCATCGAGGGTGGCGGCGTTCTGCCGGCGGCGCAGCTCGTCCGGCGGGCCGATGGCGATGACACGCCCGGCGTTCATGAAGGCCACCCGGTCGCAGCGCGCCGCCTCGTTCATGAAGTGCGTCGAGACGAAGATCGTCACTCCCTGCCCGCGCGACAGCGCCACGAGGTCGGTCCAGAACACGTCCCGCGCCACCGGGTCGACACCCGAGGTCGGCTCGTCGAGGATCAGCAGTTCCGGCCCGTGCAGGATCGCCACGGCCAGCGACAGCCGCTGCCGCACGCCCAGCGGCAGCCCGTCCGCCACCGCGTCCAGGTAGGGCGCCAGGCCGAAGCGGTCGGTCAGGTGGGCCAGCCGCTCCACCGCCCGCGCGCCCGTCAGGTCGAACAGGCGCGCGTGCAGGTCCAGGTTCTGCCGCACGGTCAGTTCGCCGTACAGTGAGAAGGCCTGCGCCATGTAGCCGACGCGGCGCCGGGTCTCCAGGTCCCTGGGCTTGACCGGCGCGCCGAACAGCCGCGCCTCGCCCGCACTGGCCGGCAGGAGGCCGGTCAGCATCTTCATGGTCGTCGTCTTGCCGCAGCCGTTGGAGCCGAGGAAGCCGAAGATCTCCCCCCGCTCGATGCGGAAGCTGACGCCGTCCACCGCCGTGAAGGCGCCGAAGCGCCGCGTCAGCCCGCGCGCCTCGATGGCCGGCGGACCGTCGCCGTCCGGCGATCGCGGCGGCACGACCAGCGTCCGGTGTGCGCGCAACGCCTCCTCCGGCAGCAGGGCGACGAAGGCGCCCTCCAGGTCGTCCGCCCCGGTGCGCGTCTTCAGCTCGGCCGGCGTGCCGTCGGCCAGCAGGCGGCCGGCGTGCATCATCAACACCCGCTCGAACCGCTCCGCCTCATCCATGTAGGAGGTGGCGACCAGCACCGTCATGCCCGGCCGGCCGGCGCGGAAGCGCTCGATCAGGTCCCAGAACTGGCGGCGCGACAGCGGGTCCACGCCGGTGGTCGGTTCGTCCAGGATCAGCAGGTCGGGGTCGTGCAGCAGTGCGCAGCACAGGCCCAGCTTTTGCTTCATGCCGCCCGACAGTTTGCCGGCCAGCCGGTCCGGGAATGGGGCCAAGCCTGTGGCGGCCAGCAGTTCGGCGATGCGGGCGGCGCGCGATGCGGCATCGAGGCCGAACAGGCGGCCGAAGAACTCCAGGTTCTCGCGCACGCTGAGGTCGGCGTACAGGTTGCGGCCCAGCCCCTGCGGCATGTAGGCGACGCGCGTCTGCAGGGCGGCCCGGCCGTGGGCGTCGCGCATGTCGGTGCCCAGCACCGTCACACGGCCGTCCTGCAGCCGCTTGGCCCCGGCGATCAGGCCGAACAGCGTCGACTTGCCCACCCCGTCCGGCCCGATCAGCGCCACGCTCGCCGCCGCCTGCAGGCTGAGCGCCACGCCGTCCAACGCCACCGTGCCGCCGTAGCGGTAGCGCACACCCTCCACCACGACGGCCAATGGGGCGGCGGCTGGCGTGGTCATGATTGCGGCGCCCCCGCCGCCGCCCCGTCCCGCGTCAGGCGCGATTCCAGCCAGTCCGGCCACACGACCCCGGCGTCCAGCTTGACGTAGGCGACACCGGTGATGCCGGTCTTCACTCGCTCGATGTACCGGGCGACCAGCGCCTCGGGGATGCGGGCCTTGACGCGGAACATCATGCGGTCGCGCTCGGAGCGGGTCTCCACCTGCTTGGGCGTGAACTGCGCGCGCGGTGCCACGAAGGAGACCTGCGCCGGCACGGCGAGGTCGGGCAGCGCGTCCAGCAGCACGCGCGCCTCGGCCCCCAGCGCCAGCGGCCCCACCTGATCGGTCGGCAGGAAGAAGGTCATGTGGACGTTGGAGAGGTCCAGCAGCGTCACCACCTTGCCGCCCGCCGCCAGCACCTCGCCCGGCTCGGCCAAACGGTAGAGCACGCGGCCCTTGCGCGGTGCCTTCAGCGTGCCGTCGGCCACCAGTTCCCGCAGCCGGTCCACTTCGGCGGAAGCGGCGCCGATCGCCTCCGCGGCGTTGCCGCGCTGGCCGCGCGCGGCGTTGAGCGCGGCGTCCGCCGTGCGGCGCTGGTTGCGCGCCTGATCAACGCGCTGCTGGGAGACGTGGCCCTTGCCGAACAGCACCAGCGCGCGTTCCAGCTCCTTCGCGGCGAAGTCGGCTTCGCTCTCGCGCTGGGCGACGACGGCCTCGGCCGTCGCCTGCGCCTGCCGGGCCTGGCGCAATTGCGCCTGCACGGCGCGCAACTGCGCCTCCAGGTCGCGGATCTCCAGGCGGGCAATCACCGCCCCGGCTTCGACGAGGTCGCCCTCCTCCACCGTCACCTCGGCGACGCGGGCGGCGTATCGGGTGGCGACGTCGATCTCGTTGGCCTCGATGCGCCCGTTGCCGGAAACGATGCCGGCCGGCAGGCGGCGCGTCTGCATGGCGTCCCACGCCACGTAGGCACCCACGGTGCCAAGGGCCAGGACGATGGCGGCGATGATGAGGGATGTCGGTTTCACGGCCGTTCTCCCGACTCGGCGGCCGTTGGGCAGAAGGACGCGACGCGCGGAAGGTACAGCCGTGCAGCCAGCCGACTGCCAACGGGCCCTGACACGATGGGGAACCACGAAGGGTTCGATTATTTCAAACCCCTCCCACCGGCCGGTCAAGCGGACGGAGTGACGCGGCCGGCAAAGCACCCCAGCCGCGTGCCGGGCGCATGGAACTTATGTCGGCCGCCGGTCGCCGCCATCCACACGGAACCAACGGAAGCCATAGCCGCGCAACGCGATGGCCTCGTCCGGTTCCGGATAGGGATCGTCCCCCGCGATCTCCACCAGTCGACTCCGCTCGCCTTCGTCCAGCGGCAAGGTCACCGACAGTTCGCGGTCGGACAGGTTGTTCAGCACGACCACGCTGTTGCGCCCGTCACAGCGGTGGGCGAGGACAGCGGGATCGCCGGCGTCGAGGATCGTCATCCGGCCCACACCGATCTCCTCGCAGCTCCGGCGCACACGGATCAGGCGCTCGATGCGGTTGAGCAGCGAGTTGGGGTCGAGCCGCTGCGCCTGCACGTTCAACCGCTCGTACCCGCAAGGCCCGCCGCTGATCACCGGGCGCACCAGCCTGTCGGCCGGCGCGGTGGAAAAGCCGCCGTTGGTGTCGTTCGACCACTGCATGGGCGTGCGCACGGCCAGCCGTTCCTTCAGCGACAGGTCGTCCCCCATGCCGATCTCGTCGCCATAGCGGATGACCTGCGCGCCGGGCAGGCTGAAGCACAGGCTGTGCGCCATCATGATTCGCCGCTGGTCGTTGCCCAGCATGGGGGCGAGGCGGCGGCGAATGCCGCGGTCGTAAATCTGCATGCATGGGTCCGGCCCGAAGGCGGCGTAGACCTCCCGCCGCTCGGCGTCGCTCAGCCGGCCCAGGTCCTGCTCGTCGTGCAGGCGCAGGAACTGCGCCCACTGCGTGTGCGGCGGGATCGGCGGCAGCTCGCGCAGCGCCTTGGCCAGCGGGGCCGCCTCCATCCGCGCCAGCGCCAGATAGAGCGGCTGGTTGACCAGGAAGTTGAACAGCATGTGCATGCGGTGGCCGCCGCCGAAATAGTCGCCGATGTGATCGGCCGTCACGTTGGCCTCGGCCAGCATGATGGCGTCGCCCTGGCGCCAGGACAGGAAGGTCTGCATCTCCTCCAGGAACTCGAACATCGCCTTGCCCTGCGGCCCCTCGCCGCTGGTCAGCTCGATCAGGAAGGGGGCGGCGTCGACGCGGAAGCCGGACACGCCCAGTTCCGTCCAGAAGCCCATGATGCGCAGGATCTCGTCCCGCACCGCCGGGTTGGCGATGTTCAGGTCCGGCTGGTGGCAGAAGAAGCGATGGAAGTAATAGGCCTGCGCCTGCTCGTTCCAGGTCCAGGTGGTTTCCTGCACGCCGGGGAAGACCATGCCCTGGTCGGCGTCCTTCGGCCGTTCCTTCGACCAGATGTAGAAATCGCGGAAGCGCGAGTTGGGATCGGCGCACGCCGCCTTGAACCACGGGTGTTCGATCGACGTGTGGTTGACCACCAGGTCGATGATCAGGCGGATGCCGCGGTCCTTCAGCGCGTGCGTGAACGCCACGAAGTCGCCCAGCGTGCCCAGTCGCGGCTCCACCGTGTAGAAGTCGGCGACGTCGTACCCGTCGTCGAGGTTGGGCGAGGGCTGGAAGGGCTGCAGCCACACGCAGGTGACGCCCAGCGTCTCCAAGTGGTCGAGCCGGTCGGTCAGGCCGCGGAAATCGCCGATCCCGTCACCGTCGCCGTCCATGAAGGTCTCGACGTCCAGGCAATAGATGACCGCGTTCTCGAACCACATGGCTGCTCTCCCCCATGTTATGGGAGAAACAACCCCGCAACGTCCGACTTGTGCCCTGGACGGGGCGGCGATCAAGGAATGGAGAGGCCGGAATGCGGATCAGTCTGGTGGTGGCGGCCGCGCGCAACGGCGTGATCGGCCGGAACGGCGCCCTGCCCTGGCACCTGCCGGGCGACCTCAAGCGCTTCAAGGAACTGACGCTGGGCAAGCCGACGCTGATGGGCCGCCGCACCTGGGACTCGTTGCCGCGCCGCCCGCTGCCCGGCCGCAAGAACATCGTGCTCAGCCGCGGCGCGGAACCCGGCCCGCACGCGGGCGCCCTGTGGTTCCGCAACCTGACCGCCGCCATCGACCACGCGCGCTCCTCCGGCGCGGAAGAACTGTGCGTGATCGGCGGCGCGCAGGTGTTCGCAGAGGCCCTGCCGCTGGCCGACGCGCTCTACCTCACCGCCGTCGAACAGGACGTGGCCGGCGACACGTTCATGCCGCCCTTGGGCGACCGCTGGGTCGAGGTGCGCTCGACGCCCGTGCAGCACGAGAACGGGCTGGCGTTCCGGTACGTGGACTATGAACGGATAAGGGAAGGCGCGTAGGCTGGCGCTCAATCCAACCGACGATGTCAGGAAAATACGACTGTCCCCGGCCGCCCCGGCAGATCCAGATCCGCCTGCACCGGCGCGCAGCGGCTGATCACCTTGCCCCGGCGCAGCACGAACAGGCGCGCGGCGCGGGTGCGGATCGCCGCCACCGGGTCGGCGGCCTGCAGCACCACCAGATCGGCATGGCAGCCGGGCTCCAACCCGTAGCCGTCCAGGTGCAGCAGCCTGGCGGGGTTCTCGGTGACCGCACGAAAGCACGCCTGAATGCCGTCGCTGCCGGTCATCTGCGCCACGTGCAAGCCCATGTGCGCGACCTCCAGCATGTCGCCGGAGCCCAGCGGGTACCACGGGTCCATCACGCAGTCGTGGCCCAGCGCCACGGTGAGCCCGGCGGCCATCAGCTCCGGCACCCGCGTCATGCCGCGCCGCTTGGGATAGGTGTCGTGGCGGCCTTGCAGGACGATGTTGATCAGCGGGTTGCTGATCACGCCCAGGTCGGCCTCGGCCATCAGCGGGATGAGCTTGGAGACGTAGTAGTTGTCCATGGAATGCATGGAGGTGAGGTGGGAGCCCGTCACCCGCCCCTGCATGCCCAGCCGCTGCGCCTCGTAAGCCAGCGTTTCCACGTGGCGCGACAGCGGGTCGTCCGTCTCGTCGCAGTGCATGTCGACCAGCAGTCCCCGCTCCGCCGCGATCCCGCACAGCAGCCGCACCGATTCCGCCCCGTCGGTCATGGTGCGTTCGAAGTGCGGAATGCCGCCCACCACGTCGACACCCATATCCAGCGCCCGCTTCAGCAAATCCACCGCGCCCGACGAGCGCAGCACGCCGTCCTGCGGGAAGGCCACGAGCTGCAGGTCGATGTACGGCGCCACGCGCGTCTTTACCTCCAGCAGCGCCTCCACCGCCAAAAGGCGCGGGTCGCAGACGTCCACGTGGCTGCGGATCGCCAGAAGGCCGCGCGCCACCGCCCAATCGCAGTAGGCCAGCGCCCGCTCGATGATGGCGTCCTGCACCAGCGTCGGCTTCAGCTCCCCCCACAGCGCGATGCCCTCCAAGAGCGTGCCGGAGCGGTTGACGCGCGGGATGCCGTAGCTGAGCGTCGAGTCCATGTGGAAATGCGCGTCCACGAAGGGCGGCGTGACCAGCCGCCCGGTGGCGTCGATCTCCGCTGACGCCTCGCCCGGCAGGTTCGGCTCGACGGCGGCGATGCGCCCATCGCGAACGCCGATGTCGATGCCGGGGCGCCCGTCCGGCAGGGTGGCGCGGCGGATGACCAGATCGAACATCAGCGTTCTCCCTTGCGATACGGCACCATCAGGGCGCGCGGATAGGCGGCGCGGCGCGCCACCAGGACCAGCGCCAGGATGCTCAACAGGTACGGCAGCATCAGGAACACCTGATAGGGCAGCACGCCGCCGGCCATCTGCTGCAAGCGCAACTGGAAGGCATCGAACGCCGCGAACAGCAGCGCCCCCAGCAGCGCCTTGCCCGGCCGCCAGGAGGCGAAGACCACCAGCGCCACGCAGATCCAGCCGCGCCCGTTGACCATGTTGAAGAAGAAGGCGTTGAAGGCCGACAGGGTCAGGAACGCCCCCGCCAGCCCCATCAGCGCGCTCCCCGCCATCACCGCGCCCATCCGCACGGCGGTGACGTTCAGCCCCTGCGCCTCGGCCGCGGCCGGGTTCTCGCCCACCATGCGCACCGCCAGCCCGACCGGCGTGCGGTACAGCACGTACGCCACCGCCGCCACCAGCACCGCAGCAAGGTAGGTCAGCGGCGTCTGCGCCAGCGATCCCGGCAGGTCCAGGGGCTGAAAGGGGGTGATGGTCGGCGGCGTGCTGGCCTGCGGCAGCACGAGGCGGTAGACGAAGTACGACAGGCTGGTGCCCAGCAGCGTCACGCCGATCCCCGCCACGTGCTGCGACAGCCCCAGCGGCACGGTGAGCGCCGCATGCAACAAGCCCATCAGCGCCCCGCACGCCATCGCCACCAGCACGCCGGCCCACAGGTCCGCCCCCTGGTACACCGCCATCCAGCCGGACATGGCGCCCAGCACCATGATCCCCTCGATGCCCAGGTTCAGCACGCCCGCACGCTCGCACAGCAGCTCCCCCAGCGTGCCCAGCACGTACGGCGTGGCGATGCGCAGCACCGCCGTCCAGAACGCGGCCGAGACGAGGACGTCCCCAATGGTGAACAGGTTTTCCATGCCCCTACCCCCGCCGCAGGCGATAGCGCGCCAGCAACCCGGCCACCAGCATGCACAGGAGGCTGGTCGCGACGAGCACGTCGGCGATGTAGTTGGGCACCGGCATGGCGCGGCTCATGGCGTCCGCGCCCACGAAGATGCCGGCGATGAACAGCGCTGCCCCCACCACGCCCAGCGGGTGCAGTTGCGCCAGCATGGCGACGACGATGCCCGAATAGCCGAACCCCGGCGACAGGTCGAGCGTGAGATAGCCCTTCAGCCCCGCCACCTCCGCCGCCCCCGCCAGCCCGGCCAGGCCGCCGGACAGCAGCGCCGTGCGCAGCATGACGCGCGTCACCGGCATGCCGGCGAAGGCGGCGGCGCGCGGGTTGGCGCCCACCGCCCGGTTCTCGTAGCCCCAGATGGTGCGCGTGTCGATCAGCCACAGCAGCACCGCCAGGGCCAGCGCGATGACCAGCCCGGCGTGCAGCCGCGTGCGCGCCACCAGCTTCGGCAGCTCGGCCGCCTCCACCACCGGCGCCGACTGCGGCCAACCCATGCCCATGGGGTCCTTCAAGGCACCCTCCAGCAGCATGGAGACGAACAGCAGCACGACGAAGTTCAGCAGCAGCGTCGTCACCACCTCGTCGACCCCGAAGCGCACCTTCAGTACCGCCGGCCCCAGTAGCGTCAGCCCGCCGGCCAGCGCTCCGCCCAGCAGCACCACGGGCCACAGCAGCCAGAACGGCAGGTTCAGCATCCCGCCGCCCAGCACCACGGCGGCCAACGCCCCCATGTAGAGCTGCCCCTCCGCCCCGATGTTCCACAGCCTGGTGCGGAACGCCACGGCGGCGGCCAGCCCGGTGAGGATCAGCGGCGTGGCGCGCGTCAGCGTCTCGGTCAGCGCGAAGCGGGAGCCGACGGCGCCCTCGACCAGCAGCCCATAGGCCGTCAGCACCGGCGCCCCGGTCCACGCGACCAGCAGCGCGCACAGGGCCAGCGCCGCCACGACCGCCCCCATGGGCGCCAGGATGCGCACGGCCAGCGGCGTGTGCGTGCGCGGTTCAAGCCGCATCGGCGATCTCCGACAGAACATCCCAATGCCCGGCCATCAGCAGGCCAAGCTGGCGGACCGACACGCGGTCGTGCGGCAGCAGCGGCGTGATGCGGCCGTGGTAGACCACGGCGATGCAATCGGCCACCGCCAGGATCTCGTCCAGATCCTCGGAGATCAGCAGCACCCCCGCCCCCGCCGCCCGCGCCTCCAGGAGGCGCCCGTGCACGTAGGACACCGCACCCACGTCCAGCCCGCGCGTCGGCTGGCTCGCCAGGATCAGGTCGGGGCCGTAGGCCAGCGTGCGGCCGAGGATCAGCTTCTGCATGTTGCCGCCGGACAGCAGTTGCGTGCGCGCGTCCGGCCCCGGACAGCGCACGTCGAAGGCGCGGATCGCCTCCTCCGCCGTGCGCCGCGCCGCCGCACGCTTCAAAACGCCCCAGCGCTGGAAGGCGGGGTCGCGGTAGCGCTCGGCGATCAGGTTCTCCCACACCGCCATGGATCCGACGAGTCCGGCGGCGTGCCGGTCCTCCGGGATCCGCGCCACGCCGCGCCGCACCATGGCCGCCGCGTCGGCCGCGCGCACCGGCTGCCCCTTCAGCGCCAGCGTTCCGCCGTCCGGCACGATCAGGCCGCTGACGAGGTCGGCCAGCGCCGTCTGCCCGTTGCCGGACACCCCGGCGATGCCGACGATCTGGTGCCGGCGCACCGTCAGGTCCGCCCCGTCCAGGTGCGGCCGGCCGTGACCGGACAGGACGGTGACGTCCTTCAACTCCAGCACCGGTTCCCCCGGCACCATGGGAGTGGGAGTCGGCGGCTTCACCGCGCGGCCGACCATCATCTCGGCCAGTTCCTCGCGGCTGGTGTCGGCGGTGGCGCGGGTGGCGACCAGTCGGCCGCCGCGCAGCACCGCCACCGTGTCGCTCACCGCGAAGACCTCGTGCATCTTGTGGCTGATGAAGACCACCGCCAAGCCATCGGCCGTCAGCCGGCGCAGCGTGTCGAACAGGCCGGTCGCCTCCTGCGGCGTCAGCACGGCGGTGGGTTCGTCCAGGATGAGGATGCGGGCGTCGCGGTACAGCGCCTTCAGGATCTCCACCCGCTGCCGCTCGCCCACCGACAAATCGCCCACCGGCGCGTCCGGCCGCACGCCCAGGCCGAAGCGGTCGGCCAGTTCCAAGAGGCGCCGCCGCGCCGCCGCGCGATCCGACCAGAACCTCCACAACGGCTCCGTCCCGACGGCGACGTTGTCGAGCACCGACAGGTTGTCGGCCAGCGTGAAGTGCTGGTGCACCATGCCGATGCCGGCAACCAGCGCCGCCTTGGGTGAGCCCGGCGGCAGCGGATGACCGAACGCCTCGACGGTCCCCTCATCGGCCACGTAATGGCCGAACAGGATGTTCATCAGCGTGGTCTTGCCGGCCCCGTTCTCGCCGAGCAGCGCCAGCACCTCGCCCGCGTGCAGCGTCAGCGAAATGCCGTCGTTGGCGACGAGGGGGCCGAAGCGTTTGGTGATGCCGGTGAGGCGGAGGACGACCGGCTGGATGGGATTGGTCATGGCTTTGCGGACGGTTGCCCCCACCCGGCGCCTTCGGCACCACCCTCCCCCGCTGCGCAGGGGAGGGTTGGACGGCACGCCAAGCTCCCTCCCCTGCGTCAGCGGGGGAGGGTCGGGGTGGGGGCAAGCGACGCTCCTTACATCGTCGACTTCGGCTCGGCGTCGTTGACCTTCACGGTGAACTTGCCGTCGCGGATCTCCTGCTCGCGTGCCTTCACCTTGGCCATGACGTCGGCCGGGACCTTGCCCTCGAACGTGCCGAGCGGGGCGAGGCTGGAGCCGCCGTGCTTCATCATGCTGTAGGGGCCGTAGTCCTCGGCCTTGTAGGTGCCGGCCTTCACCGCCTTGATCGCGCGGTCCACCGACGGCTCCATGTGCCACAAGGCACTGGCGACCACGGTGTCGGGGTACTGCGGCTGGGTGTTGATGACGTTGCCGATGGCCAGCACCTTGCGCTCCTTGGCGGCGTCGGACACGCCGAAGCGCTCCGCGTACATGACGTCGGCGCCGCGGTCGATCATGGCGAACGCCGCCTCCTTGGCCTTGGGCGGGTCGAACCACGAGCCGATAAAGCTGACCGAGAATTTCACCGCCGGGTTCACCTCCTTCGCCCCCTCCATGAAGGCGTTCATCAGGCGGTTCACCTCCGGGATGGGATAGCCGCCGACCATCCCGATCATGTTGGACTTGGTCATGGCCCCGGCGATCATGCCGGTCAGGTAGGCCGGCTCCTGGATGTAGTTGTCGAAGACCGAGAAGTTCGGCTCCTGCGGCTGGAAACTGGAGCCCATGACGAAGGCGGTCTTGGGATAGTCCTTGGCCGCCGCGCGCGCCGCGCGCTCCACCCCGAACACCTCGCCGAAGATCAGTTGCCGGCCGCCCTCGGCGTACTGGCGCATGACGCGCTCATAGTCGGTGTTGGCGACCGACTCGGCCCACACGTATTCGATCTCGCCGCGCGCCTCGGCGGCCTTCAGCGCGGTGTGGATGCGGCTCACCCACTGCTGTTCAATGGGCACCGTGTAGACGCCGGCCACCTTCAGCTTGGTCTGCGCCAGGGCCGGTGCAGCCAGCGCCACCGCCACGGCCGCCATGCCGCACAGGACCGTGCGCCGCGCGATCATCGATCCGCTGATCCCCATGAAGAAACCCCCTCTGTCCGTTGTCGTCTGGCCGTTGTCGTTGGCCTAAGGCACTGCAACAGGGATGCCAGCCACGGGGCGCGGCGCTGCCGTCGCCCTTTCGTCATACGTGGGCATTCCACGGGCAGAGACGGTGACACGCGATGAAAAAGGCGGCAACCGGTATTACCGCGTGCCGAACATGCGGTCGCCAGCGTCGCCCAGTCCGGGCAGGATGTAGCCGTGTTCGTCCAGCCGGTCGTCGACCGATCCGGCGAACACCGGCACGTCCGGGTGCGACTCGTGGAAGGTGCGCAGCCCCTCCGGCGCGGCCACCAGCACGGCCAGCCGGATCGACGCCGCCCCCGCCTCCTTCAGCCGGTGCACGGCCGCGGTCGCGGTGTGGCCGGTGGCGAGCATGGGGTCGACCAGGATGACCAGCCGCTCGTCGATGTCGCCCGGCACTTTGAAGAAGTACTCGACGGGCGTCAGCGTCTCCTGGTCGCGATAGAGGCCGATGTGGCCGATGCGCGCCGAAGGCAGCAGGCTGCGCATGCCGTCCAGCATGCCCTGCCCCGCCCGCATGATCGACACCAGGCACAGCTTCTTGCCGCTGAGCAGCGGTGCCTCGAAGGTGGTCAGCGGCGTCGTGACCGGCCGCTCCTCCAGCGCCAGATCGCGCGTCAGCTCGTAGCCCATCAGCACCGAGACCTCGCGCACCACCTCGTGGAAGCGGCCGGTCGGCGTCTCCTTCCGGCGCAGGATGGTCAGCTTGTGCTGGACCAGCGGGTGATCGATGACGGTCAGCGTCGGTATGGGCATGCGCGGCCTCTTCTTCTTAAAACACGGTTCCGTCGCTGCGGATGCGGATCGGCGGGCCGCCGTCGGGGCGCAGGCGCCGCGCGATCGACCGCCCCGCCGTCCAGGTGCCGCCCTGCAGCACCTTGGCGAGCGGGAAGTCGGCCGCAGCCACGCCCAGCCGCTGCCGCACGGCCTCGGCGACGCGGTCGAGCAGCGCCACGGTCAGCGCCCGCCACTCCACCACCGCCGGGTCGTCGACCTCCAGCGCTTCGGTCAGGATGCGCCGCTCCTTCGGCACCAGCACGCCGGTGTCCACCAGCAACCCGCCATTGCGGTATTCCGGCAGGCCGGTCAGCCGGTCCAGGCCGGTGACGCGGATCCCGGCGTCCTCCAGCGGTTCGACCAGCGAATAGCTCAGCCATTGCGACAGCTTGTGGAACGGCACCAGCCCGCCCACCGGGTGTCGCCAGACGTCGCCCAGGTTCACGCCGTCCAGTTCGATCCGCCCCGGCCAGATCGGCCCGAGCCGCAGCAGCACGATCTCCAGGATGGCGGGTGCCGGCAGTGCCCCGGCCACCGCCCGCCCCTTCAACGCATCGTACAGGTCGCCAACGCGCCCTCCCGGCCCCAGCGCTTCGCCCAGCCGGCGCAGCAGGGCCGCCCGCCCCTCCAGCCCGACCAGCGGGTTGGCGTCCGCCACCTGGAAGCCGCGCGCCAGATCGGCCTGGCCGATCGCCGCCAACGCTGCCGCGTCGGCGCGCAGGGGCCGCCGCGGATCGGCGGAGAAGGCCCCGGCGTGGAACAGGTCGAAGCTGGCGATGGCCAAGCCTTCGGAGCGCGCCAGTTCCGTCCCGCTCGCCGCGTCCTTGTAGCGCCAGCGCTCACCCGCCCCGGCGTCCAGCAGCACGCTGGTCACCGCGAGGTCGAAACGGATGCGCGCCACCTCGTCCGCGTTCTCGTCCAGCCGCGCCGCGAGGTCCGCCCAGCGGTCCTGCCCGCCCACCACGAAGTGCCGCCAGCGGCTGTGGTAGGGCACGTCCAGGTCCGGGTACGACGCGCGCGTCACCTCGGCCACGAGGTTGGCGGCCTCGCCCAGCCGGTCGAGCCGCACCTCGAAATGCGCCAGTTCGCCCCGTTCGCCCACGGCCAGCAGGGCGTGCGCCCGCTCGCGCACGGCGTCGGCCGACAGCAGCCGGGAAACGGCGGCGGCGCTCAATCCTTCAGCCCCCGGCCCTTGGCCGCCGCCAGCTCCTCCGCCGTCGGCACGGTGGGGGTGAAGTAGCCGGCCGCCTTCTTGGCGTCCATCTCCACCTTGGCGTCGTCGGGGATCAACTCGTCGGGGATGGGGATCTGCGCGACGATCTCGATGCCGGCGCGGCGCAGCGCGTCGGACTTCATGTTGCTCATGGACACCATGCGGTCGATGCGCGTGACGCCCAGCCAGTGGAAGACGTCGGGCATCAGCTCCTGGAAGCGCATGTCCTGCACGCCGGCCACGCACTCCGTCCGCTCGAAATAGGCCTCGGCCCGATCGCCGCCCGGCTGGCGCTTGCGGGCGTTGTAGACCAGGAACTTGGTCACCTCGCCCAGCGCCCGCCCCTCCTTGCGGTTGTAGACGATCAACCCCACGCCGTCCTCCTGCGCCGTGCGGATGCACTCCTCGATGCCGTGCGTCAGGTAGGGCCGGCAGGTGCAGATGTCGGAGCCGAAGACGTCCGACCCGTTGCATTCGTCATGCACCCGGCAGGCCAGCGTGCGCGACGTGTCGCCGATGGCCGCCACGTCGCCCAGGATGTAGACGGTTTGCCCGTTGATCGGCGGCAGGAAGACCTTGAGGTCGGAGCGGGTGACCAGTTCCGGGAACATGCCCCCGGTGTGCTCGAACAGGCCGCGCCGCAAGGCGCTCTCGGTGATGCCGAAGCGTTGGGCGACGCCGGGCAGGTACCACACCGGCTCGATGGCGATCTTGGTGACGCGCGCGTCGCCGCTGTCCAGCAGGATCTTGCCGTCCGGCTTCAGCCGGCCGGCCCGGGTGGCCTCGGCCAGTTCCGGCACCTTGATGCGCGCCTTGGTCACCGCGATGGTCGGGCGCACGTCGACGCCGCGGTCCAGGTGATCCTTAAACGCCTCGCTCACCACGTGGCCGAAGGGGTCGATGGAGACGATCTTCTCGGGATCGAACCACTGCGGGTGCGGCCCGATGGCCTCGGCCGGCGCCGTGTTCGTCAGGTCCGGCACGTGGTAGGCGCTGAGCTGCCCGGCGGCCACCGCCAGCGCCCGGTAGACGGCGTAGCTGCCGGCGTGCGCGCCGATGGCGTTGCGGTGCGACGGGTCGGACAGGGAGGCGACCACCGGCCCGCGCTCTGCGGCATTGGCGGCCCCCCAGTGCACGGGGGTGTGGCGTGGCCGGGCACCCCCCGGGTGCGAGGTCAGGACGATGTGTCTCGGCGGGTGGTTGCGGCGGCTCTCCATCTCGCGGCCCTCGAAGCACTCGAATGCGACATGGTGACACACTCAGGCGCTCAAGGAATACGGAACAAAGGGCCAGTTTCTCTGACCTTCAGCAGGTTCCCATAGGCCGCATGGCCGCCAGTTCGCCGTGCGGGCCGGCGGATGGCCGCTCCCCGCGGTGGGCGCGCACGAGGTCGGTGGCGGCGGCGACGCACACCTGCTCGATCTCGCTGCGCGCGGCCTCGGGGTCGGCCGGGTAGCTGCGCCGCTCCGGCGGCGTCACCAGGGTCCACGCCTCCTCCGGTTCGCCGATCAGGCGCATCCAGGTGCCGCGCCCGTCCTCGCCGGTGCGGAACTCCGCGGCCACGGCGAAATCCGTGTCCTCGTCCGTCGTCAGCAGCATCGTCCAGCGCCAGCCGCACGACCCGTGCCGCACGATGGACAGCCGGATGTTGGCCTCCACGTCGTGCTTCTCCATAGCCTCCTCCAGCCCTCACCCGAAGGCAGGATGGACGACCAGTCGTTAAGAACGCGCTACGCCGGCATATCCCGCTATGCAGCGGAGCCGAGGCTCTCCAGCGTGCCCGCGTTCGGGCAGACGCGCCGATGCTCCGCCACCGGCGCGCCGTCCGCCAGCAGGCGGCGGCATTGCCGCACCGTCGGGCAGCCGCTGCACACCCGCTGCAGGTCCCACAGCAGGTCGCGCCGCCGGCGGTCGAGCCACAGGGTGTCCACGCGGTTGAGGCGCAGGGCCTCCGGCAGCAGTTCCGCCACATGGCCGGCGCGGTCGAGAACGTTCGGCAGGTCGGTCTCGCACAGCCCGACCTCGGCCAGCACGCGCTCCCGGTCGCGCGGTTCCATGGTGTCGAGCGCGCGGCGCTCCGCGCGCCGGGTCATCACCCGCCGCAGCCAGGACGGGCACGGGAATGCCGGGGAGTGCGGGCCGGTCTGAGCGTTCGCCATGGCACAAAGCCTCCTTTTCGCAGAGCCTCAGCCTAACGGGCGCCCACGGGCACCGGCTTTGACCACGGTCAAGCCGGCTGGCCACACAAAACACCGGCAAGTCACGAGGTGACAATAGTTCTCATTCTCATATGAGTCCGGGCTGATTAGATATGATCAATCTTGCCGATTATTGCAGGCGCCCTATCTGCATGCCAACGTCATCCTGGAGCAGCCCCAGACAAACCTTCCGGCTCTGCTTCCCAAAGACCCACACAGGAGAGGGGACTATGAAGGGCGATCCACAGGTCATCGTGCACCTGAACAAGATCCTCACCAACGAGCTGACCGCCATCAACCAGTACTTCCTGCACGCGCGCATGCTGAAGAACTGGGGGCTCAAGCGGATCGCCCACAAGATCTACGAGGAATCCATCGGCGAGATGAAGCACGCCGACAAGGTGATCGAACGCATCCTGTTCCTGGAGGGCCTGCCCAACCTGCAGGATCTGGGCAAGCTGATGATCGGCGAAGACCTGCCGGAAATGCTCACCAACGACCTGAAGAGCGAGCACACCGCCCGCGACGGCCTGATCGAGGCGATCGCCCATTGCGAATCCGTGCGCGACTACGAGACGCGCGACCAGCTCGAAGACCTGCTGGAGGACACGGAGGAGCACATCGACTGGCTGGAAACCCAGCTCGACCTCATCCAGCGCATCGGCCTCCAGGCCTACCAGCAGGAGCAGTTGTACAAGGACAGCTGAGGATTACATCGGGGCGGCGCGCGGCCCGAACAGGATGACGGCCGCGCCGCCCAGGCACAGCATCGCGCCGGCCAGATCCCAGTGGTCCGGCCGCTGCCCCTCGACCGCCCACAGCCAGACCAGCGACGCGGCGATGTAGACTCCGCCGTAGGCGGCGAAGGCGCGCCCGGCGAACGCCGCATCGACGCGCGTCAGCAGCCACGCGAACAGAATCAGGCTCAGCACGCCCGGCACCAGCCACAGCGGCGACTTGCCCAGGCGCAGCCACGCCCAGAAGGCGAAGCACCCGGCGATCTCCCCCAACGCCGCCCCCGCGTAGACCAGAATCGCCGCGCCCATACGCCTGCCTCTTGGTTTTGTAGGTTGGGTTGAACCGAAGGTGAAAACCCAACGCGCTCGCCGCCGCAGGAACGTTGGGTTTTCGCTGGCGCTCAACCCAACCTACGTCCCCATCGGCGTCAGGTGGTTGTCCCAGCGCAGGCCCGCCGATTCACGCCGCGCCCCCGCATCGTGCCCATCCGCGGTCAGCAGCGCCAGCGCGCCGTGCCCGCTGGTGGCGACGCAGCGGCCGCCGGCCCAGGCGATGCCGCAGCCGTCGGGCAGCGACGCAGCGCCCAGCCACCCGCCCCCGGCGTCCCAAAATCCCACGAGCCCGCCGCGCGGCGAACTTGCCGCGATCGTGCGCCCGTCCGACGCCACGCTGCCCACGTAGCCCTCGAAGCGCGCCAGCACGTCCGCCGGCATGTTGAACAGGCGGACCGGGCCGCCGCCCGGCCGGTGCGTACCGACCAGCGGCTGGAGCGCGCCGGTCGGCCGCTCGTCCTGCGTGCCGAAGGCGACCGATCCGTCGGCCAGCACCGCCAGATGCCGGATGCCGAGGTTGCCGTGCTCCTCCGGCAGGCGCGCCTGATCGAGCAAGCGCCCGCTCGCCGCCTCGACGTAGGTGAGGGAGGCGTCCATGTCGTCCAGGTTCAGCTTGGCGCGCCCGGTGTCGGGGTGGGTGATGATGCCGCCGTTCGCCACCGCCAGCACGCGCCCGCCGTCCAGCGGCACCAGCTCGTGCGGGCCGATGCCGTGCGTCGGCAGGACACCCACCCGGCGGTAGCCGTCCGCCGCGTCGTACACGGCGATGGCGCCGGCCTCGCGCGGCACGTCGTCCTCGGCCACGTACAGCAGCCGGCCGTCGGCGGAGAACACGCCGTGCCCGGTGAAGCGCCGGTCCTCCGGCACCGCCACCGGCGTCCCGGCCGCGCCGGTCGCCAAATCGACCGGCACGAACCAGCGCCCCGGCCGGCGGGCGAAGACCACGGCCTCCGCGCGCATGGGGTTCGGCACCACCGCGTGCGCCCTCCCCGGCAGCGCGGTGGCGAAGGCCACGGTGCCCTGCGCGTCCAGCGCCGCCACGCCGTAGCCCGGCCTGTCGCCCGCCGTCGCGTAGGCGCTGAGGAACAGCGGCCCCGCACCGGCACCCGCACGCGCGGGTATCATCATCAACGCCGCCATGCCGCCGAAACCGGCCAGCAGGCGGCGCCGGTCAATCACCGTCCAGCTCATTGAACCCCAGCGTCACGCCAATGAGGGGGGGAAACTTCTGCACCAGCACCGTCTGCACGCTCTTGGCGGCGCGGAACGCCGCCTCGACCGTCTTGCGCTGCTTCGGGTCGGCCACCGCCTTGTCGAGCGACACCGGCACCGCCTTCACGGCCGCCGCCGCGTCGTCGAACGCCTTCGCCACCGCCTTGCGGGCCGCCGTCCCCTCGGCGTTGTCGGGCAGCAGGGCGGCGAAGCCGGGGCCGCCATCCTCGCCCAGCACCATGGCGCGCATGGCCGCCAGATTGATCTCGATGTTCTTCAGCGACCGCCCGGCGCGCGCCGATTCCGCCAGCGCCGGCTTGGCGTCGGCAAGGCTCTCGCCCAGCGGGATCAGCAGTTTCTGGTCGACCACCACCTGCAGCGCCGTGACCAGCGAGGCGTAGAGGTTGTCCACCGCCTCCTTGGCCGAAGCGCCCACCGGCGTCGTGGCGCCGGCCACGAGTTGCGGTCCCAGCACCGCCCAGCCGTCGCGCACTTCCGTGCCCAGCCTGGCGACGTTGCGGGCCACGGCCAGCGTCAGCGCGCAGCGATGGCCGCCGGTCTCGCCGCCGCCCGCCCCACCGAAGGAGGCCGCCGTCACGCCGTCGCCGAACAGCAGGCGCTCGACCGCAGTCAGGCCCTGCACGGCGGCGCTCTGCTTGGCGAAGGCGGCAGGTTCCAGCGCCTTGGGGTCACGCGCGCCCAGCAGTTGCTCGACCTGCCGGGTGACGATGTTGCGCCGCTCCGGCCAGAAGGCGATGCGGTCGGAGCGCATCTCCAGCAGCAGCGGCCCCGGCCGCAGGTGCTGCACCCCGGCCCAGGCGTCCATGGCCGCGCCATAGCCGGCCCGCACCCCTTCCAGCCCGGCGGCGTCGGGGCCGGCGCAGAACCGCTCCACCCGCGCGGCGAGGTCGGACGTCGCCGTCGCCAGCGCGCCCGTGCGCTTCTCGACGTGCGTGCGCACCAGCCCGGCCAGCAGGTCCTTGTCCTGCTCCGCCGTGCGCGCCTGCGCGGGTTCGCCCGGCACCAGAAGCGCCACGGCCACCGCCGGAACCAGCGCCAGGAACATACGACGTCGCATCACCAAACACCCCCAACCCTACAAGGACAGCACGAAGCGTATCAGCCGCTGCCGCTCGGCGCGCGGCAACGCCATGAACCGGCGGCGCGCCGCCTCCGCCTCGCCGCCGTGCCACAGGATGGCCTCGGCGACGCTGCGGGCGCGCCCGTCGTGCAGCAGCGCCAGCCGCCCGTCCTCGCCGGCCAGCCGGTTCATGCCCCACAGCGGCGCGGTGCGCCACTCCCGCCCCGACGCCAGACCGGCCGCCACGCCGTCGGCCAGCGCGTCGCCCAGGTCGTGCACGAGCAGGTCGGTATAGGGGAAGACGGTGCGCTTGGACAGGTGCGGTGCCGCCGCATCCTCGCCGGTTGTAAAAGACGGCCGGTGGCACGCGGCGCAACCGGCGGCTTCGAACAGGTCCGCCCCCTTGGCCTTCGGCGCCTCCAGCCCGCCGCCCGGCGGCAGGTCGCGCAGGTAGCCGTCCACCAGCGCCAGCATGGTGGAGGGGATCTCCAGCCCCTCGAACTGCGGGGAATCGCCGTGCGGCGCCGTACGGCAGGCGTCCTGCGCCGCGGTGCAGTCGCCCCAGGCGGCGGTGAACAACGGCGTGGACATGCCGATGTCCAGGCTGAACGCCTCGGCGTTCTGATGGCTCACCGTCGGGTTGACGGCCTTCCAGCCGAAGCGGCCGAGCGCCCCGCCGGCACCCCGGTTGGCGCGGCTGGAGATGCCGTCGCCGTCGCGGTCATCGGGGTCCTCCCAAGCCAGGATGTCGGCCTCCGGCACCCGCTCCAGCAGGCCCAGGCCGCGCACCGCCGGCGCCACGCGCGGCGACAGCGCCGCGCTCCCCGCCAACGCGCCATAACCCAGGTCGGCCACACCCCAGACCGGCCGGCGCAGCACGGTGACGCTGCCGTCGGGGAACGGCACCTTCTCGTCGCGCCATGTCACGGTGGGGCGCCCTTCGGGCACCTGACCGGGCGTGCCGAGCGCCTGGATCTGCCGCCCGTACACCGGATCGTCGTTCAGGCGCAGCGCGAAGCCGACGCCCAGGTCCTGCGGATCCCGCCCGGCCGGCGGATGGCCGCGCCCGTTCTGCGGATGGCAGGCGGCGCAGGAGCGCGCGTTGTACAGCGGCCCCAGCCCGTCCGCCGCCTGCGTGGCGGTGGGTGCGGCGACCCACAGCCGTTCGAACACCGCCTGCCCAATGCCGAAATCCAGCTCGTCGGCGTCGGCGGCCGCGACGGTACCCGAAAGCAGCGCCGCGGCAGCGGTAACAAAACCTGCAACCCCAAGCCTCCCCCGTCCCCGCCGACACGCCAGGAGGGAAGCGGAGTCGTCGCCCGACCTGGGACGGGGGTGAAGCCCGAAGATCACTTAGCGCCAACCTTCGACGGGTTGTCGAGGCTCTTGGAACCGAGGATGTCGATCTTCACGCCGACTTTGGCGACCGCACCCTCCAGCGCCTTCTTCTGGTCGACCAGACGGTCCACCGCGGCGGCCACGAGGCGGTTGCCCTCGTCGTTGCCCGCGCCGATCATCTGGTCATAGGCCATCGTGCCGCTGTCGGCGGTGTCCTTGATGGCCTGCATGGCCTTCACGGTGGCATCCAGGCTGGCACGCACCTTGGCGTCGGACTCGGCGTCCTTGGCGGCGATGTACTGCGACAGCGACGGGCCGGAGACGACGCTGCCGTCCGTGCGCTTGTACTGGCCGGTGTAGACGTTCACCATGCCGATCTGGTCGTAGTAGTGCGAGTTGTGCGTGTTGTCGGAGAAGCAGTCGTGCTCCTCCTCCGGGTCGTGCAGCATGAGGCCGAGCTTCATGCGCTCGCCCGCCAGTTCGCCGTAGCTCAGGCTGCCGAGCCCCGTGAGGATGCGGGCGATGCCCTTCTTCTCGCCGGCCTTGGCGATGGAGGCGCGCGCCTTGCCCTTGGCGGACCATTCCTTGGCCATCTCCTCCAGGTCGGCAATCAGCAGGTCGGTGGCGACCTTCAGGTACTGCACCCGGCGGTCGCAGTTGCCGTTCGTGCAGTTGGTGGTGGAGAAATCGGTGGCCTTGCGCGCGCCGGCGCCCGGACCGGTGCCGTTCAGATCCTGGCCCCACAGCAGGAATTCGATGGCGTGGTAGCCGGTGGCGACGTTCGCCTCCACCTTGCCGGCTTCCTGCAGCTTGTCGGCCAGAAGGGCGGGCGTGATCTTGCCGGCGTCGATGGTCTTGCCGCCGGCGCGGATCTTCTTGTTGGCGATGACGTTCGCCGCGCCGAACGGGTTCTCTTCGCTGGCGCCGTAGGAGGCGTCGACGTAGTCGATCAGCCCCTCGTCCAGCGGCCACGCGTTGACCTTGCCCTCCCACTTGTCGACGATCGGGTTGCCGAAGCGGAACGCCTCCGTCTGCATGTAGGGGACGCGGGCGGCGAGCCAGGCCTGACGGGCCCTGGCCAGCGTCTCCTCGGTCGGGTTGGCGGCCAGGGCGTCGATGGCGGCCTTCAGCGCCTTCGCACCGCCCAGCGCGTCCTCGTACGAGGCCTGCGCGATGTCGGCATAGGTCTTGAGGACGTCCTTGGCCGCCGGGGCCTGCGCGTGCGCGGCGAGCGGAAGCAGGACGGCGGCAACGGCGGCGAAGCCGGCAACGCGCTTTTTCATCTCGGGGGCTCTCCTGAACACGTCTACGAATGAATGCGACTGCGACTGCGACTAAGTCGCATTAACACAACCGGATTGTGGGTATCTGTCAAGCGCGAAGTTGGGCGGCGGGTGCTGGGCCGCGCCTCACTCCGGCACGTAGAGCATCGACCCGTCCTTCAGGCGGTAGGCGACGCCGGCCTTGGTGCCCTCGCCCTGGCCGACGCTGCCGCTGGACTTGTAACGGTCCAGCTTCTGGCCGTCCTTGACGACGATCTCCATGTCCGGCTGGCCGGGGTTCTTGATCATCGTCACCTGATCGTGGCTGAACGGGTTCATCGGGTTGTTGGCCGCCGCCAGCAGCAGGGCCGCGATGATCACCAGGAACACGTCGATGAGGTTGACGACCGACAGGATCGGGTCGTCGGCCTCCGCCTCCTCCAGCAGTTTCAGGCTCATTCCGCGCTCTCCTGCGCCAGCCCGTGCACGGCCTCGACGGCACCCGAGCCGGTGGCGGCCCGGCCGGTGCGGCAGCGCTCGATCTCCAACAACTCCTCGGCGTACCAGCGGCGGCGCACGTTGACGACGAGGTAGGTCAGCGACGCCGCGATCAGCGCCAGGATGACCGCCGAGAACGCCACCGTCAGGTTGGCGCTGACATCCGAAAGCTGCCCGTCGGCCAGCGCCGTCAGCGCCGGACCCATGGGGATCATGGTGGCGACCAGCCCCAGCATCGGCGCCACGCGCGTGGCGATACGCAGCACCTCCAGCCGCTTGAAGGCCAGCGTCTCCAGCTCGGTCGGGGTCAGGCGGCGGTCGTCCTTCCAGGCGGCGCCCAGGTCGAAGCCCGCCGGGTCGCCGGCGCGGCGCTGGCGCGCCTGCCACAGGAAGGCTCCCAGCGCGTAGAAGGCGTAAAGGAACAGCCCGATCACCGCCAGCAGCACCGGCAGCATGAAGACCTGACTGGCCTGATAGAGCAACGTCTCGATGGATGCCTGCACGGGTCAAAGTCCTCGCGTATACGGGATGTGGAAGGGATGGGCCGGCGGGGAGCGGCGCGCCTGGCGCAGCATCCCGCCGGCAAAGGCCACGGCGATGAGGGCGAAGGCGAACGCCGTCGGCCACGGGGCCGGCGCCGGGACGGCCTCCGGCGTTTCCTGCTTCTCAAGCCGCTGGCCCTGTACGGTCTGCGGCTGCGGCTCAGCCGGTTGGGACTCGGGCGGCTGCGCCGGACTTTCCTGCGGCGGTGCCCCGGCGTTCAGGCCGAAGCCGGCGGCCTGCTGCACGAACTCCCGGAACTTTTCGTTCTCGCTGACCACGTCGAAGCGCTGCGACAGCTCCTGCCAGCGCTGCGCCAGTTCGGCCACCGTCTGCACGTCGGCCTGCCAGTACTCCTTGCGCACGGCTTCCAGCATGCGCTCGATGATCTGGGCTTGGGCGTGCGGGTTGTGTTTCTCGAACCACTCCTTCATGCCCATCTTGTGCTTGTCGTCGACGTAGACGGCCTTGAACTCGGCCCACTGGTCGTCGCGCACCACCTCCGGCGAGGTGGCCTGCCAGCCCCAGAAGTTGTTGACGGTGCCCAGTACCTCCAGCGTGCCGCTGTAGCCCTGCTTCTGCATCTCCGCGATCCAGCCGGGATGGAAATAGCGGCCCTTCAGCTCCTTCGACAGGAAGCCGGCCGCCGTCTCCGTCCGCACGTTGCCGCTGTCGCGCAGGTTGGAGATGTAGAGTTCCGGCGACTTGCCGGTGAGCTGCCGCACCGCCAGCCCGATGCCGCCCAGGTATTGGAACGGGTCGTCGGTGGTCAGCATGCCGTAGAGGTTGGAGCTGCGCGACAGCAGCGCCCCGTCGATGCCCTTCAGGTGCTCGGCATAGGCGTTGACCGGCGGCTTCTCGCCCCACTTCGCCTCGTCCGGCCCGTAGGCGAACTGCATGCGGTTGAGGTAGAGCGTGGCGAGCTTGCGGTCGCCCTCCTTGCGGTCCTCCTTGCCGTCCGCACCTGCGCCCCACGTGTCGGAGGCCAGCGTCGCCTCGTCGAGCCCCGTGCCGTAGGCGCCGGATTCCGACGAGAAGACGCGCGTCTGCGCGAAGCGCTTCGCCTCGTCCGCCGCCACGCCCTGGCCGATCAGCGCCGCCTCGACGGCGCGGGTGTTGGCAGCCACGGCGTTGCCGGGCTCGTCCAGCTCGCCGGCCTTCTTGGCGGCTTCCGCCAGCATCTTCATGACCTGCGGGAAGTGGTCGCGGTAGAGACCGGTGGCGGAAATCACCGCGTCCACACGCGGCCGGCCCAACTCCGCCGCCGGGATCGCCTCCACCCCCGTTACCCGCCCGCCGGCGTCCCACACCGGGCGGAAGCCCATGACCGCCAGCGCCTGCGCCTCCAGCATGCCGAAGTGGCGCATGGTCTCCACCGACCACAGGGTGAAGGCCAGCTTCTCGGGGAAGCGGCCGTGCGTCTGCCGGTGCTGGGCGATCAGCTTTTCCGCCGCGTCGCGCCCGGCCTCCCACGCCTGTTTGGTCGGCACGCGCGAGGGGTCGAAGCCGTAGAGGTTGCGGCCCGTCGGCAGGCTGTCCGGGTTCTTGATCGGGTCGCCGCCGTAGGAGGTGGCGACGTGCCTCCCGTCCAGCGCGGCCAGCAGCGCGTCGTTCTCGGCGTTGCCGGACAGCGCCGCCCAGTGCCGCCGGCCCGTCTCCAGCAGTTCCGCCAGCGCAGGGTCACCCTCGAACGGCTCCCCCTGCCGGATGTGGCGGTCGAGCAGCGCCCAGGCCCCTGTTTCCTTCAGCTTGGTGTAGTCGGTGACGACCATCTCCTCCGGGTCGTCGGGCATCAGGGCGGCCAGCAGTGGCTTGCCCAGCATCTGCATCACGGTGAACAGCCGCAGGTCCGCGTCGTGCGGCTTGCCGAAGGTGGCGAGGCCCAGAGGCTGCTGGTGCAGCGCCAGATCGTGCAGGTGCGTGTGCAGCGTGTCGGTGAAGGGCTTCAGGTCGCGCTCCGCCGCCGCAAGGTCGACGCCCATGTCCTTGTCCAGGTTCAGCTCGCGCACCAGCGCCAGCATGTCGCGCGCGGTGGCGGCGCGAACCTCCCCCTCCTCCATATTGAGCCACGTGTGCAGCAGGTCGTGCAGGCGGTTGATGTCGCCGTGCAGACCGGCCGGCGCGAAGGCCGGCGTGGCGTGCGAGATGGTCACCGCCCGCCCGCGCCGTTTGGTCTGCAGCGCCTCGCCGATGTTGTCGACGATGTACGGGTAGACCACCGGCGTGTCGCCCAGCACAAGGTACGGATAGTCGGTCACCGACAGCCCGCGCTCCTTGCCCGGCTGCCATTCCTCGGTGCCGTGCGTGCCGTAATGGACCAGCGCGTGCGCGCCGAACTGCTCGCGCGCCCACAGGTAGGCGGCGAGGTAGAAGTGCGAAGGCGGCACCTTGGTGTCGTGGTACATCGTCTTCTCGCGGTCATCCATCCGCTCGCCGCGCGGCGGCTGCGGCAGGATGGTGACGTTGCCCAGCTTCAGGCGCGGCACGACGAAGGCCGGCTCGCCATTCACCTCCATCGCCATGGCGGACTTGGCCGGGTCGCCGAAGCGCTCCGCGATCGGCGCCCGCACCGCCTCCGGCAACGCGTCGAACCACGCGCGGTAACGGCCGATGGGCAGCGCCTCGGCCAAGCCCAGGTCCAGCAGCCGCTTGAGTTGGCCGTCGCGGTAATAGGCCGACAGCAGCGCCGTCAGCTCCTCCACGAGCGCGTCCTCGCCACGCGGCTCCACCGTGTAGCCGTGCGCCCGCATGGCGGCCAGCGTGCTCTCCAGGCTGCGCGGCAGGTTGAGGAAGGAGGCGCCCAGGTTCTTCTCGCCCGGCGGGTAGTTCCAGAAGAAGATCGCCGCCTTCTTTTCCGCCATCGGCACGCGCCGCAGCCGCGCCAGCGCCGCCGCCTTGTCCACCACGGCCTGCAATTGGTCGTCGATCGCCACCACGTCGCCGTCGGATTTGCGGGTGACGGCGGCGACCAGCGGGTCGACGATGCCCGCGTATTCCGGCTGGGCGAGGTAGAACGGCACGTCCATCGGCGTCACGCCGATGGGGTCCTGCTCCCAGTCCGCCTGTTCTCCCTTGCGGTAGGGCATGGCCTGGATGACGGGAACGCCCAGCCGCTCGAACTCCGCCTTGCGGCCTTCCGGGTTGAGGACGATCTGCGTGTTGATCAGCACGTCCACGATCGGCGTGCCGTCCACCGAGGCAAGCCGCGTGATGTCGCCGTTGGTCATGGCCGGCGCGTAGATCGCCAGCGCCACCGCCCCGGTCTTCTCGATGCGGCGTACCGTCTCGTCGAGGAATCCGGTCAGCTCCGCACCCAGATGCGCCTGATGGAACAGGACGCCGATCACCGGCGGGCGGTTGGCTCCATCCTTCGCCGAATCCATCGGCCGCCACGCCAGATAGTCCTTGGGGTCGGCGAAGACGCGGCCGGGGTGGTCGGGGTGGTAGATGCCGGCCTCCGGAAACACCTGCGGCGGCGCGCAGTCAGGACCGGCCGCGCCGAACTGCCGGCGGGCGATCTGGCACAGAAAGCCGGCGAAGTTCGCCCGCCCGCCGTTGGTGTAGTAACCGTGCAGAAGCGTCGCGGTGTCCTCCGGGACACCGCTCTGCTCCGTGCTCTTGGACTGGAACCACACCCAGGGTGCGGTGATGCCCTTCAGCATCGGCGACAGCCTCGCCCGCATCTGGGCGAGCGCCGAGCCATAGGGCGCGTCGATGACGATCAGGTCGTGGCGCGACAGGTCCGCCGCCCTGGTGTCCGCCGGCATCTTGTCGACGAACAGGTATTCCATGTCGATGCCCAGGTCGCGGGCCAGCGGCTCGATCCGCTGGAACTTGCCGGGCTGCGTCGGCGGGGCGGACAGGAACAGGACGCTCTTGCCCCACGCCGGCGTGGCGAAGGCCAGGAGGGCGGAGAGCAGCAGCAGGACCAGCCGGTTCATCGGATCACCACCGGACGGTTGCGTTGACGGCGAAGGTGCGGCCCGGCCGCGCGTAGCGGTCGATGTCCGCCCGGTTGGCGGCGAGGTTGTTGACGTCGCGGAAGCCGAAATATTTCTTGTCGAAGATGTTGAAGACGCCGACGTTGACCGACAGCGTCGGATCCCACTCGTAGGACACCGAGGCGTCCGCCACCACGTAGCCGGGCGCCTGGACATAGGTGGCGGAGCTGACGCGGTCGTGCTTGGCGGCACCCCGGCCCACCAGTTCCGCGCTCCAGCCGTCCGCCCGGTCGTAACGAACGCCGGCCACGGCGGTGAAGGGGGCCACGCTGTCCACCGGCAGGCCGGTTTCCTTGTCCTTGCCGCGGGCGAAGGCGGCCGAGCCGAACAGCGCCCATTCCGGCGCCACGCGCCACTCGCCGCGCGCTTCGATGCCCCAGATCTCCACGCGCGGCAGGTTGCGGTACTGGTACTGCGTGATGCCGTCGCGCCGGCCGATGATCTGGCTGTCGATGAAATCATCGTACAGGTTGTAGAAGGCGCTGACGCCGAAGCTGCTGCCGCCGGTGAAGCGGCCGCGCAGGCCGGCTTCGAAGCCGTCGCTGGTCTCCGCCTTCAGGTTTGGATTGGGCAGCATCTCGTAACGCTGCGGGCCGTTGGTGTAGCCGTTGTTGGCGCTGTCGAACGGCGGGCTGCGGAAGCCGCGGGCGTACAGACCGTACACCAGGTACTGCTCGTTCAGCGCATAGGTGATGCCCAGCTTCGGCGACACCGCGACATCCGAAACCTCGCTGACCGGCGAGCTGCGGAAGTTGCTGTTGGCGAAGGCGGCGTCCGGGTGCGGCGTCATCTTGTAATAGTCGACGCGCACCGCCGGGGTCAGGGTGAGGGCGCCGAGCGAGACCTCGTCCTGCACATAGGCGCCGGCCTGCACCGTGGTGGAGTCCGGGTAGTTCTTGTTGGGGAAGGTTTCCGCCGGCACGCCCGGCCCGCCGGAGAAGGTGCGGGTGGTGACGCCGGTGGCGAGGTTCGTCTCGTACCGGTCGCGCGGGCGCGTGGTCTTGGCGCGGTCGAGGCTGCCGCCGTAGGTGAAGGTGTTCTTCACCCCCCACCACGTGGCGGTGCTGGTCAACTGCACGTCGCCGCCGAAGATCGTCTGCTCGAAGTCGAGGTTGGTGATGCGGCGCGCCCGCGTGGCGCCGGAAGCGCGGAGCTGCTCGGTATCCTCGTCGCGGGTGACCCGGGTGCCGTAAAGGCGCCATTCCAGCCGGTCGACGAAGCCGATCGGCGCGCTGTGCACGTGGTCGACGCTGAAGCGGACGCGCTTGGTGACGTCCTCGCCCACGCTGTTCCGCACGGTGGCGGTGCGCTCGCTCCACAGGTCGGTGTCGGTGCGGCGGCGCAGGTGTTCCGCGGTGAAGCGGATCTTGTCCACGCTGGTCGGCCGCATCACGATCTTGGCCAGGATGTTGTTGGAGCCGTAATCGACCGGGTTGGGCGGGATGTTGCCGTTCGGCTCCAGCTCGCCGCCGTCGCGGCGGGTGTAGGCCACCATGCCCTCCACCCACGCCGCGCGGGCAGCGGCCACCAGCGTCTTCGACAGGCTGTTGTCGGCCGAATCGTAGGCGCCCTTGACGACCGCCGCCCAGTCCTTGCCGACGCGGTTCAGGTAGTCCTCCGGGTCCTTGGTGACGAAGGCGACCACGCCGCCGATGGCGTCGCTGCCGTACAGGGCCGAGGCCGGACCGCGCACGATCTCCAGCCGCTTCAGCGTCTCCACGTCGACAAAGTCGCGGGTGTAGGTGCCGGGACCGGCGTTGGAGCCGGGGAACTCCGGCACGCGCACGCCGTCGATCTGCAGCCGCACGCGGTTCTCGCCGATGCCGCGGATGGAGAAGTTGGTGGCGCCCGCGCGGGCCGGCTGGTTGCCGATGTCCACCCCCGGCTCATAGCGGGTGAGGTCGCGCAGGCTGCCCTGGTTGCGGCGCTCCAGTTCCTCCCCTTCGATGACGGTGACGGACTGCGGCGTTTCGTAAACGGACTTTTCCGAGCGGGTGGCGGTGACCGAGATGGGATCAAGCGTCATGCCGGTGTCCGTCCTGGTCTCCTGGGCCAGAATGGGGGCGGCGAGGAGCAGGACGAACGGCAGGGGCGCCAGTTGAGCGGTGTTGCGGAATGCACGCATGCGGAGAGTCCATGGCTGAAGGCAGGGGAGGCATGCCTTGGCTGGCTCGCGCAACGACGCTGGCTGGCTGGGCGACTGGGTGGGTCGGCTGGGGTGCGGATTACTTGATCAAAAGCAGCTTGTTCGCCCGCGTGACGCGCAGGCGGTAGTTCTGGCCGGCGTGGCGGAGGATGACCTCGCTGGCGCCACGCATCAGCTGCGCGGTTTCGACGACGTCCAGCCTGGCCACGGCTGCCGGCTCCGGCGGGGCGGGCTGCTTGGGGGGAGCGGCGGTCGTGGGTTCCGGCATGACGGTGATCTCCTCGCCCTCGGCGTTTGAAATTCCAGGCTTTCGACGCCCTGCGAAACGTTTGCAATGAAAGTGATAATCATTCTCATAGCCGTGCGCACGGACCTCTGTCAATGGCGAAGTCAATGGCGAAGCGTCTGCAAATTGGGGCCTCACCCCAACCTGCGACGCCACGCGGCGCGCCGCCACCCCCTCCCAAGACAAACACAAGGTTTGTGAGCTGGCTCACAGTCGGCGGCCGCGCATTCCCGGCATTCTCGGACGGATCCACCCGACAAAACGGCAGTAATCACGGATCGCCCCGCAACACCCCACGGAGCATCGCCATGCCCGACCCGAAACATCCACCCCCCATGCCCAGCGCCCATGCGCTCATGGAACAGGCGCACCGAGAGCGCAGCGCCTACATGGGCGACGTCTTCATCGCACTTTTCCTGAGGCTTCTCGCCCTCTGCACGGTCCTTCTCTCGCCGCCGCGTCCCACCATGCGGGTCCGTCCGGCCCCGCTGTTGAGGGTGGTGACGGTAAACAGCCGCGCGCACCACCGCCATCGGTGACACAAGACACATCAACCACACAAAAAACAGACGTTAGCCGCGCCGGGAGGAAACCCACAGGAGGTCTGTCATGTCATCCACGTTCACGCTGAAAGACTGGACCGTCTACGGTCTGTCCGACGAAACGGCGGCGGCCAGCTTCAACGCGACCACCAACACCCTGACCCTCTCCCCGTCCTTCACGGATTCGGCGCCGGTCGTCTACGAGTTCTACGACAATCTGTTCGACACCAGCATGGGTACGGTGCGCAACGATCTCAGGTTCAACCTGGACCTGAAGATGACGAACAACACCGACACGTCCTATTCGAACGTCACCGTCGACACCGTCACCATGCACCCGATCAACGTCGCCGGGGACACGTACCACCCGACGCTCGCCCACTTCCACCCGGCCGACAACCCCGGCCCCGCGACCCTGACGCAGTTCAACGCCTATTCCATCCAGCAGGGGGAGACCTACGGATCGCTCATGCCGAACCTGAACGGCGCCACCCGCGCGCACCTGTTCGGCAACACGATGGAGCCCGGCGAGACGGAAAGCTGGACGGCCGCCAAGGTGCACCATTGGGACGGCGTCTTCGCCCTGGTGGTGACACCGACGTCCACCCTGCCTTACGGCGACGTCGGCAACCGGCTGCAGGGGCTGGACCCCGCCGCCCCGGCCAGCGGTTCGCAGTTCGCCTACCAGAACGTGGTGAACCAACACTACTCCGGCGCGGCGGTGGAGGGCACGGCCACCAACGACCTGCTCGTCGGTTCCGACGGGGAAAGCGTCATCACCGGCGGCAACGGCCGCGACACGGCGCTGGGGCGCGACGGCAACGACGCGATCTCCGGCGGGGACGGCGATGACTTCCTGTACGGCCAGCGCGGCCTGGACACGCTGACGGGCGGCGACGGCAACGACCTTCTGGACGGCGGCGCGGATGCCGACATGGTGGAAGGCTGGGTCGGCGACGACATGGTCCTGGGCGGTGCGGGCAACGACATCGTCTACGGTGGTGACGGCGACGACACCGCCGACGGCGGCCTCGATGACGACATCGTCGACGGTGGCTTCGGCAACGACATCGTCGGTGGCGGCTACGGCAACGACATGGTGTACGGCGGCTATGGCGACGACCGGCTCTACGGCTACTGGGGCAACGACACCCTGCGCGGCGGCTTCGGTGCCGACACGCTGTTCGGCGGCGAGAACAACGACCGGCTGAACGGCGAGGATGGCGCCGACGCGCTGTTCGGCGGCTTCGGCAGCGACACGCTGAACGGGGCCGGCGGCGAGGACACGCTGTACGGCGGCACGGAGTCCGACCTGATCGTCGGCGACGGCGGGCGCGACCACCTGTACGGCGGTTCGGAGGCCGACCGGTTCGACTTCAACTTCCTGCCCGACAGCGGCACCGGGGCCAACCGCGACGTCATCGAGGACTTCAACCGGACGGAAGGCGACAAGTTCGACGTGGCCGGCATCGACGCGCGGCTCAACGCCGGGTCCGACAACGACACCTTCACCTTCATCGGCTCCAACGGGTTCGGCGGCGTGGCCGGCCAGCTCCGTTACGCCGACGGTGTCGTCCAGGCCGACGTGAACGGCGATCGGAACGCCGACTTCGAGGTTCAGATCGTCGGTGCCCCGCCGCTGCAGTTGGAGGACTTCATCCTGTAGGCCCCGGAACACCCTCCCCACGGCCCTGTTTCAGCATGTGCGAGACAACGGGTGCGCGACAACGGGGGAGGGAACCGGCGCCATGGCTGACGGCGGACCGCCATGCGATCCCGGCTGACGGCGGCCCTGCTGGCCCTGCTGCTGGCCCTGCCGTCCGGAATGCCGCCGGCGATCGGCCCCGCGCTGATCGCCGGCGGCCTCGTCGTGTTGGCCCCGGCACCGGACGCGCAGGCGCGCGCCGGCCGCTCCAGCGGCGGCTACAGCCGGCCCAGCGCGCCGTCGCGCACGCCCTCCTTCAGCGCGCCGCGTTCCTCATCCGGCAGTGGCGGCTATCGTCGCCCGTCCGTTTCCCCACGCACCGCCCGGCCGGCACCAAGCCCGCAGAGCCCCGCCGACCGCGAACTGTCGCGCCGGCAGAGCGGCGAGGCGCTGGACCGTTACCGCGCGCCCCGCCCGACCCCGGTTCCCAACACCCCGCCGCCCGGCGCGCGGCGGCACGGGCAGGCCGACGACTGGGCCGGCTATCGCAGTCCCGGTGGTTGGGGCGGTGGTTGGGGAACCGGCTGGGGGCGCGGCTGGCGCCCGCCCGGCTACGCCTACAATTCGCCGCCGCGCTTCGGCATCTGGGACGGACTGTTTCTCTGGTTCCTGCTCGATAACCTGACCCGCCCCGGCTACGCCGACTTCTTCCACAACCACCAGGGCGACCCCGGATACGAGCAGTGGCGGGCGGAGGCCGAGCGGCGCGCCCAGACGGACGCCGACCTGCGCGCCAAACTCGACCAGCTCGACCGCCAACTCGCCGAGAAGCAGGACCAGCCGAAGGATCCCAGCTATCTACCGCCCGATACGCCGCGCGAGGTCGCCATGGCCGACAGCCGCCCGGTGTCCGGCACCGGCGATCCGGGCGACGGCTTCGGCGGCGGCGTCGTGCTCCTCGTCCTGCTGGCCGGCGGCGGTATGCTGGTCATGCTGTGGCTGGCCCGGCGGCGCCGGGACCTGCGCCCGGTGGGGGCGGCACCCGCGCCGGGGCCGCTGGGCACCGCCGGCCGGATCCTGCGCAACAAGGTGTCTGGCGAGGCTTACACGCCGTCGCTCTTCCGCGTCGGCATGACGCTGACCGCCGACCCCACGCCCTTCATCCTGGGCGGCGGGGCCACCAAGGTCACGGCACCCGACACGGGCGGCGGGCTGGTGAGCGTCGAGGCGGTCGGCCGCCTCACCACCGGCGGCACCACGCTGCACCGCCTCTACCTGCCGGGCGGGCAGAGCTTTTTCCAGCTCCACCTCGGCGCCGACGGGCGCCCCGACGAATGCCGCTACTTCTCCCTGATCGACGAGGTGGCGCCGGCCAGCCAGGAGGAGTGGGGGTTCTGGCTCGACCCGGCGGAGGGCATGATCGGCTGGCCGGAGTTCCAGACCAAGGACGGCAAGCTCTACGCCCGGCAATGGGCGCCCGGCACCGCCCGCATCGCCCCGCACGAACTCGCCGAGACCCGCACGGAATCCGGCGGGGAACGCACGCGTCGCCTGCACGCCATGCTCTACGCCGCCCCGACCGGCGCGCAGGCGCCGGCGCCGGAGACCGAATACATCCTCGTGGCCGCGGTCGAGGAGGCCGGCGCGGCCTGGATCGAGGTTCACGCCGGCATCGACGTCAACCCCGCCGCCCTGTCGCTCGCCTGACCACCGCAAACGAAACCGGAGGAGCCCGTTCCATGGAGAGCAACACAGCGCTGATCCTCAGCGGCCTTGGCAGCGGCCTGCCGATCCTCCTCCTGCACTTTGTCGCCACGGTGCTGCTCTTCCTGGGCGGGGTCGCCGCCTACGTGGCGGTGACGCCGATGCGCGAGCGCCAGCTGCTGGCCAGCGGCAATCGCGCGGCGGGCATCCTGCTGGGCGGCACGGTGGTGGCGCTGGCCATTCCGCTGGCGGCGACGCTGGCGACCAGCCTCTCGCTGCTGGACATCGTGATCTGGGGCGCCATCGCGCTGGTGCTGCAGATCGTCACCTTCGGCATCGCGCTGCTGCTGTTCCGCGACCTGCGGCCAATGATCGAGAACGGCAACGTCGCCGCCGCCACCACGCTGGCCGCGCTGCAGCTCGCCATCGCCCTTCTCAACGCCGGCGCCATGGCCGGCTGATCCCTTTTTGCACGGAGGCACCCATGCTCGCGTTCATGCGCAACCTCGTCGGCGTGAAGACGGACCAGGCGGTCCGCAGCGCGGTCGAAGCGCTGGTCCAGTGGGACCCGAAGTCGGCCACCGAGGCCGAACTGCGCACCATGGAGGAACATCTGGACCGGCTGGGCCGGCAGGTGGCCGAGGCGCGCGTCGCCTACAACCGCGAGAGGAAGGAGGCGGATGCCATCGCCCAGCTCTCGCGCCAGCGCTTGACCGCCGCCGAGCACCTGCAGCGCCAGATCGAGGGCGAGACCGATCCCGCCCGCAAGGCGACGCTGGAGAGGAGTCTGGAGACCCTCGTCGGCCTGCTGGAGCAGATGGCCCCCGAGGTCGACCGCGAGGCCCAGGACGCCACCGACGCCGAGGAGTTCCTGCGCATGCTGGAGCAGACCTACGCCCAGGCCGGCGAGAAGCTCAAATCCGCCCGCAGCGAACTGACCCGCGCCGAGCGCGACATGGCCCGCGCCGCCCAGCAGCGCAGCGTCGCCGAACAGCGCGCCGAGGCCGCCCGGCAGGCCGCCGGCCTGAGCAGCGCCACCAGCGGCCTGGGCATGGCGCTGAAGGCCATGCAGGACACCGCAGCGCGGGAGCTGGCATCGGCGGAGACCGCCAACACCAAGGCGCGCCTGCTGAAGCCGACCAAGCCGGAGGAGGACGATCCACACATCAAGGCGGCCCTCCAGGCGGCGACCGGCGCCCTGCCCGCCCCGACCGATCTGTCCAGCCGCCTCGCGGCCATTCGCGCACGGCAGAGCTGACCAGGAAGGCCGTCGCGTGGCGCCACCCTGCAAAACCGTTGCGGCGCCACTTGACGGCCGCCACTCCCGCCCCTGCCCATTGCCGTCTCCAAATTTGATCATGATCAAGGCCCACCTACCCGAATAGGCAGATCCTGCCCCCAGCCTTTGGTTACAAACGGCCTCGCGCCACACGCCAAAGGTGCACACCAGTGCAGGGACGACCCGCTCCGCAGACGAGCGGGCGCCCGTGGGAGAGATCGCCATGGCCGGCCTCAGCCGAGCAGGTTTTCTAAGGGGGCGCCTGAGTGCGCCGCCCACACCCCTGCGCCCACCCTGGGCGCTGGACGGTGCCCAGCGCTTCGCCGCGGCGTGCGACGCCTGCGGGCGGTGCGTCGACGCATGTCCCGAAAAGATCATCACGACCGACCGCGCCGGATACCCGGCCATGACCTTCCAGACCGGCGCCTGTGACTTCTGCGGCGCCTGCGCCGACGCCTGCCCGACCGGCGCGCTGGAGCGCACGGAGGGGGCCACCCCGTGGCACGTCGTCGCGGCCGTCGGCACCGCCTGCCTGTCGCTCCGCGCCGTCGACTGCCGCATCTGCGGCGAGCACTGCGAGCCGCGCGCCATCCGCTTCCGCCCGCTGGGTGGTGGGCGGCGGCTGCCGGACGTGGACGCCGCGCTGTGCACCGGCTGCGGCGGCTGCGTCGCCCCCTGCCCGGTGACGGCCATCGCCGTCCGCCCCCCGACCCAAGAGAATGAGAGGGCCGCATGCGGCTGAACCGCTTCGTCCAAGAGGAAATCGCCCGGCCGCTCGCCGGGCCGGCCGCCGCGGGCCACAACATCTGCGGCGTGCTCGTCCACGCCGACCCCAGGCACCTCGCGGCGGCGCGGGCGGGGCTGCTGGCACTGCCGGGCGTGGAGATCCACCAGGAGGCGGCGGACGGCCGCCTCGTCGTCACCATCGAGGATGCGGACGGCGCCCCCGCCGCCCTGACGCTGAGCAGACTGACCGACATCGAGGGAATCGCGTCGGCGGCCCTCGTCTACCACCACTGCGAGACGGACGACCCGTCCGAGGAGATGCCCTCATGAAACTCAACCGACGCGACTTCGTAAAGGCCAACGCCGTCGCCGCGACCGCCGCGGTCGCCGGGCTGCCCGTCTCCACCACGGTTGCCGAGGCCGCACCGGCCGCCGACGGAATCCGCTGGGACAAGGGCGTGTGCCGCTTCTGCGGCACCGGATGCGGCGTTCTGGTCGGCGTGAAGGACGGGCGCGTCGTCGCCACCCAGGGCGACCCCGACGCGCCGGTCAACCGCGGCCTGAACTGCATCAAGGGCTATTTCCTCTCCAAGATCATGTACGGCGAGGACCGGCTGACCAAGCCGCTCCTGCGCAAGAAGAACGGCGTCTACGACAAGAACGGCGACTTCACGCCGGTGTCGTGGGACGAGGCGTTCGACATCATGGCCGCCAAGTGGAAGGAGGCGCTGAAGAAGACCGGCCCCACCGCCATCGGCATGTTCGGCTCCGGCCAGTGGACGATCTGGGAGGGCTATGCGGCGTCGAAGCTGTTCAAGGCCGGCTTCCGCTCCAACAACCTGGACCCCAACGCGCGGCACTGCATGGCCTCGGCCGTGGCCGGCTTCATGCGCACTTTCGGCATCGACGAGCCGATGGGCTGCTACGACGACGCCGAGCACGCGGACGCCTTCGTGCTCTGGGGCTCCAACATGGCGGAGATGCACCCGATCCTGTGGTCGCGCATCACCGACCGGCGCCTGACGCACAAGGAGTGCAAGGTCGCCGTGCTCTCCACCTTCGAGCACCGCTCGTACGAACTCGCCGACCTGCCGATCATCTTCAAGCCGCAGTCGGATCTGGCGATCCTCAACTACATCGCCAACCACATCATCCAGACCGGCCGGGTGAACGCCGACTTCGTGGCCAAGCACCTGAACTTCAAGAAGGGCGTCACCGACATCGGCTACGGCCTGCGCCCGACGCACGCCCTTGAAAAGGACGCCAAGAACGCCGCCGACCCCAACGCCGCCACGCCCATGACCTTCGACGAGTACAAGGCCTTCGTGGCCGAGTACACGGCGGAGAAGACGGCCGAGATCTCCGGCGTGCCGGTCGAGCAGTTGAAGGCGCTGGCGGAACTCTACGCCGACCCGAAGGTGAAGGTCGTCTCCTACTGGACGATGGGCTTCAACCAGCACACGCGCGGCACCTGGGCCAACAACCTCGTCTACAACATTCATCTGCTGACCGGGAAGATCTCCGAGCCCGGCAACGGCCCGTTCTCGCTGACCGGCCAGCCGTCGGCCTGCGGCACGGCGCGCGAGGTCGGCACCTTCGCCCACCGCCTGCCCGCCGACATGGTGGTGACCAACCCCGACCACCGCGCCAAGACGGAGAAGATCTGGCAGCTCCCCGAAGGGACGCTGCCCGACAAGATCGGCTACCACGCGGTTCTGCAAAGCCGGATGCTCAAGGACGGCAAGCTGAACTGCTACTGGACCATGTGCACCAACAACATGCAGGCCGGTCCGAACATCAATGAGGAGCTGTATCCCGGCTGGCGCAACCCGGCCGCCTTCGTGGTGGTCTCCGACGCCTACCCGACCGTCTCGGCGCTCTCGGCCGACCTGATCCTGCCGTCCGCGATGTGGATGGAGAAGGAAGGCGCCTACGGCAACGCCGAGCGCCGCACCCAGTTCTGGCGCCAGCAGGTGAAGGCGCCGGGCGAGGCGCGCTCCGACGTCTGGCAGCTCATGGAGTTCGCCAAGCGCTTCAAGGTCGAGGAGGTGTGGCCGGAGGATCTGATCGCCAAGAAGCCGGAGGTGCGCGGCAAGACGCTGTTCGACGTGCTGTACGCCAACGGCGTGGTCAACAGGTTCGGCCTCGATCAGATCCAGGCGGGCTACGAGAACGACGATTCCAAGCTGCTGGGCTTCTACATCCAGAAGGGGCTTTTCGAGGAATACGCCCAGTTCGGTCGCGGCAAGGCGCACGATCTGGCGGACTTCGAGCTGTACCACAAGGCCCGCGGCCTGCGCTGGCCGGTGGTCGACAACAAGGAGACGCTCTGGCGCTTCCGCGAAGGCTACGACCCCTACGTCAAGGCCGGCGAGGGGGTGAGCTTCTACGGCTTCAAGGACAACAAGGCGAACGTCTTCGCCCTGCCCTACCAGCCGGCCGCCGAGGCGCCGGACGCCGAGTACGACCTGTGGCTGGTGACGGGCCGCGTGCTGGAGCACTGGCACACCGGCTCGATGACCCGCCGCGTGCCGGAACTGCACCGCGCCTTCCCGAACGCGGTGGTCTACATGCACCCCGACGACGCCAAGGCGCGCGGCCTGCGCCGCGGCATGTCGGTGAAGCTGATGACCCGGCGCGGCGAGGTGACCTCCCGCCTGGAGACGCAAGGGCGCAACAAGCCGCCGAAGGGGCTGGTGTTCATCCCGTTCTTCGACGAGAGCCAGCTCGTCAACAAGCTCGTGCTCGACGCCACCTGCCCGATCTCCAAGGAGACGGACTTCAAGAAGTGCGCCTGCAAGATCGTGAAGGGTGCCGACGTGTAACGCGCAACCCTCTCCCCCCTGGGGAGAGGGGGGCCCGCAGGGCCGGGTGAGGGGGTTCGCGGGGGACCGGAAACGGCCGCCATGCCGGGCCTCCTCACCCCAACCCTCTCCCCGCTTTCAGCGGATGCCTAAGCATCCGCCTGTTGCGGCAGCCGGATCGAAGATCCGGCGGGAGCAGGGGGGAGAGGGGGCTTGACTACGGAGTGCTCATCATGAGCGCATCACAAGACAAGGCCGGTGTCGACCGGCGCCGGTTCCTCTCCGGCGCGGCCGGGGCGGTGTGCGGCGCCGGGTTCCTGACGCTGCTGCTGGCGCGCGTCGCGGCCCCGTCGCGCACGCTGGCGGCCACCGCCTTGCGCCCACCGGGCGCGCTGGCGGAGGGGGATTTTCTCGCCGCCTGCGTGCGCTGCGGGCTGTGCGTGCGCGCCTGCCCCTACGACACGCTGAAGCTGGCCGATCTCGCCGACCAGGCGGCGGCCGGAACCCCGTACTTCGAGGCCCGGACGATCCCCTGCGAGATGTGCGAGGACATCCCCTGCGTCGTCGCCTGCCCGACCGGCGCCCTGGACAAGGGCCTGACCGACATCGCCCGGGCCCGCATGGGCTCGGCCGTTCTGGTCGGGCATGAGACCTGCCTGAACGTGTTGGGCCTGCGCTGCGACGTCTGTTACCGGGTCTGCCCGCTGATCGACAAGGCGATCAAGCTGGAGGTCCGCCACAACGAGCGCACCGGCCGCCACGCCCACCTGATCCCGATGGTCGACACCAGCGCCTGCACCGGCTGCGGCAAGTGCGAGAAATCCTGCGTGCTGGAGGAGTCGGCCATCAAGGTGCTGCCCGTCGAACTGGCGCGCGGCCGCCTCGGCGACCACTACCGGCTGGGCTGGGAGGAGAAGGCCCGGAAGGGCGACTCCCTCGTCGACGGCATCATCGACCTGCCCGACCGCGGCTACACGCCGCCCACGCTGAACAAGGAGTTCCGGCCATGAGCGCGGTCACACGGCGTCTGCCGGGGTCCGCGGCCGTGGAGGCCAAGGGCTGGTTCGCCGCCCACCGCTGGCTGCTCGCCCGGCGGGCGGCGCAGGCGGGTTTCCTTGCCCTGTTTCTCACCGGGCCGCTGTTCGGCGTGTGGATCGCCAAGGGCACGCTGGCGACCAGCGAGACGCTGGGCGTGCTGCCGCTGACCGATCCGCTGGTCCTGCTGCAATCGCTGCTGGCCGGCCACGCGCCGGAGACGGCGGCGATCGTCGGGGCGGTCATCGTCACCGCCGCCTACGCGCTGCTGCGCGGCCGGCTCTACTGCTCCTGGGTGTGCCCGGTGAACGTGGTGACGGACGGAGCGGCCGCGCTGCGCCGGCGGCTCGGCCTCAAGGAGGGGACGGCGCTGAACCGGCGCCTGCGCTTCCTGGTGCTGGCGGCGGCGCTGCTCGCCTCGGCACTGACCGGCGTCATCGTGTGGGAGGCGGTGAATCCCGTCACCCTCCTGCACCGCACGCTGGTCTTCGGCTCGCTCGCCGCCAGCGGACTGGCCTGGACCGTGGTGGCGGCGATCTTCCTCTTCGACCTCGCGGTCGTCCCGCGCGGCTGGTGCGGGCACCTGTGCCCGGTCGGCGCCTTCTACGGGCAGGTCGGCCGCTTCGGCCGGGTGGCCGTGTCGGCGCCGAAGCGCGATGCCTGCGACCACTGCATGGACTGCTATCAGGTCTGCCCCGAACCACACGTCATCACCCCGGCCCTCAGGGACGCTGGCAACGACGTGATCCTTTCCCCCGACTGCACGGCCTGCGGCCGCTGCGTCGACGTGTGCCCCCAGACCGTGTTCGCCCTCGGCATCCGCCCGCCCCGCCCGACCGGCGTGGCCCGGACGACCGCCCCGGCGCCCAACGCCCAAGGAGACCTAACGTGAAAACCCGACTGAAGCTGATCGTCGCGGCGGCCGGCATGGCGCTCGCCTCCGCCCTCCTGATGCCGGCGGGTGCTGTGAGCGAGGAGATCCGCTCGCTGCGCGGCCCGGTGGGCGTGCAGGAGAGCGACCAAGCGCCCTCGCTCAACATCTTCACCTACCAGGAAGGCGGCAACCACGCCCGCAACTTCCGCCAGCAGCCACCGCTGGTCCCGCACAAGATCGAGAAGTACCAGGTCGACAAGAACGTCAACCAGTGCATCAGCTGCCACGAGTGGACCAACGCCAAGACGATGCGCGCCCCGCAGATCAGCGAGACGCACTACGTCGACCGTAACGGCAACCGCCTGGACACGGTGGCCGGAACGCGCTGGTTCTGCACCCAGTGCCACGTGCCGCAGACCGACGCCAAGCCGCTGGTGGACAACGCGTTCACGCCGGTCACCAAGGTCCGCTGAGACGGGGAGCATCACGCCATGACCGCCAACACCCTGGATCGCGGGCGCGCAAGACGGCCGGGCCTCGTCGCCCGGCTGTGGAAGACGCTGACCCGCCCCACCGTCCATTTCTCGCTGGGCGTCCTGCTCCTGGCCGGCGCCGTCGGCGGCGTGCTGTTCTGGGGCGGCTTCAACTGGGCGATGGAAGCCACCAACAACGAGCAGTTCTGCGTCTCCTGCCACGAGATGCGCGAGAACGTCTACGCCGAGTACCGCGGCACCGTGCACGACAGCAACCCGTCCGGCGTGCGCGCCACCTGCCCCGACTGCCACGTGCCGAAGGACTGGACCCACAAGGTGGTCCGCAAGATCGAGGCGTCGAAGGAGCTGTACCACCACATCATCGGCTCGATGCCGACCAAGGAGGCGTTCGAGGAACAGCGCATCCGTCTGGCCGGCAACGTCTGGCGGGCCATGAAGGCGACGGACTCGCGCGAGTGCCGCAACTGCCACAACTTCGCCGGCATGGACATCGCCCAGCAGGGTCCCCGCGCGCGCCCGCTGCACCTCCAGGCGCAGGAGCAGGGCCAGACCTGCATCGACTGCCACAAGGGCATCGCCCACAACCTCCCCGCCGGTGCGGCCGAGCTGGAGCGCCGGGTGAACGAGGAGTTCGCGAAGAAGTAAGCCGTCCCGACGTCGAGTTTTCGCTGCGCTCGCCCCAACCTACCGCTCAGCCGTAGGTTGGGTTGAGCCGAAGGCGAAAACCCGACGTCACTCACCTCACCGTCACGCTGTCCGGTACCCGAAGAACGCCTGCCCGACGTCGGCCGCCACCAGCCCCAGTTGGACCTGGATCCAATCGAGGAAATCGTGCAGGCCATTGCGGATGACGTCGTCCACCGTCTGGTCGCCCAGTGCGGCGCGGATCTCGTCCAGCCGTTCCATCGCCGCCGCGGCCCCGGTGAGGTTGTAGCGCGAACGCAACTGGCTGAGGATCCACTCCACCTGCCGCAGGCACAGGCTGACCGAGCGCGGGAAGCTGTCCGAGAACAGCAGGAACCCCGCCACGGCGGCCGGCGTCATGCGGCCGAAATACAGCCGCCGGAACGTCTGGTAGCCGGCCGCCGCACGCAGGAGCGCGTTCCACTGGCTGAGGTCGAGGGCGGAGCCCACGTCATCCGCCTTCGGCAGCAGCAGGTGGTACTTGATGTCCAGCAGGCGCGTGGTCTGGTCCGCCCGCTCGATGTAGCGGCCCAGCGAATAGAAGAACCACGCCTCGTCGCGGTTGGCCGTGCCCTCGACGATGCCCGTGTGCTCCTGGCAGGCCTTGCGGATCTCGGCGCACAGCTTGGACAGGCGCGGCGTGGCGATGTCGTCCTTGGTGAGCTGGCGGATGCGGTTGTGGAAGACGTTGAGCTGCGTCCACAGCTCGATCGACACCAGCGAGCGCAGGGTGCGCGCGTTCTCCCGCGCCGCTTGGACGTAGGCCTGGATCGACGTCGGGTTGCCCGCGTCCAGCAGGTAGAAGTCGAGCACGCTCTGCGCGTTCGCCTCCTTGTGCTTGGCGAAAAACGCCTTTTCGTCGGCGTTGATCTGCACGACGGAGAGCCAGTTGTGCGCACCCTTGTCGCGCGCGAAGGTTTCCGTCACTTCCAGGATGCGTGCGGTGTTCTCGACCCGCTCCATGTAGCGGGCCATCCACACGATGCACTCGGCGTAGCGGGACAGGAGGTTCGCCATGATCGTGTCCCTTACGCCAGCACCCAGGTGTCCTTCGACCCGCCGCCCTGCGACGAGTTCACGACCAGCGAGCCTTCCCGCAGCGCCACGCGCGTCAGTCCGCCCGGCAACACCCAGGTGCTGTCGCCGGTCACCGCGAAGGGCCGCAGGTCGACGTGGCGCGGCACGATGCCGCTTTCCGTCAGCGTCGGCGCCACCGACAGCGCCAGGGTGGGCTGGCTGATGTAGTTGGCGGGATCGGCCAGCAGCTTGGCGCGGAACTCCTCGATCTCCGCCTTCGTCGCCTTCGGGCCGATGATCATGCCGTAGCCGCCGGATTCGCCCACCGGCTTGACCACCAGCGTCTCCAGGTTGTCCAGCGTGTAGGCAAGGGCGTCCGCCTCGCGGCAGATGCGCGTGTCCACGTTGGGCAGGATCGGGTCCTGCTGGAGGTAGTAGCGGATGATGCGCGGCATGTAGGCATAGACCGCCTTGTCGTCGGCGACACCGGTGCCCACGGCATTGGCCAGTGCGACGTTGCCCTTGCGGTAGGCCCGCATCAGCCCCGGCACGCCCAGCATGCTGTCGGGGCGGAACACCTCGGGGTCGAGGAACTCGTCGTTCAGGCGCCGGTAGATGGTGTGAACCGGGGCGCGCCCCTTGGTGGTGCGCATGTAGACGCGGTCGTTCTCGACCACGAGGTCGCGCCCCTCCACCAGCGGGATGCCCATCTCGCGCGCCAGGAAAACGTGCTCGAAATAGGCGGAGTTGTAGATGCCCGGCGACAGCAGCACGACCTGCGGGTCGCCCACCGGCGCGATGGCGGCCATCGCCTCGTGCAGGCGGATGCCGTAGTCGTCCACCGGGCGGACGTGCGTGTCCTCCATCAGGTCGGGGAAGGCGCGCAGCATGAGGATGCGGTTCTCGACCACGTAGGACACGCCCGACGGCGTGCGGGCGTTGTCCTCCAGCACGCGGAAGGTGCCCTCGTGGTCGCGCACCACGTCGATGCCGCAAACGTGCGCGTAGGTGCCGTGCGGCACGGTCAGCCCGCGCATCTCCGGCCGGTAGTTGGGGTTGTCCAGCACCAGTTCCGCCGGGACGACGCCGTCCTTCAGGATCTTCTGGTCGCCGTAGACGTCGGCCAGGAACAGGTTGATCGCCGCCACGCGCTGCACCACGCCGGCCTCGACGTGCGCCCACTCGCGCGCCGTGATGACGCGCGGGATGACGTCGAAGGGCAGGATGCGGTCGATGGCGTCCTTCTCCGAATAGACGGTGAAGGTGATGCCCAGGTCGAACAGCTCGCGCTCGGCATCCGCGTTGCGGCGGCGAAGCTGGTCCTGCGGCAGGCGGTCAAGCCGTCGGCGGATCCGTGCGAGTTCCTCTGGCCCGTCCGTGCGCGGGCTCGTCAGCTCACAGAAGAAGCCGTTGCGGTCATAGTCCGACAGCAGTCCGGAAAAATGTAATGCGTCGTCCGGCATGGGGCATCCGCTCGGTTCATCGATGCCCTTCCACAAGCAATGGGCATGCCGCGGCGCTCACGCGCGGATACCGCAGCGCAACGACGCGGTCGCCGCGAAGAACTGCCTTGGATTTGAGCAAAACAGTTGCCGACTGCTCATACCGGCGGCGCTCGATCGCTTCCATCGAGCGCCGGCCGTATCACCCCTCATCCACCCGTACGTCCACCGCCACGGACAGCGCGTGCTCGCCGCCGCCAACCACCTGTCCCTTGATCGGGCTGACGTCCTCGTAGTCGCGCCCCCAGGCGCAGGTGACGTGCTCGTCCCTGACCAGCATGTCGTTGGTGGGGTCGAGGTCGACCCAGCCGAAGCCGGACGTCCACAGCGACACCCAGGCGTGCGAGGCATCCGCCCCCACCAGCTTCGGCTGCCCCGGCGGCGGCCGGGTGAGCAGGTAACCGCCGACGTAGCGCGCCGCCAGCCCCATAGCGCGCAGACAGGCGATCTGCAGATGCGCGAAGTCCTGACACACGCCGCGCCGCATCGCCAGGACCTCGGCCAGCGGCGTGCTGACCGTGGTCGCAGACGGGTCATAGTGGAAATCGGCGTGGATGCGCCGGGTCAGGTCCAGCGCCGCGTCGAGCACCGGCCGGCCGGGCGCAAAGCTGGGCCGGGCGTAGGCGCGCAGGTCGTCGGACACGGCAGCAAAGGGGGAATCGCACAAAAATTCAGCAACACCCAGCGCCTGCGCATCGCTTGGGCACTCCAGCACCGCCCGCACCGCCTCCCACGGCGGCGTCGCCGCGGGATCGATGGCGGGCGGCGCCGTCACCTCGACGTGGCTTTCGGCGACCACCGTCAACACCCGATGCGAGGTCTGGATGGTCAGGAAGCTGACCGGGTTGCCGAAGTAGTCCACCCGATCGGCACGCGCCGCCGGCCCCGGCTCGACGGACAGGGACGCGCTCAGGCAACGCTGGCGCTCCGTCTCGCGCGGAACAAGGCGGGCGGCGTGATGGGAGACCATCACCGGCGTCGAATAGGCGCAGGTGGTGACATGGCGGACCCGGTATCTCACATCCGCCACTCCCGCTGGCGTGCGGCGTGGCCGCTGGCGTGCGCGAAGTATTCGCGGCTCAGCGTCTCCGACAGCTCCCACAGGCGCGCCTGCAGCACCTCCAGCAGCTTGCCCAGGTGGTAATAGCGCCCGTCCTCGTCCGGCACGGCCAGCACGTCGATGTCGACGGTGCGGACCGAGCCTTCCAGGAAGATCATCAGCCGCTGCTCCGGCCGGATACGGGCGGTCTCGCGGATGGCGACCAGATGTTCGACATGGTCGGCCAGCGCCGCGAACTGGAAGGCGACGGAGCGCGGGTTGCTGTCGTCGCACAGCAGCAGGTCCAGCACCGGCGCGAACTGCGGCGTCGGGAAATAGCGCGAGCGGTAGGTCATGCCGCTGTCCGACACCGCCAGCAGCGCGTCCAATCCCACCGCCATGTCGCCGCCGCGCAGGTTCAGCACGCCCGACAGCAGGTCGATCAGATGCAACGCCCGCTCCATCCGCCGGCCGATGTCGAGGAAGCGCCAGCCCAGGCCGCGCGTCATGTTCTCCAACACCAGCCCGCTCGACGCCTCCAGCATCAGGATCAGGCCGTTCAGCGCCCCCAGCACCTCGCCCACGTCGGTGGCCGCCGCGGGCTCCAGCCGGTGGGCGGCGGCGTTCAGCCGCTGCACGTTGCGCCAGGTGTCCAGCGACAGGCGGTCGCGCACGCGCGCCGCCACGCGCAGCAGCCGCCCCATGTTGGCCACCAGCCCCGTGCCGTAGGCCGGGTCGAACTGCTGGCGGCCCAGCAGCGCCGCCGCGTCGGCCACCGTGCCGGCCTGCGCGCGCGCCGGGTGCAGGCCCAGGAGGCTGAGGATGCCGGAGAGCGGCGCCAGCGTCTCGCCGCCCGCGCCGACGGCGCCGCTCGCGCTTTCCTCCACCTGGACGTAGACGGTGCGCAGCATGCGGGTGATGCCCTCGCTGCGCTCCAGGTAGCGGCCGAACCAGAACATGTTGTCGGCCACGCGGCTCGGCAGGTCGCGCCCGCCGCGCACGAGGCGCACGGGCGCGGCCGCCGGCGGGGCCGAGCGCCGCGGGGCTTGCGGCGCGTCGGACATCACCCAGGTGTCCTTGCTGCCGCCCTCGCCGCCCCCCTGCAGGGCCGCGTTCGTCAGGTCGCGCGCCGAGGACGCGCGCGCCAGCCCGCCGGGCATGGCGCGGTAGCCGTCGCCCTGCGCCGCCCCCTGCGCCGCCCCCTGCGCCGCCATGAACGCGCGCAGCACCATGGGCTTGGGCTCCAGCCGCCCGCCCACCCACACGGGCGCGGTGGACGGGCTGACCGGCTCCTGCGCCACGTAGGCGTGCGGGCGCGCGGCGATGCGGGCCGCCAGCGCCTCGCGCTCCGCCGCCGCCAGCGTGTCGCCGAGGACGGCGGGGGCGCGCAGGTCGTAGGCCGGGCGGATCACCAGCCGATCGAGGTTGGCCAGCACATGGCGGCGCGCCGTCTCGTCCCCGCACCACCACGTCCGCACGGACGGCAGCTTCAAATCCTCGCCCAGCAGGTCCCGCGCCAGGCGCGGCAGGAAGACGGCCAGTGCCGGCGTTTCCAACACGCCGCAGCCCAACGCGTTGGCGATGGTCACCGATCCCGCGCGCACCGCCTGCACCATGCCCGCCACGCCGAGGTCGGAGCGCGAATCCAGCTCCAACGGGTCGCACAGGTGCGCGGGTGTGTGACGCAGGATGACGTCCACGGGCTGGAGCCCGTCCAGCGTCTTCAGCAGCACCCGCTCGTCGCGTACCGTCAGGTCTTCGCTTTCCACCAGCGCGCAGCCGAGCAGGCGGGCGAGGTAGGCGTGCTCGAAGCCGCTGCCGGCGGCGGTGCCGGGGCTGAGCAGGACGAGGCGCGGCGTGTCGAAGCGGCGCGGCGACAGCGACAGCAGCGTGTCGCGCAGCACCTGCACGAAGGGCATCAGCCATTGCACGCGCGAGCTGCGGAAGAACTCCGACAGGATGCGCGTGGTGATGTGCCGGTTCTCCAGCGCGTAGCCGATGCCGGCCGGCGCGTCCGTGCGATCCCCCATCACGGTCCAGCCGCCATCGCGGGTGCGGGCCAGGTCGGCGGCGTAAAGGTGCAGGAAGATGCCGGCGGGCGGCACGACGCCATGGCAGGCGCGCAGGTAACCGGGATGCCCGAACACCAGCGTCGGCGGCAGCAGCCCGTCACGCACCAGCCGCCGCTCGCCGTACAGGTCGGCGAGGATCAGGTTCAGAAGGCGCGCCCGCTGCTCCAGCGCCGCCGCCAGCGCCCGCCCCTCCGCCGCCTCCAGCAGCAGCGGCATGGGGTCGAGCTGCCAGGGCCGCTCCAGCCCCTGCGGGTCGCCGTGCACGTGGAAGGTGACGCCGTTGTCGGCGATCAGCCGCTGGCCGCGCTCCCAGCGGCGGTTCATCTCCTCCGCCGGCAGCGCCGCCAGCCCCTCGACGAACTCCTCCCAATAGGGGCGCACGGCGCCGTCCGCCCCCATCATCTCGTCACAGCCGCCGGTCGGCCGGGGGTAACCGTGGTGGAGCGGATAGGCCGCTCCCGGTTTCGAAGTCGGGGTCAGGGGTTCGGACGCGATGACGGGCACCGGGGTTGCGAGTAAACCGTCCACCACGGTTACGTCAGCCGCAGGTCGAGCGTCAACGGGAACTCCGGATTCGGCTTCTCGGGCGCCGCGTTCAGCCCGCCCGGATGATGCCCGTGGTCGAAGAACCGCGCCCGGCGCCGCGCCTCAGCCTCGAAGGCGTTGACCGGGAAGGTGTCGTAGTTGCGCCCGCCCGGATGAGCCGCGTGGTAGGTGCAACCGCCGACGGAGCGGCCGTTCCAGCCGTCCACCATGTCGAACTCCAGCGGCGTGTGCACGCCGATGGTCGGGTGCAGGCACGACGCCGGCTGCCACGCGCGATAGCGCACGCCGGCCACGAACTCGCCGGGCCGGCCGGTGGGGTGCAGCGGCACGCGCCGGCCGTTGCAGGCGACCCAGTGCCGTCCGGGCACGAGGTTGGAGACCTTCACCTGCAGCCGCTCCAGCGACGAGTCGACATAGCGCACGGTGCCGCCGCCGCCCGCCTCCTCGCCCATCACGTGCCAGGGCTCCAGCGCCGTGCGCAGTTCCATCACGATGCCGGCGCGCTCGATGGTGCCGATGGCCGGGAAGCGGAATTCGAAGTGCGGGGCGTACCAGTCCTCCATGAAGGGGAAGCCGGCGCGCTTCATGTCGTCCAGCACGTCGCGGAAGTCGGCCCAGACGTAGTGCGGCAGCATGAAGCGGTCGTGCAGCGCGTTGCCCCAGCGCACCAGCGGCGCCTTGTAGGGCTTCGCCCAGAAGCGCGCGATCAGCCCGCGCAGCAGAAGCTGCTGGGCAAGGCTCATGCGCGCGTGCGGCGGCATCTCGAAGGCGCGGAACTCCACCAGCCCCAGGCGGCCGGTGGGGCCGTCCGGCGAATAGAGCTTGTCGATGCAGATCTCGGTGCGGTGCGTGTTGCCGGTGACGTCCACCAGCACGTTGCGCAGCACCCGGTCCACCACCCACGGCGGCACCGGGGCGCCCAGGCCCGGCAACTGGCCCAGCGCGATCTCCAGCTCGTAAAGCGCGTCGTCGCGCGCCTCGTCCACGCGCGGCGCCTGGCTGGTCGGGCCGATGAACAGGCCGGAGAACAGGTAGGACAGGCTGGGGTGATTGATCCAGTAGCGGATCAGGCTGCCCAGCAGGTCCGGCCGGCGAAGGAACGGGCTGTCGGCGGCGGAGGAGCCGCCCACGACGATGTGGTTGCCGCCGCCGGTGCCGACGTGGCGCCCGTCGACCATGAACTTCTCGGTGCCCAGGCGCGACTGGTGCGTCTCCTCATAGACCCCCAGCGTGATGTCCTTCAGGTGCTCCCACGAGGTGGCGGGGTGCACGTTCACCTCGATCACGCCGGGGTCGGGGGTGACCTTGATGACGTTCAGGCGGCTGTCGTGCGGCGGCGGGTAGCCCTCGACGTGCACCGGCACGCCGGCCGTGGCGGCCGCGTCCTCGACCGCCGCGATCAGTTCCACGTAATCCTCGGCCCGCTCGACCGGCGGCAGGAAGACGCACAGCCGGCCGTCGCGCGGCTCGACGCACAGCGCGGTGCGCACGTTGTCGGCGACAAGGCCGTGATCGGTCTCCTTCACATCCTCCATTTGGCCGCGGCGCTGCTCGCCCTGCCCCCAGGTCGGCACCGGCGCGCCGGCGCGGTAGTGCTGGCCGGCGTGCGGCGGATCGGGAAGCGGTCCGCGCTCCTCGAACGGGTCGGCCTCGCTCAGGTGCGGGTAGTCGGCCGGCGGGATCCATGGCAGGGAGTGCAGCGGCAGGCGGAACCCCATGGGCGAATCGCCGGGCAGCAGGCACATGCGCTCGCGCCGCGTCGGCCACGGCCCGGTGACCCAGCGTCGTCCGTCCGCCGCGTTCCACCGCTGCAAAGGCAGCGCGTAGCCCACCACGGCGTCCAGCCCGCGGGCGAACACCCGCGCCAGCCGCGCCCGCTCCTCCGGGTCGTCCAGCTTGGCGTCGAACGGGTCGACGTTGGGCGGCAGCGCGTGTTCGCGCAGGACGTAGTGCACCGGGTCCTCGTAGGCCGGGCGCAGGTAGGCGGGATCGACCGCCAGCCGCTTGGCCAGCGCCTCGCCGAAGGCGCGCGCCGTCCGGGATGTCGGCTTGTAGTCCTTCGCCTCGTCGGCGATCAGGGCCGGCTCGCGCCACAGCGGCTTGCCGTCGGTGCGCCAGTGCAGCGCGAAGGCCCAGCGCGGCAGCGATTCACCCGGATACCACTTGCCCTGCCCGAAGGTGACCACGGCTCCCGGCGCGAAGCGGTCGCGCAGGCGCAGCAGCAGCTCGGCCGCGCGCACGCGCTTGGTCGGCCCCAGCGCCTCGGTGTTCCACTCGGCGCCGTCCATGTCGTCGATGGAGACGAAGGTGGGTTCGCCGCCCATGGTCAGGCGCACGTCGCCCGCGTTCAGCCTGGCGTCGATGGCGGCCCCCAGGGCGTCGATGGCCTGCCACTGCGCGTCGGTGTAGGGCTTGGTGACGCGCGGCGTCTCGTAGAGGCGCGTCACCTCCATGTGGTGGCCGAACGCGACCTCGCACTCCCCCACCAGCCCGGTGATGGGGGCCGCACTGGTCGGATCGGGCGAGCAGGCCAGCGGGATGTGCCCCTCCCCCGCCAGCAGGCCGGAGGTGGGGTCGAGGCCGATCCAGCCGGCGCCGGGCAAATAGACCTCGGTCCAGGCGTGCAGGTCGGTGAAGTCGGCCGGCGGCCCGGCCGGCCCGTCCAGCGGCTTCACGTCGGGCACGAGCTGGATCAGGTAGCCGGACACGAAGCGCGCCGCGAAGCCCAGGTGGCGCAGCACCTGCACCAGCAGCCACGCGCTGTCGCGGCACGATCCCGTGCGCTTGCCCAGCGTCTCCTCGCAGGTCTGGACGCCCGGCTCCATGCGGATGACGTAGCCGATCTCCGCTTGCAGGCGCTGGTTCAGATCGACCAGGAAGTTGGTGGTCTGCTTCTCGCGGCGGTCCACCGTCTCCAGGAAGGCGGCCAGCTCCGGCCCCGCCGGTTCGCACAGGCGGTAGGGCGCCAGTTCGTGCGCCAGATCCGGGTGGTAGGTGAAGGGGAAGGTCTCGGCACTCGGCTCCAGGAAGAAGTCGAACGGATTCATCACCGACATATCGGCGACGACGTCCACGGTGACCGTGAACTCCGTCGTGCGCTCGGGAAAGACCAGCCGGGCCAGCCAGTTCCCCTGCGGGTCCTGCTGCCAGTTGAGGAAGTGCTCCTCCGGCGTGATCTTCAGGGAATAGGACAGGATCGGCGTGCGCGCGTGCGGCGCCGGGCGCAGCCGCACCACCTGCGGCGACAGCGTGACGGGCCGGTCGTACTTGTATTCGGTGCGGTGCGTGAGGCCGACGCGGATGGTCATCGCACGCTCTCCAAGGCTGGGGTGGCTTCGTCCATGGGCAAAGGCGCTATGTCCTCGAAGGAGCGGCGCAGCGCTTCGCCCCAGCGGCGGCGGATCTCCGCCAGATAGGGATGCCCTTCGGTGAAGCGCTCCTGGTAGCCGGGGCGCAGCGTGTCGCGGCGGTAGCACGTCATGTCGATGGGCAGGCCGACCGACAGGTTGCTGCGGATCGTCGAATCGAAGGAGATCAGCGTCAGCTTGGCGGCCTCGGCCAGACTCATGCTCTGCGTCAGCAGGCGGTCGAACACCGGCTTGCCGTACTTGGTCTCGCCGATCTGGAAGTAGGGGGTGTCGGGCATCGCCTCGATGAAGTTGCCGGCGGCGTAGATCTGGAACAGGCGCGGCGCCTCGCCCTTGATCTGACCGCCCAGCAGCAGCGTGGCGTTGAAGTCGTAGTTGTGCTTTTTCAGGTGCTCGGCGTCGATGCGGTGCACCTCGCGAAACGCCTCGCCGGCCAGCCGCGCCACCTGGAACATGGTGGGGGCCTTGAGGATGTTGCTGCCCTTCTTGCCCCGCGTGCCCTCCTCCAGCAGCGACAGCGCCGCCTGCGTCACGGCGAGGTTGCCCGCCGACAGGAAGACCAGCACCCGCTCGCCATCCTTCGCGAACACCTTCGTCTTGCGGTACGTGGCGATGTTGTCGATGCCGGCGTTGGTCCGGCAGTCCGAGGCGAAGACGAGGCCGTCGTTCAGCAACAGCCCGACGCAGTAAGTCATGGTCACCCCAGCAGTGTTTCCCCGATCGGCAGCAACTCCCATGCCAGCCCCGCCCGGCGTGCAATGGCGCGGCGCTGCCCGCGACGGTTGAGGGTCCGCCGCCCGAAGCCGATGCACGCCGGCGCCCACGCGGCGGTCGTTTGCCCGTTTTTCGGGCAATTCCCGGCCAGGGAACAAACACCGCGAGCGGCGGTTACCCTGCGGCCCCGCACACCCCCAGGCACCCGTGGACAGACCATGCAGACGTTCGGCATCCGCCACGTGACAACCTACCGCTACGCCAACCCGGTGACCTTCGGCGACCACCGGCTGATGGTCCGCCCGCGCGGCAGTCACGACATGAAGCTGCGCGGCAGCAGCCTGACCATCAGCCCGCCGCCGTCGTCTTTGCGCTGGCTGCACGACGTGTTCGGCAACTCCATCGCCATCGCCTCCTTCGAGGGCGCGGCCACGGAGTTGTCCGTCGTCAGCGAGCTGCAGGTGGAGCATTATCCGCTCGACGAACCGGATTACACGGTCGAGGAGTACGCCCGCACCTACCCCTTCAGCTACGCGGCGGAAGAGGCCCCCGACCTCGCCCGCACCATGCTGCGCCACTATCCCGACGCCGAGCACACGGTGGACGCGTGGGCGAAGACCTTCGTCGTCCCCGACCCGGCAAGCGAGAGTGCCCTGGTCGAGACGCGCACCATGCTGGAGCGCATGACCCTGGGCATCAAGGAGGGCTTCACCTACGCCGCCCGCGACGCGGAGGGCACGCGGTCCCCGGTCGAGACGCTGGAGACGCGCAGCGGCAGTTGCCGCGACTTCGCGCTGTTGATGATGGAGGCGGTGCGCAGCCTGGGCCTCGCCGCGCGGTTCGTCAGCGGCTACCTCTACGATCCGGCGGTGGACGGGGCGGAAGCCGGCACGGTGGGCGCGGGCGCGACGCACGCCTGGGTGCAGGTCTACCTGCCGGGGGCCGGCTGGGTGGAGTTCGACCCGACCAACGGCATCATCGGCGGCAAGCACCTGCTGCGCGTCGCGGTATCCCGCGATCCCTCGCAGGCGATCCCGGTGTCGGGAAGCTGGTTCGGCGCCCCCGCCGATTTCCTGGGCATGACGGTGGAGGTCAGCGTGACGGCCAATTCGTAGGTTGGGTTGAAACCCAACATCCTTCGCATGGCGAACACGTTGGGTTCTCGCTGGCGCTCAACCCAACCTACGAAACAGCCTGCAACCGTACCCCCACCGCCTTCTTCTCCGTCAGCGGCAGGTCGTAGGTCACCGTCGCCCCATAGGCGCCCGGATCGGTCGGATCGACGCGCACCTTGTCGAAGGCCAGCACGCGCGTGCCCAGCGTGAAGCCCTCCTTCAAATCGTGGGTGACCATGAAGACGGTCATCTTCTCGTCCGCCCACAGGCGCAGCAGCAACTCGTACATCTGCGCCTTGGTGCCGGGGTCGAGCGCGCCGAACGGCTCGTCCAGCAGCAGGACCTTGGGCTTCAGGATCAGCGCCTGGGCGATGGCGAGGCGCTGCTGCATGCCGCCCGACAGTTCCGCCGGGTACTTGGACAGGTGGTTGCCGAGGCCCACCGCCTCCAGCACCCCCCGCCCCTCCTCCATCGCCGCGCGGCGCTGGGCGCCGAACAGCCGGCCCAGCAGACGCGAGCCCTGGAATTCGCGGCCCAGAATGACGTTCTCCAGCACCGTCAGGTGCGGGAAGACGGAATAGCGCTGGAACACCACACCACGGTCCGGCCCCGGCTCGGCCACCAGAGGGGCGCCGTCCAGCTCGATCGCCCCGCGCGTCGGGCTCTCCTCGCCCAGCAGCAGGCGCAGGAAGGTGGTCTTGCCGCACCCCGAGGGGCCGACCAGCGCGCAGAACTCGCCGGACGGGATCTCCAGGTTGACGCGCTCCAGCACCACCTGGTTCGGATATTCCATCCACAGGTCGCGGACGGTGACGGTGCTCATGACGACCCCTTTCCGGCCTTGAGCCACGGGAAGCACACATCGTTGAAGCGGCGCAGCAGGTAGTCGGACGCGAAGGCCAGCAGCGTGATCCAGGCGACGTACGGCAGGATCACGTCCATCGCCATGTAGCGCCGCACCAGGAAGATGCGGTAGCCCAGCCCCTCCGTCGCCGCGATGGCCTCGGCCGAGATGAGGAACAGCCACGCCGGCCCCAGCGACAGCCGCAGGGCGTCGGCCAGCCGCGGCACCACCTGCGGCAGCACCACCCGCACGACGATCTGCCACGTCGACGCCCCCAGCGTCTGCGCCTTTATCAGTTGTTCGCGCGGCATCTCGCCCACCCGCATGGCGAGGTCGCGGACCAGGAACGGCGCCACGCCCACCACGATCAGCACCACCTTGGACAACTCATCAAGGCCGAAGACGATGAACAGCACGGGCAGCACCGCCATCGGCGGCACCATGGACAGCATGGCGACGAACGGCGACAGCCCCGCCCGCACGTAGGGAATCAGGCCCATGCCGATGCCGATCACCAACGCCAGCGCCGTCGCCACGCCAAGCCCCAGGCCCAGCCGGTGCAGGCTGGCGACCGTGTCCACCCACATCAGGTAGTCGCCGGTCCGCGCGTCGGGCGTGAAGGCCATGCGTCCCACGGCGGCGACCATGTTGGAAAGCGGCGGCAGCAGCTTGTCGTTGGGGTTCTCCGCCAGCCGCAGCGCCGAGGCGACCGCATAGGCGGCGCACGCCGCCAGGAACGGGAGGGCGCCCCAGAACAGGACGCCTCCCCGGCCGGGGCGCCGGTTGATGATCCGGCGCATCGATCAGAGCTTCCCGTCGGCGGCGAGCTTCATCGCGTCGGCGTCGAAGCGCAGCTTGACGTTCTTGGCGTCGCCCAGCACCACGCCGGCGGGGAAGGCGATGCCCACCGCGTCGCGGCTCTTCGCCCCCTCGCCCAGCAGGCCGTGGTCGAAGGAGAAGGTGCGCACGAGGTCCATGGTCTTGATCAGGTCGCCGCCGGTGGCGAAGGCGGCACCCTCCGCCGGGGTGTAGAACATCTTCGTGGTGGCGAGCTGCGCCTGATAGCCGGCGAGGTCGGTGCCCGACGCCTTCGCCATCGCCTCCAGCGCCGCCTTGCCGGCCGGCGTGTCGGGCTTGGTCATCAGGCCCATGATCTCGTACCACGCCCCAACAAGCGCCTTGGCGAAGTTGGGATTGTCCTTCAGCGTGGCGGTGTTGACGACCATCAGGTCGATGATCTCGCCCGGCACCTTGGAGCTGTCGAAGACCATGGTGGCGCCCTGGACCTTGGCCACCTCGCTCAACTGCGGGTTCCAGGTGACCGCGGCGGTGACGTCGGCCGACGAGGAGAAGGCCGACACGATGTCGGCGTCCGCGGTGTTCACCACCGTCACGTCCCGCTCCTTCAGCCCCACCGTGTCCAGCGCGCGGGCCAGCAGGTAATGCGATACCGACAGCTCGACCAGATTGACCTTCTGGCCCTTGATGTCCTTCAGGGTCTTGCCCTTCTTCAGGACCACGCCGTCGTTGCCGTTGGAATAGTCGCCGGCGATCAACGCGGTGGTGTCGACGCCGCCGGCCGCCGGGATGGTCAGCGCGTCCATGTTGGTCATGACGCAGCCGTCGAAGGCGCCGGCCGTGTACTGGTTGATGGATTCGACGTAATCGTTGATCTGCACGATCTCGACCTTGATGCCGTACTTGTCGGCCCATTTCTTCATGATGCCGCTGTCGGCGGCATAGCCCCACGGCATCCAGCCGGCGTAGATCGACCACGCCACGCGGAAGTTCTTCTTCTCCGCCGCGAAGGACGGCGATTGGGCGGTGACCACCACGGCCGCCGCGAGGGCCACGCCGCACACGACGCGCTTGAGCAAGGTCCGCATCTGCAAAGCTCCTTTGATCCTGAGAGTGGTTACCGCGCCAGCCAGCGGCGCCAGCCGCCGAAGCGGGTGATGTCTTCCGCGCCTTTCAGCGCGATGGGTTCGCACACGAAGCCCTTCACCGCCCCGCCGTCCTCCAGCGTGACGGTGCCAATCGCCATGGGTGCGGGCACCTCGGCCACGAAGCGGCCGAAGGCGGCCTCCTCCAGCTCCCACACCTCCACCTCGATGCCGCCAGCGCCGCTGGGGTCGCGCGCCAGACCCGGCTTGGCCGGCACCGTCCCGGCCAGCGCGTAGAGGCGGTAGCCCTCGGCCGTGCGCGCCGTGCGCACCAGCCGCGCCCCGCGGCCGGTGAGCTGGTGGTTGAGCGGCTGGCCGGTGAGGTGCGCGCCCACGACAGCGAGGCGCACGGTGCCCGGCGCCGCGCGCTCCACGTCCGGCGCCGGCCCCGCCGGCAGGTGGCCGGTGGCGCCGATGGGCAGCACCTGCGCGCGGTGGAGGCGGTCGCCCAGCGCCGCCAGCGCGCCGTCCGCGAAGGCCCGGCCGATCAGCGTGACGCCGAACGGCAGGCCGTTGGCGCGGAACCCGGCCGGCACGGCAATGGCCGACAGGTCCATCAGGTTCACGAAGTTGGTGTAGTAGCCCAGGTTGCTGTTCAGCCGCACCGGATCGGCCAGCACGTCGTCGATGGTGTAGGTGGTGCCGGTGGTGGGCAGCAGCAGCACGTCCATCTTCGCCCACTCCGCCTCCGCCCGGCGGGTCAGCTCCGCCAGCTTGTAGAAGCCGGCGAAGGCGTCGGCGGCGCCGATCTTGTCCGCACCCAGGACGATGCCGCGCACCACCGGGTGGATGGCCTCGGCGTTCGTCGCGGCGAACGACCGGATGGCGGCCAGCCGCTCCGCCACCCAGGGGCCGGAGTAGAGAAGCTGTGCGGCGTCGCGGAACGGCGTGTAGTCCACCGCCACCCGCGTGCCGCCCAGCGCCTCCAGCCGGTCGATAGCGGCGGCGAACAGCGCGGCGACCGCCTCATCGCCGAAGAACTCCAGACCGTCCGCCGGCACGCCGAAGCGGAAGCCCGGCGGCAGCGCCGCCGGCAGCGCCGCCCCGGCGGGTGCCGTGCGCGAATACGGATCGGCCGGATCGTACGCCCCGGCCACGCCCAGCACGGCCAGCGCGTCGCCCGCCGTGCCGGCGAAGATCGACACGCAGTCCTGCGTGCGGCAGGCCGGCACCACGCCGGCGGCGCTGACCATGCCCTTGGTGGGCTTCAGCCCGACGATGTTGTTGAAGGCCGCCGGCACCCGCCCCGACCCCGCCGTGTCGGTGCCCAGCGCGAAGCTGACCAGCCCCGCCGCCACCGCCACGCCGGACCCGGAGCTGGACCCGCCCGACACATAGCGCGGGTCGAACACCGACGAACACGCGCCATAGGGCGAGCGCGTGCCGACCAGCCCGGTGGCGAACTGGTCCAGGTTGGTCTTGCCGACCAGGATGGCGCCCGCCGCCTCCAGCCGCTCCACCACCGTGGCGGAGCGGTCGGGGGTGTAGGCGAACTCCGGGCAGCCGGCGGTGGTCGGCAGGCCGGCCACGTCGATGTTGTCCTTCACCGCGAAGGGGATGCCGAACAGCGGCAGCGCCTCCCCCGCCCGGCGCCGCGCCTCGGCGGCGGCCAGACGCTTGCCCGTCTCGGCGCGGGACAGCGGGTGTATCCACACCGGCCGCTCGCCCATCGCGGCGATACGGTCATGCACGGCGTCCAGCACCGCGGCCGGCGTCAGGCTGCCGTCGGCGTAGGCCCTGGCGAGGACCGCGATTTCCAGGCTTTGTACGGTCATGCTCTGTCCTTTCACGCGGCGGCGGGGAGGAGGACGGCCAGCGTCTGGCCCAGCGTCACCGCCTGCCCTTCCGCACAGCGGATCTCGGCCAGCGTGCCGTCGGCGTGCGCGGCCACGGTGATCTCCATCTTCATGGATTCGACGATCAGCAGCGGGTCGCCGGCCTTCACCACTGCGCCCGGCTCGGCCGCGATCTTCCACACGCTGCCCGGCACCGGGCTGGGCACCGCCTCGCTGCCCGGCGGCAGGTCGCCGTGCGCCTCGGCCCCGGCATCGTCGGCGACCTCGGAGACGTAGGCGTTCTGCCCGGCCGCCTCCCAGCGCGCCCGCTCCTCCTCGAAGGCGGCCTGCTGGCGTGCCTTGAAGGCGGCGATGCTCTCCCGGTTGTCCGCCAGGAAGCGGCGGTAGTCGGCGAGGCGGAACGTCTCCTCCTCGATGCGCAGCTTGGCGCGGCCCAGCGGGAAGTCGGCGCGGAACCGCATCAGCTCCTCGTGGCTCACGGGGAAGAAGCGGATCTGGTCGAAGTGGCGCAGCAGCCAGGGCTTGCCCGGCTCGAAGGCGTCGGTCGCCTTGTGCGTGTTCCACATCTGGCAGGTGCGGCCGACGAACTGGTAGCCGCCCGGCCCCTCCATGCCGTAGACGCACATGTACGCCCCGCCGATGCCCACCGCGTTCTCCGGCGTCCAGGTGCGCGCCGGGTTGTATTTGGTGGTGACGAGGCGGTGGCGCGGGTCCACCGGCGTCGCCACGGGTGCCCCCAGGTACACGTCGCCCAATCCCAGCACGAGGTAGCTGGCGCCGAAGACGATCTCCTTCACCGCTTCGATGTCGTCCAGCCCGTTGATGCGGCGGATGAACTCGATGTTGCTGGGGCACCACGGCGCGTCGGCGCGCACCGACTGCATGTACTTCGATATCGCCAGCCGCGTCGCCTCGTCGTCCCACGACAGCGGCAGGTGGATGATGCGCGTCGGCACCTCCAGATCGTCCACGGCGGGCAGCGCGTCCTCGGCCGCCACCAGCCGGTCGAGCAGCGTCGGCAGCGGCAGCACCGTATTGTCGTAATGGATCTGTAGCGACCGGATGCCCGGCGTGACGTCGATGATCCCCGGCAATGCCTGCGCCGCCAGCCATTGCTGGAGCGCGTGTACCCGGAAACGCAACGCCAAGTCCAGCACCAGCGGGCCGTACTCGACCAGCAGGTAGGCGTCCCCGGCGCGGCGGTACACCACGGCGGGCCGGGCGTCGGTGGCGGGAAGGGTGTGGAGGATGGCGCCCCCCAAACCCTCTCCCGCCCCGGGAGAGGGTGGCGCCGAAGGCGCCGGGTGAGGGTAAAGGCAAGGATCCTTGGACGCACCCTCACCCTCCCGCGCATGCGCGCGGGCCCCTCCCTCTCCCGGGGCGGGAGAGGGGGAAAGGAGCCGCCTGAACCGCACCTTGTCCCCCGGCCGGAGCTGGCCGATCTTCCACAGCTCGGCGCTGGCGATGGTCGCCGGGCAGACGAAGCCGCCCAGGCTCGGGCCGTCCGGTCCCAGGATCACCGGCATGTCGCCGGTAAAGTCGATGGTGCCGATGGCGTAGGCGTTGTCGTGGATGTTGGAAGGGTGCAGCCCCGCCTCGCCGCCGTCCTTGCGCGCCCACTGGGGCTTCGGCCCGATCAGGCGCACGCCGGTGCGGCTGGAGTTGTAGTGCACCTCCCAGTCGGCGGCGAAGAAGGTGGCGATGTCCTCCTCCGTGAAGAAGTCCGGCGCGCCGTGCGGGCCGTACAGCACGCCGACCTCCCACGCGTGCCTGTGCGCCGGGATCTCGTCCTCGCTCAGCGCCTGGATCGGCCCGGCCGGTGCGTCGCCCAGGTGCAGCACGTCGCCGGGCAGCAGCGCCCGCCCGCCGTGCCCGCCGAACCTGCCCAGCGTGAACGTGGACTTGCTGCCCAGGTAGTCCGGCACGTCCAGCCCGCCGCGCACCAGCAGGTAGGCGCGACAGCCCGCCCCGCTCAGCGTACCGATGCGCAGCATCGCACCCGCCGGCACTTCGACCGGCCGCCAGTACGGCACCGGCGTCCCGTCGATGTCCGCCGGCATCTCCGCACCGGCCAGACAGACGACGGCGGCCGCGTTGAAGCTCAGCGTCGGGCCGGACACGGTGATCTCCAGGCCCGCCGCCCCCTCCGGGTTGCCCAGCACCGTGTTGCCCAGGCGGAAGGCCAGCGGGTCCATCGGCCCCGACGGCGGCACGCCGACTTCCCAATAGCCGATGCGGCCGGGGTAATCCTGCACGGTCGTCAGCGTGCCGGGCGTCACAACCTCCACCGTGCGCGCGGTGTAGGCGAAGGTCTCCAGGGTGCGCGTGGTGATGCCGCCCGCCGCGAACGCCGGGTCGGCCGCCAACTGGCGCAGGTAGCCGAGGTTCGTCTCGATCCCCGCCAGCCGGCAGCGCGCCAGTGCGCCCCGCAGCTTCGCCAACGCCTCGGCGCGGTCATCCCCGCGCACGATGATCTTGGCGACCAGCGGATCGTAGAAGGGCGTGACCTCGCTGCCCTGCTCCACCCAGGTCTCGACGCGCGCGTCCTCGGGAAACACGGCCTCGGTCAGGATGCCGGACGAGGGTCGGAAGTTGCGCCCGGGATCCTCCGCGTAAACGCGCACCTGGATCGAAGCACCGCGCGCCTTCCCGGCGAACTCAGCCAGCGGCAGCGTTTCACCGGCCGTCTGCCGGATCATCCATTCCACGAGGTCGATGCCGGTGACCTCCTCGGTCACGCCGTGCTCGACCTGCAGCCGGGTGTTGACCTCCAGGAAGTACGCCTCGCCCGCCGCGTCGTCGTAGACGAACTCCACCGTGCCGGCGGACTGGTAGTTCACGGCGCGGCCCAGCCGCCCCGCCGCCTCGAACAGGCTGCGGCGCAGGTCTTCGGAAATGCCGGGGGCCGGCGTCTCCTCGACGACCTTCTGGTTGCGCCGCTGGGCGGAGCAGTCGCGCTCGCCCAGCGCCACCACCGTGCCCTTGCCGTCGCCGAAGATCTGCACCTCGATGTGGCGGGCGCGCTCGACGAACTTCTCCAGGTAGACGCCGCCGTCCTTGAAGTTGTTGCGCGACAGGCGGCAAACCGCCTCGAACATGCCCTCAAGCTGCTCGGGATCGCGGCAGAGCTGCATGCCGATGCCGCCGCCGCCGGCCGTGCTCTTGATCATCACCGGATAGCCGATGCGCGCGGCCTCCGCCTTCGCATGCGCCACGTCGTCCAGCAGCCCGCTGCCCGGCGACAGCGGCACGCCGCTCCGCTCGGCCAGTTCACGCGCCGTGTGCTTCAGGCCGAAGGCGCGCATCTGCTCCGGCGTCGGGCCGATGAAGGCGATGCCGGCGGCAGCACACGCCTCGGCGAAGCCGGGGTTCTCCGACAGGAAGCCATAGCCCGGGTGGATGGCCTGCGCGCCCGTCGCCTTCGCCGCCTCCAGGATGCGTTCGGCGTTCAGGTAGCTTTCCGACACGGCCGCCGGGCCGATGCAGACGGCCTCGCCCGCCAGCGCCACGTGCAGGGAGTGGGCGTCGGCCTCGGAATACACGGCGACCGAGGCGATGCCCATGCGGTCGAGCGTGCGGATGACGCGGCAGGCGATCTCGCCGCGGTTGGCGATCAGGACCTTGGTGAACATGGCCGCTCCCCTCACGCCGCCCCAGAGGACGAAGAGTCCCACACCAGCACCTCGATGGGTGTCGGGTTGTAGGCGTTGCAGGGGTTGTTGAGCTGCGGGCAGTTGGAGATGAGGACGATCACGTCCATCTCCGCGCGCATCTCCACGTACTTGCCGGGGCCGCTGACCCCATCCGCAAATGTCAGCCCGCCGTCCGGCGTGACCGGCACGTTCATGAAGAAGTTGATGTTGTGGGTGATGTCGCGCTTGGTCAGGCCGAAGTGCTCGTTCTCCGCCACCGCCAGCATCCAGCTGTCGCGGCAGGCGTGCATGCACTTCTTCTCCAGG
>DASPIO010000337.1:0-4209 GCA_035629155.1 Azospirillum sp. | reverse complement strand
GACCTTTTCCTGGTCCAGCAGCTTGTCCGACTCCTCGGCCATCAGCACGGTGTGGCTCTCGGCCACGGTCATGCGGCGCGGCTTGGTGCGGCCGCCCATCATCTTGCCGAACATGTCGTTGAGGTTGAGCATGCCCATCTGGGCGCCGGACATGCCGGGGATGTCGAAGGTGGGCATGCCGCCGCCGGTGTCGGCGACCTGCACCTCGATCTCCTTGTCGTTGAGCGTGCCCTCGCGCAGCATCTTGCGGAACTTCTGCCGCGTCTCGGTGGAGGCGTGCTCGCCGCACAGCGCGTCCAGCACGCGCTCCTCGGCGCGCAGTTCGGCCTTGGCGGCGACCTCCTTGCGCAGGCGCTCCTTGGTCATGGTGATGGCGATCTCGACGAGGTCGCGGACGATCTGCTCGACGTCGCGGCCGACGTAGCCGACCTCGGTGAACTTGGTGGCCTCGACCTTCAGGAAGGGCGCCTGGGCCAGCTTGGCCAGCCGCCGGGCGATCTCCGTCTTGCCGACACCGGTCGGGCCGATCATCAGGATGTTCTTGGGCAGGACCTCCTCGCGCAGGCCCTCGGGCAACTGCTGGCGGCGCCAGCGGTTGCGCAGCGCGATGGCGACGGCGCGCTTGGCGTCGTGCTGGCCGACGATGAAGCGGTCGAGTTCGGAGACGATCTCGCGGGGGCTGAAGGAGGTCATCACAGGGTTTCCACGACAACGTTTTCGTTGGTGTAGACGCAGATGCCGGCGGCGATCCTCATCGCCTTGCGGGCGATCGCCTCGGCGTCCAGCCCGTCCACGTCGACCAGCGCGCGTGCCGCCGACAGGGCATAGGCGCCGCCGGAGCCGATGCCGATCAAGCCATCCTCCGGCTCCAGCACGTCGCCGTTGCCGGTCAGCACGAGGCTGACGGTCTTGTCGGCCACCGCCATCATCGCCTCCAGCCGGCGCAGGTACCGGTCGGTGCGCCAGTCCTTGGCCATCTCGACGCAGGCCCGGGTGAGCTGGCCGGGGTGCTGCTCCAGCTTCGCCTCCAGCCGCTCGAACAGGGTGAAGGCGTCGGCCGTGGCACCGGCGAAGCCGGCCATCACCCCGCCGCCGGCGAGGCGCCGCACCTTGCGTGCGTTGTGCTTGATGACCGTCTGGCCGAGGGAGACCTGGCCGTCGCCGGCGATCACCACCGTGCCGTTCTTGCGGACCGACAGGATGGTGGTGCCGTGCCACTGGATGGGATCGTGAGCCGTCATGATGACCGTATGGAAAAGGATGTGCGTCTATGTGGGAGGCATACCCCGCCCGTCAAGATTGGGCTTATGACCAGCCGGCTGCCCGATCCCCGGCGCCGCGATCCCCAGTGTGTCGAACGCCACGGCGGCGGGAAGGAAGACGCCGAGCCCGGCGGCGGCCGGCCCGCCGTGCGGGGATGCCGGCACGGCGATGCCCAGCAGGTTGCCGGCCTCGTCCAGCAGCGGGTCGCCGGGCGCTACCTCCCCGCCCGTCAGGTCGGCGTGCAGAACGCCCTCCCCCCGGCCGGCGAGGATGCCGCCGGCGAACGACGTGCCGCCATCGGCCAGCGCGTACACCGGCTCGCTCACCTCCGGTTCCTCCAGCCGCACGGGCAGTGCCGGCAGCCGGTCGGGCACCCGCACGAGGGAGAGGCCGGAACGCGCGTCGCGCCGCTCCACCGTGCCGCGCAGGGCCGGACCCCCGGCGGGGCGGACGCTCACCTCCACGTCCTCCCCCAGCGCCGCGTTGGGCACCAGCAGGTAGGAGCGCCCGCCGGCCTCCCCCACCACCACGCCGCGCCCCCGCCCCACCCGCGCCGAGGCGGCGGCGATGCGCGCCGCGTTGTCCTCCAGCACGCCGCGCAAGGCCACCGGCGTGGCGAGCGGCACGGACGCATCGGGCACGGACGCATCGGGCATGGGCGCGGTGGGAGCGGTCGCAATCGGCGAGGCGCCGCCCTGGAACGGGGACAGGACCGGCGGGACCACCGGGCCATCGCGCGTCAGCGCCGCGCGGAAACCGGCGTCGGCGGCCAGCGCCACGGCGGCGTTGGTGTAGGCCTCCTCGATCAGCAGCAGGTCGCCCTGCGGCACGGCGTGGTTCAGCGTGGCGCTGCCGACGGTGGTGACGCGATAGACCAACCGCTCCTCCTCCGGCACGGTGACGGCCCAGTCGACGCGCACGGTGCCGTCGCCGCGGATGCCCTTATCCCAGCCGAACAGCCAGTCGGTCCAGTTGCACAGCCGCAGCCGCACGTCGCGCAGCTCCGCGTGCACGGCGAAGCGCGCCCGCGCGCCTGCCGCCCGCTTGTCGAAGAAGTGGTCCTCCCCGCCGGCCACCGTGAAGCCGGCGTCGGCCATGACGTCGTAGAAGCGCTCGGCCCAGGTCGCGCCTTGGCGCAGGTTGCGCCCGGTGGTCCAGTAGGCGGCGCTGTAGGGCGGCCCACAGTCGATGTCCCAGACGTAGCGGCCGATCTCCTGCCCCCGGCGCATGCTGCCCATGCCGAAGTCCTCGAACCGCATCGTCTCGGTCGAACCCGGTGCGACCGGCGCGACCGGCAACGGACGCGGCACGACGGCGGGTCCACCGGCGCAGGCGGCGAGCAGAAACACGAACAGAAGGAGGGGCATAACCGGGTATGCGCGTTATGGGTGTATAAAACTCTATCGCGCGCCCGTTATGGGAGCAATCCCGGATTTGGCCGGGCGGTCGACCGGATGCGCCTGTCCCGCCCTCGGAATCCCCATCGTGATGCCGCGTTCGGTAGGGCTACGCTGCCCGTCTGCGCAACGGGGCCACGGTGGACACGATGACCGAGGCGGACAAGGTCTTTGCCGGCTCGATCCCGGCGCTGTACGACCGCTACCTGGGGCCGCTGCTCTTCGAGCCCTACGCCCTCGATCTGGCCAGACGCCTCGCGGGATTCGAAGGCGACGTTCTCGAAACGGCGGCGGGAACGGGGATCGTGACGCGCGCGCTGGCCCGCGCCCTTGCGCCGGGAAGCGCCATCACCGCGACCGACCTCAGCCAGCCGATGCTCGACCACGCGGCCCGGAACAGGGAGGCGCCGCCCGTCGCATGGCGGCAGGCGGACGCCCTGAACCTTCCGTTCGAGGACGCCGGCTTCGATGCGGTCGTCTGCCAGTTCGGCGTCATGTTCTTCCCCGACAAGACGGCCGGATTCACCGAAGCGCGCCGGATGTTGCGGCCGGGCGGCCGGTTCCTGTTCAACGTGTGGGACCGCATCGAGGAAAACGACGTCCCGGCCGCCGTGAACGACGCCCTCGCCACGTTCTTCCCGCACGACCCGCCCCGCTTCATGGCGCGCACGCCGCACGGATACCACGATGCGGAGCGGATCCGCGAGGAACTGCGCACAGCCGGCTTCCGCCGCGTGGACATCGAGACGGTGACCCTGCGCAGCCGGGCGGCGTCCCCCGCCGATCCGGCCACCGGCTTCTGCAAGGGGACGCCGCTGCGCCACGAGATCGAGGCGCGGGACGCCGCCCGGCTCGACGAGGTGACGGAGCACGTCGCAGAGGCGCTCACCCGCCGCTTCGGCCCAGGCCCGGTCGAGGGAAAGCTGCAGGCGCACGTCATCAGCGCGCTTGCGTGACGTCGTCGTACTTTCCGTGGCGAGAGCTGTTGGGCCGCGCTGGCGCTTGGCGCCAACCTACGGCGAAACGCTACGCGCTGCGCAGCAGCGCGACGATCAGTCCCGCCACCGCCACGATGCCCGCGTTGATCGCCAGCATGGTGCCGGCGATCTGCCAGAGCGAGGGGACGCGCGCGACCTTTCCCTTCAATTCCAGGACATCGTCGCGCGTCTTCGTCCACACAGGCTCAAGCCGGCGCAGGATATCCTTGATCTCGCCGATGTCCGATTCCAGCCTGGCGACGCGCGCTTCCACACCAGGATCATGGGTCCCGCCATCGCTGCCGTCAATGGAGTGCGCCTGTCGCGTCCTTCTTGCACCTTGCATGGATGCACTCTTCGGATAAGGCGTAGACAGGGCGAGCAAAAACGATGTTATGCCACCCCCGCGAGCATGACAGAAAAGCGCCGCACGGGCACCCATCATCTGGCATAGGCCGTGCGTTCCTGCTAAAACCCGGCCATGGACAAGGCTCAGAGCAGCACCGCCGCGCGACGCGCCTCGATCGAGCGGAACACCACCGAAACCCGCATCCGGGTCGCGGTGAACCTGG